>NZ_JBNDJH010000001.1:0-469150 GCF_050434865.1 Pseudomonas silensiensis
GGTTAGCCGCCCCCGGCCATGGATGGCCGATGGCGGCGGGCCCACGGAGCAGGACCGGAGCGAGGGCATGCCGAGCCTAGGCGAGGCACCGAACGTCAGGGGCAAGAGCCCTTGGTTACTTGGGGCTTTTCCAAGTGACTCGCTGTAAAAGCGAAACCGCCAGCAGCCATAACCGCAAAAACGGATATGTCCCCAACCTCAAGTGCACAGCATTACGGCAAGCAGGCCGGGCTTTTTCGTTTCCGGAATTCGTACACGCAGGTAGTTGTCATGAAATGAAAAGCCATTGTCGTCTGATGAGAAGCGACTCGCCAGACGGCGTCCTACAGTCCAATCAGCGCAATTCGACGCAGCACGCTCATCTTGCAGATTGGAGAATAAGAAAAAATGGCCAAAGCCGTACGCTTCTACGAAACCGGTGGTCCCGAAGTCCTTCGTTATGAGGAGGTCGAAGTTGGCGATCCCGGTCCCGGCCAGGTTCGTCTTCGTCATGTGGCGGTTGGCCTGAACTATGCCGACACTTACTTTCGCAATGGCACTTACCCGATCTCGATGCCCAATGGCATGGGGGTTGAAGCCTCCGGTGTGGTCCAGGCCATTGGTGAAGGGGTGACCAATGTCCGCGTGGGTGATCGCGTCACCTACACCGGTTTTCTCAATACCTTGGGGGCCTACAGCACCGAGCGCCTGATCCCGGCCGCGCCGCTGATCAAGCTGCCGGAAACCATCAGCTTCGAGACCGCCGCTGCCATGACCATGCGCGGCTTGACGTCCTCGTACCTGATGCGGCGCATTTACGATTTCAAGGCCGGCGACAGCATTCTGTTGCACGCCGCTGCCGGTGGTGTGGGCCTGATCGTTTCGCAGTGGGCCAAGCTGCTTGGCCTGACCGTCATCGGCACCGTGTCCACCGAGGTCAAGGGCGAAATTGCCCGCGCCCATGGCTGCGACCATGTCATCAATTACAGCCACGAAGACGTTGCCCAGCGCGTGCGCGAGTTGACTGACGGCGTAGGGGTTAACGTGGTGTTCGACAGCGTCGGCAAGAACACCTTCATGGGTTCGCTCGATTCGCTCAAGCGCCGTGGCCTGCTGGTGTGCGTCGGCACGGCATCCGGTCCGATCCCGGCCTTCGATCCGGTGATGCTGGCGATGAAAGGCTCGCTGTTCATGACCCGTCCGGCCCTCGCCGACTACATCGCCGAGCCGGCGGAAAAAGCCGCGTTGGCAGGTGAGTTGTTCGACCATGTCGGCAGTGGCCGGATCAAGATTGAGATCAACCAGCACTACGCCTTGCAGGATGCTGTCCAGGCCCATCGCGATCTGGAGTCACGCAAGACCACGGGCTCGTCGATTTTCGTCATTTAAGGGAGTTGTCTGCCATGAAAGTCGAACAATTGACCTGCAGCATTGGCGCGGAGCTGGTGGGCGTCAACCTCGCAGACGCGGTGCATGACGACGGTCTTTTTGCCGAGATTCGTGCTCAGCTGCTCAAGCATCGGGTGGTGTTCTTGCGTGATCAGGACATCACTCGCGCCGAGCACGTGGCCTTCGCCCGTCGCTTCGGCGAGCTGGAAGATCACCCGGTGGCGGGCAGCGACCCGGATCATCCGGGGCTGGTGCGCATCTACAAGAACCCGGACCAGCCGGCGGACCGCTATGAAAACTCCTGGCACAGCGATGCCACCTGGCGTGAGGCCCCGCCGATGGGCTGCGTGCTGCGCTGTGTAGAGTGCCCGCCGGTGGGCGGCGACACCATGTGGGCCAACATGGTCGAGGCGTATGCGCGCTTGCCGGAGGACGTGAAGGTGAAGATTGCCGACCTGCGCGCGCGCCACAGCATCGAAGCAAGCTTTGGCGCCGCCATGCCGATCGAAAAGCGTCTGGCGCTCAAGGCGATGTACCCGGATGCCGAGCACCCGGTGGTACGCACCCACCCGGAAACCGGGGAAAAGGTGCTGTTCGTCAACGCCTTCACGACGCACTTGAGCAACTACCACACCCCCGAGCGGGTGCGCTTCGGCCAGGACGCCAACCCTGGCGCGAGCGAGTTGCTGCGCTACCTGATCAGCCAGGCCTACATCCCCGAGTATCAGGTGCGCTGGCGCTGGAAACCCAACAGCATCGCCATCTGGGACAACCGTAGCACCCAGCACTACGCCGTCATGGATTACCCGCCGTGCCATCGCAAGATGGAGCGCGCCGGGATCATCGGCGACAAGACTTACTGATCGACCCCTTCTGCATTCGCACTCGTAAACACGTCTGCCCGGCACGATCCCGGGTGGGCGCGACAATCATAAGAACAGGAGTAACTCATGCAATTCTTCGACGATTCCCTGCACCCGGAAAACATGGAAAAGGTGGTCATCACCGTGGCCCCGTACGGCCCGGAATGGATGCCGGAAGACTTCCCCGAAGACATCCCGCTGACCATGGACGAACAGGTGCAAAAAGCGGTCGATTGTTATGAGGCCGGTGCCACCGTCTTGCACTTGCATGTGCGCGAGCTGGACGGCAAGGGTTCCAAGCGTCTGTCCAAATTCAACGAATTGATCGCCGGCGTGCGTGAAGCCGTGCCGGACATGATCATCCAGGTCGGTGGTTCGATTTCCTTCGCGCCGGAAAGCGATGGCGAAGCGGCCAAGTGGCTGTCTGACGATACGCGACACATGCTGGCCGAGCTGACGCCAAAACCGGATCAGGTCACGGTAGCGATCAACACCACCCAGATGAACATCATGGAGTTGCTGTATCCGGAGTACCTGAAGGGCACTTCTCTGGATAACCCGTTGATCCACGCGGCCTACAGCGAAATGACCGTACCGGCAGGCCCGGCCTGGGTCGCCGAACACCTCAAGCGTCTGACGGACAACGGCATCCAGCCGCACTTCCAGCTGACTGGCATGCATGCCATGGAGACCCTTGAGCGTCTGGTGCGCAAGGGCGTCTACAAGGGCCCGTTGAACCTGACCTGGATCGGTATCGGCGGCGGTTTCGATGGCCCCAATCCGTTCAACTTCTTTAACTTCATCCACCGCGCGCCAGACGGTTGCACCCTGACCTCCGAGTCGCTGCTCAAGAACGTCATGCCGTTCAACACCATGTCGATGGCCATGGGTTTGCACCCGCGTGTGGGCAATGAAGACACTATTATTGATCACAAGGGCGACCGTTTCGGCTCAGTTGCGCAGATCAAGCAGACCGTGCGCATCGCTCATGAACTGGGTCGCGAAATCGCCACCGGTAAAGAAGCCCGTGAGATCTACCGCATCGGCGTGCAGTACCAGAGCATCGAAGAAACACTGCTGGCCAACGGTATGGCCCCCAACCGCAAGGCTGGGCAGAAAGGTGTGCCGCAACGCGGCTGATCGGCAGACGAAGCGGGAGGTCAACGGCCTTCCGCTCGCTGCCCTGCAACACGCTTGATAACAACAATAAAACAAAGCTTTGAGGAGGCTGCATGGCCTTTCACCCAATCGCCGCAGACGATGACGACTGTGCTGTCGGTGTTGCGCGCCCGTATGCCTGGATCGTTTTTGCACTGACGTTCGGGCTGTTGATTTCCGATTACATGTCGCGCCAGGTGCTGAACGCGGTGTTCCCGATGCTCAAGGGCGAATGGGCCCTGAGCGACGGCCAGCTCGGTCTGCTCAGTGGCATTGTCGCGCTGATGGTGGGGCTGCTGACATTTCCCCTGTCATTGCTGGCGGATCGCTTTGGCCGGGTCAAGAGCCTGGCGCTGATGGCCTTGCTGTGGAGTCTGGCGACGCTGGGCTGCGCGGTGGCGCAGGACTACCCGCAGATGTTCATTGCACGATTCATGGTCGGCGTCGGCGAAGCGGCGTACGGCAGCGTCGGCATCGCGGTGGTGATTTCGGTGTTTCCCAAACACCTGCGTGCAACGCTGGCCAGTGCCTTCATGGCGGGCGGTATGTTCGGTTCGGTATTAGGGATGGCGCTGGGCGGTGCAATCGCCGCCAAGCTGGGCTGGCGCTGGTCGTTTGCCGGCATGGCGCTGTTCGGCCTGCTGCTGGCTGTGCTTTACCCGGTCATCGTCAAGGAAGCGCGCATTGCGCCGCAACGTGCCTCCCTGGCGGCGAGCAAGGCGGCTGCAGCGGCCAAGCGTCCGTTGCGTACGCTGTTTTCCAGCCGCTCGGTCATCGCTGCCTACGTCGGCAGTGGTTTGCAACTGTTCGTCGGCGGCACCGTGATTGTGTGGATGCCCAGTTACCTCAACCGTTATTACGACATGGCCACGGACAAGGCGGGCGGTGTCGCGGCGATCATCGTGCTGTGCAGCGGTGCGGGGATGATCCTGTGCGGCATGCTCAGCGATCGACTGTCGCGCCATGCGCCGGAGCGCAAAGTCGCTTTGGCCATCGCCTATTGCCTGGGCAGTTGCCTGCTGTTGTCGGCGGCGTTCGCCCTGCCGGCAGGGCCAGTGCAATTGGTGCTGATCTGCCTCGGCATGTTGATTGCCGCCGG
The DNA here is from genome assembly GCF_050434865.1 of Pseudomonas silensiensis. Taxonomy (NCBI): domain Bacteria; kingdom Pseudomonadati; phylum Pseudomonadota; class Gammaproteobacteria; order Pseudomonadales; family Pseudomonadaceae; genus Pseudomonas; species Pseudomonas silensiensis. The sequence continues at coordinate 4,489 of NZ_JBNDJH010000001.1, forward strand.
CACGACCGGCCCTTGCGGCGCGATGGTTGCCAACCTGACCCATTACTCGGTCCACGGCACGGCCTTCGCCACGCTGACCCTGGCCAACAACATGCTGGGGCTGGCGCCTGGGCCATTCATCACCGGCAAGGTGTCTGACCTCATTGGTTTGCAGGCTGCTTTTCAATTAGTGCCACTGGTCAGCCTGGCGGCAGCGGCCGTGTTCTTTTATGCCAAGTGTCATTACCACAAGGACATTGCCCGGCTTAAGGGTGAGCGGGTCATCGATCCGGTGGACGAATCCGTGTTAGAGGTGAAGTTGTGAGTGGTCGTTTACGTATTGATGTGTTCTTCGATTTCATCTGCCCCTGGTGCCTGATCGGCAAGCGTCAACTGGAGCATGCGCAGGTACAGTTTCGCAGTCGCCACCCGGATGTGCAGATCACCACGGTGTGGCATGGCGTGCAGTTGCTGCCTCAGTTGCCGGTACAAGGTGAACCCTTCGCCGACTTCTATCGCAAGCGTCTGGGCAATGCCGAGGCTATGACCATGCGTCAAGCCCAGGTACAGCAGGCTGCCGCGGCGGTTGGACTGACCATCGACCTCAGCCACATCGAGACGATGCCCAACACCGCAGACGCCCACCGTCTGTTCGAACGAGTCAGCGTACTGGGCAATGCTACTCAGCGTGAAATGTTGCTCGAACGGCTGTTCGCCGCTTATTTCCGCAAACGTGAAAACCTGGGGTGCCGCGAGACCTTGCTCGCCATTGCCCGCTCCTGCGGCGTCGATACAGACGCGGTGCTCGATTGCCTGAAGGGTGACGCCACGCCATTTGAAGGCTTCCCCGGCGCGACCAGTGGCGTGCCGAGCTTTCAGTTCGACCGCCGCATGACGGTGATCGGTGCACAACCTGCTCAGGCGCTGCTCGAGGCCATGAACGAATCGCTCAAGAAACGTGATCACGAGCGGCAACCGGCATGAACCTTCGTATCCCCGTGCCTGCCGGAAAACTCCCGCAGGCGGGCGGTCGTGCACTGTTCGAATTCGATGACAAAAGCCTGGCGCTGTTCAACGTCGACGGTGACGTGTTTGCCATCGACGACAGTTGCCCGCACCAAGGCGCCTCGCTGTGTGGCGGGCGCCTTGAGGGGCGGGTGATTCAGTGCTGCGCCCATGGCCTGCGCTTCGATTTGCGCAGCGGCTACTTGCTCAATTCCACCGCAGTCAAAGTCGCCAACTACCCGGTCGAGATCATCGACGGCCAGGCATTCATCGTCATCGTTCCCGAGGAGGCCGCGCCATGAGCGCCATCGCTCTCACCCGTATCCACAGCCGAACGCGCGAACTGGCGCCAGGTTTTGTCGTCAGCTTGATCGTTGCTGCCGCAGCGTCTTTTTTGTCCGAGCACTACGGTGCGCCGGTGATGCTGTTCGCTTTGTTGCTGGGCATGGCGCTGAACTTCCTGGCCAGTGACGGCACCTGCAAGGCCGGCATCGAGTTCACTGCGCGCACTGTGTTGCGCATTGGTGTGGCGCTGCTGGGTATGCGCATCACCCTTGAACAGATGGCCGCGCTGGGCTGGAAGCCTGTGGCGCTGGTGGTGATTCTGGTGGTGGTGACCATCGGCGTCTCGGTGATCGCGGCCAAGGCGTTGGGTTTTCAGCGTTTGTTCGGCATGCTCACCGGTGGGGCCACCGCGATTTGTGGTGCGTCGGCTGCGTTGGCGCTGGCGGCGGCGTTGCCCAACCATCCGCAGAAAGAACGCGCGACGTTATTCACGGTGATCGGGGTGTCGGCGCTGTCGACCCTGGCGATGATCGTGTACCCGATGATTGCCAACTGGCTGTCGTTGTCGCCACAAGTGGCGGGCGTGTTCCTGGGCGCCACCATCCACGATGTCGCCCAGGTCGTCGGTGCCGGTTACAGCATGTCGACCGAGACCGGCGATACGGCCACGGTGGTCAAGTTGATGCGGGTTGCCATGCTGCTGCCGGTGATCGTGTGTGCGGCCATGATCACCCGCATGCAGGGCGCTGACACGACCGGCAAACGACCGCCGCTGCTGCCATGGTTCGCCGTCGGGTTTCTGATTCTGGCCTGTATCAACAGCACCGGCTGGGTGGCCCCGGTGGTGCAGGGCTCGGTCAATGAATTGTCGCGCTGGTGCCTGGTGGTTTCCATCAGTGCCCTGGGCATGAAAACTCAACTCAAGGAACTGGCGGCGGTGGGCATCAAGCCGATCCTGTTGATGGTGGGGGAGACGGTGTTCCTCGTCGTGCTAGTGCTGTTGTTGCTGCGTTGGGGAATGTAGGCACACAACACTGTGGCGAGGGAGCTTGCTCCCGCTGGGGTGCGAAGCGCCCCTCTTCCAGGACCACTGTGTTTTTTCAGAAAGTACGCGGCGACTGTTTTGGGGCCGCTTCGCACCCCAGCGGGAGCAAGCTCCCTCGCCACAGGACTCCTAGGCCGGTGTCATAGACACCGGTTTTTTTGCGGCGACTGTGCCAGCAGTCGCCGTTTTTTTTTGCGTCCCTTTCAGTCGTCCCAGGGTTCCATGGAGCCGGGCAGGGCGCTCGGTTCGCTGGGTGGCTTGGGTTGTTTTTGCGCGCTGCGCCAAGCGGCCGGCGGCATGCCGAACTGGGTGATGAACCAGCGAGTGAAGGAACTCGCCATGGAGTAGCCGAGCATGTCAGCGATCCGGCCCAACGAGTAATTCGGGTTTTCCAGGTAGCGCAACACCAGGTCACGGCGCACGTCGTTGATCAGGTCGTTGAAGGCGCAGCCATCGTCTTTGAGGCGTCGTTGCAGGGTCCGAACGTTCATGCCCTGGGTCTGGGCGATCTGCTCGATGGTGGCACGTCCCATCGGCAACAACAGGTAGATGGCTTTGCGCACCTCGAACAGCATCGACTGGCCTTCGTGGTTCAGCAGCGAGTCGAGGTAACTCTGGGCATAGCGCGCCATGGCCGGGTCGGCATGGGGGTTGGTCATGTCGAGGCTGGCATTGGGACAGACAATGCCATTGAACTCGCTGCCGAACTCCAGCTTGCAGCCGAACAGACGACGATGCAGTTGCAGGTTGTCGGGCGGCTGGTGCGTGAAGTTGACACTGTAGGGATGCCAATGTGCGCCGAGCAGGGCGGCGCACAGGCGGAACATCACCCCGATCGCCAGTTCATTGGCCTGTCGGCAGGGCATCGGCGATTCGGTGACCACCTCTTCGCGAATGATCACCATTTTGCCAGCCTCCTCGATGAAGAGGGCCAGCGAATCGTTCATCAGATGACGGTAGTGCACCAACACTTGCAACGTATCACGCAGCGTACGCTGGTGGCTGAGCAGCAGGCTGACCACGCCGAAGTCCGAGAGCTGGCGCGACTCGGCCATGCTCAGGCCGAAACTCTGGCAGCCACTGGCGGCGGCTGAATCCTCCAGCAGACGCACGGCGGCATCGATGGGAATGCGATGTTCAGGGGCTTGCAGCTGGGTTTTGCTCAAGCCGACGCCGGCCAGTACATCGCGCGGATTGAACCCCAGGTACTGAGTGACCTCCAGGTAGTTGGTCAAGACGGCGGCGCGAACAAGCTTGGGCATGCGAAGGTCTTTCCTGGGCCGGTTGCGATTCAAATTTGCGTGGCGACTATATCCAGCACATCAACAATTGAACAGTTGTGACGTTGTCGAGGGCGCTCGCCCAAAGCTGTCCAAAATCACACCGTTGTTGTGAGGCAATCGACGCTCACCCATTGATTACAGTGAGCTGTAGAGAACCTGCGGGGATATTCGACCAATGGTCGCCGTGCGCCAACACCTGGAAATTTGTCATGAAAAGAAAAGTGCCTGACGTCCAATGAAAAGCGCCTCGGGCGGGCGCTCTTTAATGTCAGTCCTACAAAAAGCCCCTGGCGAATAGAGCCAGTCGAGTTATCGAGAAAGCGAAGGTGTTGACGTGGACAAACTGCAAACTGCCGCAACCGTTCTGATCGTACCGGGTCTGCGCGAGCACGTTGCCGAGCATTGGCAAACGTTGCTTGAAGCCAGGCTGTGCAAGGTACGCAGTGTGCCGCCGCTGGAAACCGACAAGCTCGATTGCAGCAAGCGGGTCGAAGCGATTCAGCATGAATTGGAACAGATCGACGGGCCGGTGATTCTGGTTGCTCACAGCGCCGGTGTGTTGATGGTTGCGCACTGGGCTGCCCGACACAGTCGGCCGATCAAGGGCGCGCTGCTGGCCGCTCCGCCGGACCTTGATGCTCAATGGCCGCAAGGCTACCCATCCGCTGAAACCCTGCGCACCCAGGGTTGGGACCCTCTACCCAAAGGCCGGTTGCCGTTCCGCAGTCTGGTGGCCGCCAGTACCAACGACCACCTCGCCAGCCTGGACGCCGCCACGCGCATGGCCGAAGGCTGGGGCAGCGAACTGCTCAATCTCGGCGACGTCGGTCATCTCAATCCTGCTGCCGGGTATGGGCGCTGGCCACACGCCGAAGCACTCATCCTCGAGCTGGATAGCTAGTTCAGGCGCCGGTTGGCCCGCGCCATCCGGCAATTGCCCTCACTCCTGAAAACGTAAACCCCTGGAACAAGGGGTTGCGCGAGGGCGGCTGCGCTTAAAACAAATACAAAAAGGCGGAGACAACGCAATGCACAACAATAAGAGTCACGGGTTCGCACCCTCGCGTTACACCTTGTTGGCCTCGGCCATTCTGGCCGCCGCCGTGCCGGTCGCGCACGCGGTCGAGCTCGACACAGGTAACCCGGACTGGACCGTACGTCTTGATAACACCGTGAAGTACAACTACGGCGTACGCACCGAAAGCGCCGACAAACGCATGCTGGGAACGCCGAACAACAACGACGGCGACTACAACTTCCGCAAGGCCGGGACCAACATCACCAACCGTATCGACCTGTTGACCGAGATGGATGTGGTCTACCAGAACCACATGGGTTTCCGTGTCAGCGCCGCCAGTTGGTACGACAAGGCCTACGAGAACACCGGTTCCAATTCAAACCCGTTCGTCAACGGCAATGACGCAAGGTCGGGGCTGGTCGCCAACGACCCGCGTCTGGCCGCGGTCACCGGTGACAACGTCGGCAACGGCAGCCCGCACCTGAGCAACTATGCCCAGCGTTACTACACCGGTCCGTCCGGCGAAATCCTCGATGCCTTCGTGTTCTACAGCACCGAAATGGGCGAGGAGTCGCTGCTGAGCGTCAAGGCCGGTCAGCACAACGTGTTCTGGGGCGAGACCATTCTCAACCCGGTGCACTCGATCAGTTACGGCCAATCCGGCCTGGACCTGGCCAAACTGGCCGCCTCGCCGGGCACTGAGGCCAAGGAGCTGTTCGTTCCGCGTAATCAGCTGTCGATGTCGTTCACCGTCAACCCAGAGTTGACCCTGGCGGCCCAGTACTTTCTCGACTGGGACGCCGCTCGCCTGCCGGAAGCCGGCACTTACTACGGTGGTTCCGACCTGGTCGGTTTCGGCGCGCAGTCGTTCCTGCTGGGTAACACTAATGCTGTCGTGCCTGGCAGCCCTCTGGGTTGCGGCCTGGCGCCGTGCAATGAATTGACCAACGTCCGTCGCGGTCATGACCTGACGCCGGACAAGCGCGGTGACTGGGGCGTTATGGCCAAGTGGTCGCCGGCCTGGCTGGATGGCACCCTCGGCGTTTACTACCGCGAAACCTCGGAAATCCTGCCGCAAGCCTGGCTCGATGCCCGTGGCCTGAGTTCGGCCAACCCCAACGGCACCCGGCCGGCAGGGCAAGTGCCTGCGGTGGTCAATACGCTCAACTCGCTGAGCACGGCCACCTATCAAATGGCCTATGCCGACAACATCAAGATCGTTGGCCTGAGCCTGTCCAAGGATGTCGGCGGTGTGAGCGTGGGTTCGGACCTGAACATTCGTCACAACATGCCGCTGGCCAGTATTCCGGCGATTGTCAGCACTAACAGTCCACTGGGTTTGGGCCAGGGGCTTGGCCTGCTGCCGGCGCGCACGCCCGGCACCGGTGTGGTCTATGACACCCCGCAAAGGGGCGACAGCATGGCCGCCACCGGCGACACCTTGCACTGGACGCTCAACGGTCTGATGACCATTGCTGAAACACCTGTGTTCGATTCGGCAACCCTGCTTGGCGAGCTGTATTACAGCAACCTGCTCAAGCTCGATAGCAAGAACGAGGCGCTCTACAAAGGCAAGGACACCTACCACGGCATCGACCAGCCGACCCGTGACAACTGGGGCTTCGCGGTCAACTTCACACCGACCTGGTACCAGGTGTTTCCCGGCGTCGACCTCAACGCACCGATGTCCATCAACCTCGGTCTCGATGGCGTGTCACCGGTCTCCGGTGGCGGCGCCAAAGACACCGGTAACTACGCCGTCGGCCTCGGGGCCGTTGTGTACAACAAATACTTTGTCGACCTGAAGTACGTGGACTCTTTCGGCAAGGCCGACAAGTGCAATGTCAGCGGTGTGAGTACCGGTCCGAAGGGAGGCGACGGCTCCACACCCAATGCCTTTAGCGGCAATGAAAACTACGCCTGTTACGCCGGTGGCTACTCGGCCTTCTCCGGTGGTGGTGCAACGACTGAGGACCGTGGCGCCGTTTACCTGACGATGAAAACCACTTTTTGATTCACCACTGATTTGCTCAATGCAAGCAGGAGAATAACAAGATGAAATTCGCCAAAACCGTGTTGGCCGCTTCGCTGGCCGTGGTCCTTGCCGCCCAGGCACAGGCCGCTGTTTCAACCCAGGACGCTGCCAAATTGGGCAGCAGCCTGACCCTGGTAGGCGCCGAAAAGGCCGGGAACGCTGATGGTTCCATTCCCGCTTATGACGGTGGCCTGACCACGCCGCCGGCCAGTTTCAAATCCGGCGACAGCATGCGTCCGGACCCTTTCGCCAACGAAAAACCGTTGCTGGTGATCGACGGCAAAAACGTCGATCAGTACAAGGGCTTGCTCAGTGCAACCACGGCGGAACTGGCCAAGCGTTTCCCGAGCTTCCACGTTAACGTCTACCCGACCCACCGCACCGTTTCGCTGCCCAAAGCCATCCTCGATAACGGCGTGAAGAATGCCAGCGGCGCCAAGTCCCTTGAAGGCGGTTTGGCCATCGATAACGTGCTGCCGGGCGTGCCGTTCCCGATCCCGCAGTCGGGCAACGAAGCGATGTGGAATTTCCTGCTGCGCTATCAAGGCGTGAGCATCAACTCCAAGTACGACTCCTGGAACGTCGACTCCGCCGGCGTGCCTAGCCTGGCGACCACCGGGCAGGCGTTCATTTCCTATCCGATCTACGAGAACCTGACGCAGCCGATCAGCAGCGCCGACGTGTACTACCAGATGAAGCTGTCCTACACCGGCCCCGCACGTCGGGCCGGTGAAGCGGTGATGCTCAAGGACGCCGCCAACCCTCTGCAGCAACCGCGCCGCGCCTGGCAATACCTGCCGGGACAGCGTCGGGTCAAGCTGGCACCGAACCTGGCTTACGACACGCCTAACCCCGGCACCGCCGGCGCGGGCACCTACGACGATGTTTTCGTGTTCAACGGTGCACTGGATCGCTACGACTGGAAGCTGGTGGGCAAGCAGGAAATGATCGTGCCCTACAACACCTACAAGCTGACTTACGCCCAGGATCCCAAGTCGCTGACCACCGCCAATCACCTGGCTCCCGATTACGTGCGTTGGGAAAAACACCGCGTCTGGGTGGTGGAGGGCAACCTCAAGGCCGGCGCTCGACACATCTATCAGAAGCGTCGCTTCTACCTCGATGAGGACAGTTGGACCGCTCTGGCCTCTGACCAATACGACGCCCGTGGTCAGCTGTACCGTGGCTCCTTCGCGTTCCTCAGCCAGAGCTATGACAAGCAGATCCCGGATTCCACACCTTTCATGATCTACGACCTGGTGGGGGGTTCCTACAACATCAATGGCGTGGTCGGGCCTTACGGCGGCATCAAGTACATCGATCCGCTTTCCAAGGCGCAATGGTCGTCGGAATCCCTGGCCGGCAGCGGCATTCGCTAAGCCAACCGCAATAAAGCGCCCGCAAGGTCCACTGCTCACAAGGCGTGGACCGTGCGGCGGTCGGTGCACGCCGATCGTCGCGGGCGCCAGGTGTGAACGTCAGACACACGGATGTGTGTCCCGGCGCGGTTTTCCGAAGAGGACGCGGTATGTGTTCGTATAAGAATTATTTGCAGGTGGCGTTTGGCGTGGTGCTCGGCCTGTTGCAGGGCGTCACCCACGCGGCCGATTACGTCGATGTGCTGGACCTGCCCGCCAGGGTCAGTGCCTTGGCCATCAACAGTCCGTTGTCCGGCATGGCCCGCGCCGGTGAGCGCGTGATCGCCGTCGGCCAGCGTGGCCATATTCTGTTTTCCGATGATTCCGGCAAGCACTGGCAGCAGGCCACGGTGCCGGTCAGTGCCGACCTCAATGCCGTGAGTTTTCCTTCCGCCACCCAGGGCTGGGCGGTGGGCGGCGACGGCGTGGTGTTGCACAGCAACGACGCCGGTGCGACCTGGCGCAAGCAACTGGACGGACGCGAGATCGGCGCCTTGTTGGTCAAGCATTACAGCGAGTTGGCCCGTGCAGAACCTGGCAACGAACAATGGCCACTGCTGGTCGCCGAAGGTGAGCGCCTGGTGGCGCAGGGCGCCGACAAACCCTTGCTCGATGTCTGGTTCGCCAACGACCGCCTCGGCTATGTGGTCGGGGTGTTTAACCTGATCCTGCGCACCGAGGATGGCGGCCAGAGCTGGACCCCGTTTCAGGACCGCACCGACAACCCGCAGGGCTTTCACCTCAACGCCATCGCCTCCACCGGCGATGCGCTGTACATCGCCGGCGAGCAGGGCTTGTTGCTGAAATGGAATGACGCCCAACAGCGCTTCGCCGCCGTGCAGACACCTTATCAGGGCAGCTTTTTCGGCGTGCTCGGCAAGCCCGGGGAAGCGCTCGTCTACGGCTTGCGCGGCAATGTGCTGCGCAGCACCGATGGCGGTCTCAGCTGGACCCCGCAGGACAGTGGCCTGCACGTCAGCATCACCGCCGGCATCGTCGATGCGCAGGGTGATTACCGCTTGTTCACTCAGGGCGGGCAGATGCTGGTGAGCCAGGGCGCCGGTGCGCAAATGCGCTGGGTGCAGCACGCCGAGCCGGTCCCGGTGACGGGTGTCACGCGCGCCGCCGACGGTGCGCTGGTGGTGGTTGGCAGCCGTGGTGCACGGACGCTGTCCGTTGATAAGCCCTCGAACCTTTAGAGCGAGAACCCAGACATGGGCAATATCAAACAAGAAACCATGCCGGTGATCCGCGATCTGCGGGACTTCGACCGCCAATCCGGCAATCGGCTGGAGCGGCTGGTGTTCAACTCCCGTCCGCTGTTCATGCTGCTGATGGCGCTCGCCACCGTGGTGTTGGGCTACATGGCCGCGACGCGCCTGGAGCTGCGCCCCAGCTTCGAGAAAATGATTCCGCAGAGTCAGCCGTACATCCAGAACTTCCTGGAAAACCGCCAGTCGTTGCGCGGTCTGGGCAACTCGGTGCGGGTGGTGGTGGAGAACACTCAGGGTGATATTTTCGACCCCGGTTACCTCGACGTGCTCAAGCAGGTCAATGACAAATTGTTCCTCACCGAAGGTGTCGACCGCGCCTGGATGAAGTCGCTGTGGAGCCCGGCGGTGCGCTGGACCGAAGTCACCGAGGAAGGTTTCCAGGGTGGTCCGGTGATGCCCGATACCTATGAGGGCAAGCCTGAGCAAATAGAACAGCTGCGCCAGAACATTTCCCGCGCCGGTATCGTCGGCAGTCTGGTGGCCAGCGACTACAAATCGAGCATGCTGATCGTGCCGCTGCTGGACAAGGCCACGGCCAGCGGTCAGCGCATCGACTACCACGCCTTTTCGCAGATGCTCGAAGAGCAGTTGCGCGACAACATCGAGTTCGCCGGCGACAGCGCTGCACGCAAGGCCGGGGAGGAGGGCAAGGGTCAGTACAAAGTCCGGGTGATCGGTTTCGCCAAATTGATGGGCGACCTGATCGACGGGCTGATTCAGGTGATGATGTTCTTCGGCCTGGCCGTCGTCACTTCGCTGATCATCATTTACGCCTACACCCGCTGCGTGCGCAGCACCTTGCTGGTGGTCGGCTGCTCGCTGATTGCGGTGGTCTGGCAGCTTGGCATCGTCGCCTGGCTCGGCTATGCCATCGACCCGTACTCAGTGCTGGTGCCTTTTCTGATCTTCGCCATCGGGGTGTCCCACGCGGCCCAGAAGATGAACGGCATCATGCAAGACATCGCCCGTGGCACCCACAAGCTGATCGCCGCACGCTACACCTTCCGCCGTCTGTTCATTGCCGGCGTCACCGCGCTGCTGGCCGACGCCGTTGGATTCGCGGTGCTGATACTGATCGATATTCCGGTGATCCGCGACCTGGCGATCACCGCCAGTATCGGTGTGGCGGTGCTGATTTTCACCTCGCTATTGCTGATGCCGGTGGCGCTGTCTTATGTCGGCGTTGGCGCCAAGGCTGCCGAGCGTGCGCTGAAAATCGACACGCGCGCAGAAGGGCACAAAGGCTTCGGCAAACTGTGGGATTTACTCGACCGCTTCACCACGCGCAAGTGGGCCACGGGCGCGGTATTGGTCGCGGTGCTGATGGGCATCGGCGGCTTCATGGTCAGCCTGCAACTGAAGATCGGCGATCTGGAAAGTGGCGCGCCGGAGTTGCGTGCCGACTCTCGCTATAACCGTGACAACGCCTACATCACCAGCCACTACGCGCTGTCCAGTGACCTGTTCGCGGTGATGATCAAGACCGCACCGGAAGGCTGTCTGAATTACAAGACGCTGATCCTCGCCGACCGTCTGGCCTGGGAGCTGCAGCAATATCCGGGCGTACAGGCGACGGCTTCGCTGGTCAACGCGGTGCGCCAGATCACCGCCGGCACCTATGAAGGCAACCCCAAGCTCAACAGCATCCAGCGCAATCAGGACGTGCTGAACTACGCCGCGCAGCAAGCCTCGGTCAACTCTCCTGAGTTGTTCAACACCGATTGTTCGCTGATGCCGGTGATCACCTTCCTCAAGGATCACAAGGCCGAGACGCTGGATGCCGTGGTGGGCATCGCCGAAAAATTCGCCCGGGACAACAACAGCGAAGATCGCCAGTTTCTGCTGGCGGCCGGGTCGGCCGGGATTGAGGCGGCGACCAACATTGTGGTGCGCGAGGCCAATCGCACGATGCTGCTTTATGTCTATGCGGCGGTTACGTTGTTCTGCCTGATCACCTTCCGCAGTTGGCGCGCGACCCTGGTCGCCCTGTTGCCACTGGTGCTGACGTCGATCCTCTGCGAAGCATTGATGGTGGCCATGGGCATTGGCGTGAAGGTCGCGACTCTGCCGGTGATCGCATTGGGCGTGGGCATCGGCGTGGATTACGCGTTGTACCTGCTCAGCGTGCAGTTGCATTACCAGCGCCAGGGCCTGCCGCTGTCTCAGGCTTACCGCAACGCCGTGTCGTTTACCGGCCGGGTCGTGGGCCTGGTGGGCATCACCCTGGCGGCCGGCGTGGTGTGCTGGGTCTGGTCGCCGATCAAGTTCCAGGCCGACATGGGCGTCCTGCTGACCTTCATGTTCCTGTGGAACATGCTCGGCGCGCTGGTGCTGATTCCTGCCCTGTCTTATTTCCTGCTGCGCGAACGGGCGCTTCAGCCGGGTCCTGATGCGCAGACCGCTAACACTGAAATCTCTCAACGCCAGGGTGTGCCGCATGCCCTGACCACTTCCGAGTAAGCCAACCATGTCTGATTACAATGCTCCTTTGCGCGATATGCGCTTCGTACTCAACGAAGTCTTCCAGGTGTCCCGGCTATGGGCCCGATTGCCTGGCCTGGCCGAGGTGATCGATGAAGAAACGGCCACCGCGATCCTTGAAGAGGCCGGCAAGATCAGTGGCGAAGTTATCGCACCGTTGAACCGCAGCAGTGACGAACAGGGTTGCACTTGGAGCAACGGCTCCGTCCAGGCGCCGGACGGTTTTGTCGCGGCCTATCAGGCATTCGCCGAAGGTGGATGGGTGGGTGTTGGCGGTGATCCGCAGTTCGGTGGCATGGGCATGCCCAAGGCGATTTCGGCTCAGGTCGAGGAGATGGTCAACTCGGCCAGTCTGTCGTTCGGCCTGTACCCGATGCTGACCGCCGGTGCGTGCCTGTCGATCAATGCCCACGCCAGTCAGGAACTCAAGGAACGCTATCTGCCGAACATGTACGCCGGCACCTGGACCGGTTCCATGTGCCTGACCGAGGCACATGCCGGCACGGACCTGGGCCTGATTCGCACCCGAGCCGAACCTCAGGCCGACGGCAGTTTCAAGATCAGCGGCAGCAAGATCTTCATCACCGGCGGCGAGCACGACCTGACCGAAAACATCATTCATCTGGTACTGGCACGGTTGCCGGATGCGCCCGCCGGTCCCAAAGGTATTTCGCTGTTTCTGGTGCCCAAGGTGCTGGTCAATGCCGATGGCTCGCTGGGTGAGCACAACGCGCTGTCCTGCGGTTCCATCGAGCACAAGATGGGCATCAAGGCTTCTGCCACGTGCGTGATGAACTTTGACGGGGCGACTGGCTGGATCATCGATGCGCCGAACAAGGGCCTGGCGGCGATGTTCACCATGATGAACTACGAACGTCTGGGCGTGGGTATCCAGGGCCTGGCGTTGGGTGAGCGTTCGTACCAGAGCGCCGTCGAATACGCCCGTGACCGCCTGCAAAGCCGTTCGCCGACCGGCGCGCAGAACAAGGACAAACCCGCCGATCCGATCATCGTTCACCCGGATGTACGGCGCATGCTGTTGACCATGAAAGCCTTGAATGAAGGCGGGCGGGCGTTCTCCAGCTACGTGGCCCTGCAACTGGATATTGCCAAGTACAGCGATGACGCGGCAAGCCGCAGCCGCGCCCAGGAACTGGTGTCGCTGCTGACCCCTGTGGCCAAGGCGTTCCTCACCGACATGGGGCTGGAAACCACGGTGCATGGCCAGCAGATTTTCGGCGGCCACGGTTACATCCGCGAGTGGGGCCAGGAGCAATTGGTTCGCGACGTGCGCATCACGCAGATTTACGAAGGCACCAACGGTATCCAGTCACTGGACCTGGCCGGGCGCAAAATCGTCGGCAGCGGCGGGGCGCTGTACCGGTTGTTCGCGTCGGAAATCCGCAAATTTACCGCCAATGCTTGCGCCGACCTCAGTGAGTTCACCAAACCGTTGAACGCCGCCGTCGACACCCTCGACGAACTGACCTCGTGGCTGCTGGACCGAGCCCATAACAACCCGAATGAAATCGGCGCAGCTTCGGTCGAGTACCTGCACGTATTCGGCTACACCGCGTACGCCTACATGTGGGCGCGAATGGCCAAAACCGCCATGAGCACGCATTCCAAGGACGCTTTCTACGCCGGCAAACTGGCCACCGCGCGCTTCTACTTCGCCCGTCTGCTGCCACGTATTCATTCGTTGAGTGCATCGGCCAAGGCTGGCAGCGAATGCCTCTATCAACTGGATGCAGAGCAGTTCTGAGCCCACGTAAAAAGGACCGGGAACCACAACCATGATGGCGACAAAAATAATTCCGCCCGCCGACGGCGCCTACGCCTATCCCTTGCTGATCAAGCAATTGCTGCTCTCCGGCGTGCGCTACGAGCCGGGCCGGGAAATCGTCTATGCCGACAAACTGCGCTACAGCTACCAGACGCTCAACCAGCGGATCCGCCGACTGGCCAACGCCTTGACCGCTGCCGGCGTCAAGGCCGGGGACACCGTGGCCCTGCTCGACTGGGACAGCCATCGCTACCTGGAATGTTTCTTTGCCGTGCCGATGATCGGCGCGGTGCTGCACACCGTGAACATCCGTCTTTCGCCGGATCAGGTGCTCTACACCATGAACCATGCCGAGGACGACCTGGTGCTGGTGCATGACGATTTTCTGCCTCTGGTTGAACAGATTCAGGGGCAGCTCAAAACCGTCAAAGGTTACCTGCAGCTTACGGACGACACAGCCACTCACACGTCGCTACCGGTGCTGGGGGAATATGAAACCCTGTTGGCCGGGTCGGCCGAGCAGTACGACTTTCCCGACTTCGATGAAAACTCCGTCGCGACCCTGTTCTACACCACGGGCACCACTGGCGCCCCTAAAGGCGTGTATTTCACCCACCGCCAATTGGTCTTGCACACTTTGAATGCCGTGGGCACTTTGGGCGTCTATCAGGGGTTGCCGCTGCTGCGCTCCGATGACGTCTACATGCCGATCACACCGATGTTTCACGTGCATGCCTGGGGTGTGCCCTATGTCGCCACCCTGATGGGGATCAAACAGGTGTACCCCGGTCGCTACGAGCCCAACAGCCTGGTCAGGTTGTATCGAGAGGAAAAGGTCACGTTCTCCCACTGTGTGCCGACCATTCTGCAAATGATCCTGAACTGCGAGGAAGCGCAACGGACTCGTTTCGATGGCTGGAAAATGCTCCTGGGCGGCAGCGCGCTGACATTAGGTATTGCCAGCGAAGCCAGCGCCAAAGGTATTCAGGTGCACAGCGGTTACGGCATGTCGGAAACCTGCCCGTTGCTGTGCCTGACTTACCTGCGTGACAAAGACCTCGATCAATCCACGCAAGCCCAACTGGCCACCCGTATCAAGACGGGCACACCTGTGCCGATGGTCGACCTGAAAATCATCGATGCCAGTGGCAATGACGTTGCCCATGACGGCGAGTCCCTGGGCGAGATCGTGGTGCGCGCACCCTGGCTGACCCAAGGCTACTTGAAGGAGCCCGAAAAGGGCGCCGAGTTGTGGCACAACGGCTGGCTGCACACCGGCGACATGGCTTCTATCGACGCCTTGGGTGGCGTGGAAATCAAGGATCGCATCAAGGATGTGATCAAGACAGGCGGGGAGTGGATCAGCTCCCTGGAACTGGAGAGCCTGATCAGCGAACACTCGGCCGTCATGTCGGTCGCCGTCGTGGGCATCGCCGATGAGCAATGGGGCGAACGGCCGATGGCGCTGGTGGTGTGCGAGCCTGGGCAGTACCTCGACCGCAAGATCCTGGAGACGCACCTTCAAGGGTTTGTCGAGCGTGGCCGGATCAATAAATGGGCGATTCCCAAGCAGTTTAAGTTCGTTGCTGAAATTCCTAAGACCAGTGTCGGGAAGATTAACAAGAAGCTTATCCGGGAGAGCGAATTGGGCTGAGAAAGGTACGGGGGGGGGGCTGCGCAGCTGACCACGTCGCGGATCAATGCGCGAATATCGTGTTCGGAAGCACGGCTCACCGAGGCCAAGGTATGGGCTGGCAGGTTTTTTCCAAACCCCAGAAACGACAAAGCCCTGAATAATCAGGGCTTTGTCGGTACAAATATGGCGGAGGCGATGGGATTCGAACTCATGGACCTGTTACAGTCGACGGTTTTCAAGACCGTTGCCTTAAACCACTCGGCCACACCTCCGTTTGCGTTGCGGGCGCCATAATACCTGAATGAAACACACTGTCAAACTCTCTACGTAGCTTGTTACAGAGCGTCTGTTATGATCTTTGCGACTGAACGTTTCAAACCAACAGGAGTGTCGCCATGCGCGAACAGGATTACGCAGTTAATAACAGCGTGCAGGCTGAGCAGCTAGAGGTTAGCCGCGTCCTGCGCAACACTTACGGCTTACTCGCTCTCACCCTCGCATTCAGCGGCGTGATGGCGTTTGTCGCTCAGCAGATGCGTGTCGGCTACCCGAACGTTTTCGTGGTGCTGATCGGTTTCTACGGCCTTTTCTTCCTCACCAACAAACTCCGTGATTCGGCTTGGGGCCTGGTGTCGGCATTTGCCCTGACCGGTTTCATGGGTTTCCTGCTCGGCCCTATCCTCAACCGTTACCTGGGTATGCAGGGCGGTGCCGAGGTGGTCAGTTCGGCCTTCGCGATGACTGCGCTGGTGTTCGGCGGTCTGTCGGCTTACGTGCTGATTACCCGCAAGGACATGAGCTTCCTGGGTGGTTTCATCACTGCAGGCTTCTTCGTTCTGCTGGGTGCGACGCTGGCGAGCCTGTTCTTCCAGATCAGCGGTCTGCAACTGGCGATCAGCGCAGGTTTCGTGCTGTTCTCCTCGGTCTGCATTCTGTTCCAGACCAGCGCCATCATTCATGGCGGCGAGCGCAACTACATCATGGCGACCATCAGCCTGTATGTATCGATCTACAACCTGTTCATCAGCTTGTTGCAGCTGTTCGGCATCATGAGCCGCGATGACTAATCGTCAGCCTTGAGGAAAAACCCGCTTCGGCGGGTTTTTTCTTGCCTGCGATTTGAGTAAAGGGTCACGCCATCGGTGGCAAGCGGCGCTTGACCGGGGTTTTCTTGACGATCGCCGTGTTGGTTTCGGCGTGGGTGTTGAGGCGGTCGAGCAGGGTGTCCAGTTGTTCCATCGAGCGCACATGCAGGCGGGCGATGAAACAGTCGTCGCCGGTGACTTTATCGCACTCGGTAAACTCGGGAATAGCCTGTATCTGCCGTTCCACTTCCTGCAACTGGCCTGGCAGCGGACGAATACGGACGATGGCCTGGAGTTGATAACCAAAGCATTTTGGGTCGATCTCGACGGTGTAACCCTTGAGCACGCCACGCTCTTCGAGGCGGCGCAAACGCTCGGCGACGCTGGGCGAAGACAAGCCGCTGATCTGCGCCAGAGCCTTGAGCGAGCGGCGTGAGTCTTCCATCAATGCCGTGATCAGCACTTGGTCGATGTCGTCGGTCATGGCGAAACCCCTATTAGGCAATAAATTCAAATCGCCTTGATAAAAAAGGCAGATTTCGAGTTTAGCCTGCTTTTTGCTCTGGAGAAGCCTCTCGGCGGATTGGCATACTTTGGGCTCAAACACAGGAGTCTGATGATGGACAAAACAATACGTCACGGGTCATTCGAAATGACCGCCGCCATGCTGATTTCCGGGACTATCGGTTGGTTTGTGCTGGTGTCCGGGCAACCGGTGCTGGACGTAGTGTTCTGGCGTTGCGTGTTCGGCGCCGGCACGTTGTTGCTGATCTGCGCGGCATTCGGCTTCCTGCGCCCCGGCATTCTGACCCGCACCACGTTCCTGCTGGCCGTGCTCAGCGGCGTGGCGATTGTCGGCAACTGGGTGCTGTTGTTTGCTTCTTACTCCCGCGCCTCGATTGCCATCGGTACGGCGGTCTATAACGTTCAGCCGTTCATGCTGGTGGGGTTGGCCGCGTTGTTCCTCAACGAGAAAATCACCCTGCAAAAACTGTTCTGGCTGGGCATTTCGTTTCTCGGGATGCTGGCGATTGTCAGCGCACATGGCGGGCAGGGCGAGAGCGGCAATGATTACCTGATAGGCATCGCGCTGGCGTTGGGGGCGGCATTTCTTTACGCGATTGCCGCGTTGATCATCAAACGCCTGACTGGCACACCGCCGCATCTGATCGCGCTGATTCAGGTCACCACCGGCGTGCTGTTACTCGCGCCATTCGCGCACTTTTCGGCACTGCCGCAAGCGCCGAGCGCGTGGGCCAGTCTGGTCACCCTGGGCATTGTCCACACTGGCGTGATGTATGTGCTGCTCTACGGCGCGATCCAAAAACTGCCGACGGCACTGACCGGTGCGCTGTCCTTCATCTACCCGATTGCGGCGATTTTCGTTGACTGGTTCGCTTTCGGTCATCGCCTGGAGCCGCTGCAATGGATCGGCGTTGCCGCGATTCTGTTGGCCGCTGCCGGCATGCAACAGGGTTGGAGTCTTAAGTTTCGTCGGACGGTGACGACGCAGTAAGCCGTCAAAAAACGTCAGATGTTCCAGCGCGGTGCCGTCTTGGCCAAGCGCTGGCGCATCTCGCCAATGTTGGCGGCTAATTGCCGGACCAATAACCGGTAGCCATCCAGCGGGTTGTAAACCGGTGCGGCCAGGCTTGAATCCGACGGCAATTCAACGGGCCGACTCAGCCGCTGGGACGCACCGGATTTCAGCGCCCGGGCCATACCGATCAGTTGCACCCGAATCAACCGATGTTCGGCTTTCAAGGCCGATTGCAGATGGGCCATGGCATCGGGATCACTGGCGTCAGGTCGGGTGTTGCCGAGGATTTCCAGGGTGCTGACGCACATCCGCAAGTGCCGCTGAATGGCATCGAGTTCGGTCATTGAGATCCGCACTTCCTTGGACACCGAAGGCATCAACGAGCGCAGTTGCACCATCACGGTGTTCAGGCGGCCCACGAGTTTATGGTGTTCGTCATCGGTGACCGATTGGCCATTGATGATGCGCCCGTAGATCGTCGCGCAGTCGCGCAAGGCATCGGCCAGGTTGTAGCGCCAGGAATAAACCGCGTAGAGCGGCAGGGCGAAAGAAAACGCCAGGGCCAGGGCGATGCCGATCAGGATGTCCACCCCACGCCACAACCCGTCGGTGATCGGGTTGTCGCCATGCCCCGCGACGATAAACACGGTAATCGCCGAGAGCAACGCGGTGTAACCGCCCTTGCCGATGGCGTGGTACGAGAAGAACCCGCAAACCACGGCCATCGCGAAATAGGTCAGCCACGGCATCCCGAGCCAGACCTGTTGCGCCACCAGCAACAAGCCGACGCCGGCGCCGATCAAGGTGCCGATGGCGCGCTCGGCGGCTTTCTTGCCGATGTTGCCGTGGTGCTGCAAACCGCCGATCACCACCAGCATCGTCACCGACGCCCACTCACCGTGGGGCAGATGGATGCCGGTGGTCAGCAGGATCGTTGCCAGCAACCCCAACGACACACGCACCGCGTGGATCACCCTGGCGTGGCGATAGCGCCGGTACGGGTCCAGCAACGGACGCAGCAGTCGGCGCATTAGCGGTGGCAGTCGATTGGCTCTGAATGTGCTCAGGCTCGGTCTCCTCAGAAGATGTAATCGGTGGTCAGGAAACTCGAACTGCGTCCGCTGATGATCTCGCTGATGAGTTCTTTGTTGGTTTCCTGGAACTTGGTCGCCACCAGTGTCCGGATCGAAAACACCCGCAGCGCATCGTGTACCGACAGCGTGCCTTCGGCGGAGTTCTTGCGGCCGTTGAACGGGAAAGTGTCCGGGCCGCGCTGGCACTGGGCGTTGAGGTTGATCCGGCCGACCTGGTTGGCGAAGGTGTCCACCAGCCGGCCGACCGCCACCGGGTTGGTGCCGAAGATACTCAGCTGCTGGCCGAAATCTGATTCCAGGACGTAATCGATCACCGTGTCCAGATGCCGGTAAGGCACGATCGGTACGACCGGGCCGAACTGTTCTTCCTGGTAGACGCGCATCTGCGGCGTCACCGGGTACAGCACGGCGGGGTAGAAGAATGAGGCGCGGGCTTCGCCGCCGTTGGGGTTGACCACGGTGGCGCCTTTGCTCACGGCGTCTGCCACCAGCGAGTGCAGGTAATCGACTTTGCTCGCTTCCGGCAACGGCGTCAGCGCCACGCCGCTGTCCCACGGCATGCCGGGTTTGAGGTTGGCAAGTTTGGCGTTGAATTTCTCGATGAACGCGTCGACCACGTCTTCATGGACGAAGAGGATTTTCAGCGCGGTGCAGCGCTGGCCATTGAAGGACAAGGAACCGGTGAGCGCTTCGCTGACCGCGTTGTCCAGATCCACCTCGGGCAGCACGATGCCGGGGTTCTTCGCGTCCAGGCCCAACGCCGCACGCAAGCGGTGTGGTTTTGGATGGAGTTTTTTCAGGTCGCTGGCAGCCTTGTTGGTGCCGATAAACGCGAAGATGTCGATCTTGCCGCTGGCCATCAGCGCGCTGACGGTCTCGCGGCCGCTGCCGTAGATCACGTTGATCACCCCGGCCGGGAAGCTGTCGCGGAACGCTTCCAGCAACGGACGAATCAGCAGTACGCCGAGCTTCGCCGGTTTGAACACCACGGTGTTGCCCATGATCAGCGCCGGAATCAGCGTGGTGAAGGTTTCGTTCAGCGGGTAGTTGTAAGGTCCCATACACAAGGCCACGCCCAGCGGTACGCGGCGGATCTGGCCGAGGGTGTCCTGTTCCAGTTCGAAGCGGCTGGAGCGGCGATCGAGTTCCTTGAGCGCGTTGATGGTGTCGACGATGTAATCGCAGGTGCGGTCGAACTCTTTCTCCGAGTCCTTGAGGTTCTTGCCGATTTCCCACATCAGCAACTTGACCACGGCTTCGCGCTGTTCACGCATGTGTCCGAGGAAGGTCTCGACGTGCTGGATGCGTTCGGCTACGCGCATTGTCGGCCACAGACCCTGGCCCCGGTCATAGGCGCGGACGGCGGCGTCTAGGGCGGTCAGTGCGGTGTCGGCATCGAGCAGAGGCGTGCTGCCGAGGATCACTTGTTCATCGCCATTTTCGCCGGTCAGGTACACCGGGCTGCGGACTTGGGCGAGGGGGCCGGACCAGGTTTTCAGCTCGCCGTCGACCAGGTACTCACGCTGCTCGGTCTGGCCGTCGAGGCGGTATTTTTCCGGGATGTCGCTGGCGTCGGGAAACAGGTTGCCTAGGATGTGTGCTGTGGTCATGTCGCTACCCCGTCTGGATTGGGTGATGCGGATAAGGTCTGTTATCGCTACGCACTGCTGTCAGGTCAAGGCCTGATCACAACGCGGCTGTCGAAAGTGGTGGCTGGATCAGCATAGCTGAATCGTTTTACCAGATGGCAACACGGATTGTCATGACCCACAGGACACTGGCGGTTTTTGACCTGAAAACACACAACGGCCGATGCTGCGGTTAAACTTCGCGCTCTTTCTAAAGGAGTTCATATGAGTTACTACCAGCCGGGCATTCTCGCCACCCCAGTTCCGCCTCAAGCTCGTCATATGTTCTTCGCACTCGAATCCGCTGCTGCCTTGCCGGCCGCGCTGGAGAATCTTAAGGGACTGGTCGACGGGAAGTCGGCAGTGGTCGGGTTCGGTGAATCCCTGGTCAAGGCCCTCCAGGGGCAAATCGAAGGCCTGCGCGCCTTTCCTGCGTTGACCGGTGTCGGCGTCGACAACCCGTCGACCCAGCACGCGCTCTGGTGCTGGTTGCACGGTGTCGACCGTGGCGAATTGCTCAACCGCAGCAACGCCATCGAAGCCGCGCTGGCCCCGGCCCTGCGCCTGGTGCAGATGAACGAAACCTTCCGCCACCTCACCGGCCACGACCTGACCGGTTATGAAGACGGCACCGAAAACCCTCACGACGAAGCCGCCGTCGCCGCTGCGCTGGTGAGTGACGGCGCTGACGGAATGGTTGGCGGCAGTTTCGCCGCGATCCAGCAGTGGCAGCATGATCTGAAAGGCTTCCACGGAATGCCGCCCCATGAGAAGGACGACATCATGGGCCGTCGTTTGAGCGACAACGAAGAGATCGACGACGCGCCGATTTCCGCTCACGTCAAACGCACCGCCCAGGAAAGCTTCGCCCCCGAGGCCTTCGTGGTGCGCCGTTCCATGCCATGGATC
The DNA here is from genome assembly GCF_050434865.1 of Pseudomonas silensiensis. Lineage (NCBI taxonomy): Bacteria > Pseudomonadati > Pseudomonadota > Gammaproteobacteria > Pseudomonadales > Pseudomonadaceae > Pseudomonas > Pseudomonas silensiensis. Next base: position 25,990 of record NZ_JBNDJH010000001.1, read on the forward strand.
GAAGGTGATCGCGCCGGCCTGATGTTCCTGGCCTTTGGTTTCTCCCTTGATGCCTTCGAAGCCCAACTGCGTCGCATGAGCGGTCTGGAAGACGGCATCACCGACGGTTTGTACCGCATCAGCCGGCCGATCACGGGCGGCTACTACTGGTGCCCGCCGCTCAAGGACGGTCATCTGGACCTGCGCGCACTGCGCATCGGTTAACCATCAGGGAGTGAGTATGAACGTGGTGCGCTGGGGCATGATCGGCTGTGGCAGTGTCGCTGAACGCAAGAGCGGGCCGGCCTTCTACAAGGCGCCCGGCTCGGCGCTGGTGGCTGTGATGGGGCGGCGTCTGGACGCGGTGACGGACTATGCCGCGCGCCACGGCATCGCTCGGGTCTACACCGACGTCGACGCGTTGATCAATGATCCCGAGGTCGACGCGGTGTACATCGCCACGCCGCCTGACAGTCATCACGCTTACGCCTTGAGGGTGGCCGCCGCCGGCAAACATTGCTGCGTCGAAAAACCGATGTCGTTGAATGCCGGGCAAAGCCGTGAGATGCAAAAGGTCTTTGCCGATGCCGGGCTGCACCTGTTTGTTTCCTACTACCGGCGTTCGCTGCCGCGTTTCCAGCAGGTGCGGCAATGGCTGGAGGAAGGGCGGATCGGCGAGGTCCGGCACCTGACCTGGACCCTGACCAAAGCGCCATCGCCGATCGATCTTGGCGGTACTGATAACTGGCGCACCGACCCGATCATTGCTGGCGGTGGTTATTTCGCCGACCTGGCCAGTCATGGCTTCGATCTGTTCCAGTACCTGCTCGGTGACATCGTCGAAGTCGCCGGGTTTACCGCGCACCAGGCCGGTTTGTATGCCGCCGAGGATGCCGTCAGCGCCAGTTGGCGGTTTGCCTCGGGCGCCCTGGGCATGGGCTGCTGGAATTTCGTTGCGGACCGCCGCGAAGACCGGGTCGAACTGATCGGCAGCAAAGGCCGGATCAGTTTTTCCGTATTCGATGAACATCCGGTTCAGCTTGAAGCCGATGAAAACCTTAGCCTGCGCATCGACAATCACGAGCACATCCAGTGGCATCACGTGTTGGGTATGAACGCCCATATCCGTGGAGAAGCGCAGCATCCCGCCGTGGCCGAGCAGGCATTGAAAACCGATTGGGTGATGGACCAGATCCTCAAGCGCTGACGTAGTCTGTAGCAGCTGTCGAGCCTGCGAGGCTGCGTTCGGCTGCGCAGCAGTCGTAAACCCTGCATGCAAGATTTCCCTGACACTCCGCGCTACCTGATTTTACGACCGCTTCGCAGTCGAACGCAGCCTCGCGCTGCTCGGCAGCTGCTACCAAGTCCGCGGTCGTTCGGCGAATCTAACCTTATGCTCAAACAGTATTTCTCAAGCCTTCCATTAGAACTTTAAGATCACGTCATAACTCGTTATAACAAGTGATCTTCCATGACCGATAACGTTCTCTCCCTCAGTAGCGTTCCGCTGCACACCCAGCTACGGGACGTGCTTCGCGCTCGTATCCTCGACGGCGAATACCCGCAAGACAGCCAGATGCCTTCGGAAAGCGAACTCGGCGCGCTGTTCAAAGTCAGCCGCATCACCGTGCGCCAGGCCTTGGGGGATCTGCAGAAAGAAGGGCTGATCTTCAAGATCCACGGCAAGGGCACCTTCGTCGCCAAGCCGAAAACCTTCCAGAACGTCAGCACCCTGCAAGGCCTCGCCGAGTCCATGACCGGTCGCGGCTACGAGGTGATCAACCGCCTGCGTAGCTTCAAATTCATTCCCGCCGACAAACTCGTTGCCGAACGCTTGCACGTCGCCGAAGGCGAGACTGTGGCGCAGATCAAACGCGTGCGGCTGATCAACCGCGAGCCGATCTCCCTCGAAATCACCTACCTGCCCAAAGCCATCGGCGAGCGTCTTGAGAAGGCCGACCTGGTCACTCGCGACATTTTCCTGATCCTGGAAAACGACTGCGGCCTGGCCCTCGGTCACGCGGATCTGGCCATCGACGCGGTGCTGGCCGACAGCGACCTGACCCAGGCGCTGAACGTCGAGCCCGGCTCGCCGATCATGCGCATCGAGCGCCTGACCCACGACGCCAGCGGGCAGCCCGTGGACTTCGAACACCTTTACTACCGTGGCGATGCCTTCCAGTACCGCCTGCGGATCGACCGGCAAAAAGGGGCGCAGGCATGTCTCACGGCTCAATGACTAGAAAGACGCTCGAACAGGAATACGACATCGTTGTGATCGGCGGCGGCACTGCAGGACCGATGGCGGCGATCAAGGCCAAGGAACGCAACCGCGATTTGCGCGTGCTGCTGATCGACAAGGCCAACGTCAAACGCAGTGGCGCGATCAGCATGGGCATGGACGGCCTGAACAACGCGATCATTCCCGGCCATTCGACGGCGGAGCAATACACCAAGGAAATCACCATCGCCAACGACGGCATCGTCAATCAGGCAGCGGTGTATGCCTACGCGACCCACAGCTTCGAAACCATCGAGCAACTGGACCGCTGGGGCGTGAAGTTCGAGAAGGACGAGACCGGCGACTACGCGGTGAAAAAGGTCCACCACATGGGCGCCTACGTGCTGCCAATGCCGGAAGGGCATGACATCAAAAAAGTCCTGTATCGCCAGTTGAAGCGGGCGCGGGTGAGCATCACCAATCGGCTGGTCTGCACGCGATTGCTGACGGACGAAGAGGGCGCGGTCAACGGTGTGATGGGCTTCGACTGCCGCACCGCCGACTTCCACGTGATCAAGGCCAAAGCCGTGATCCTCTGCTGCGGCGCCGCCGGGCGTCTCGGTTTACCGTCCTCGGGTTACCTGATGGGCACTTACGAAAACCCGACCAACGCTGGCGACGGTTACGCCATGGCCTATCACGCTGGGGCCGAACTGGCGAACCTGGAATGCTTCCAGATCAACCCGTTGATCAAGGATTACAACGGCCCGGCCTGCGCCTACGTCACTGGTCCGTTGGGCGGCTACACCGCGAACAACAAGGGTGAGCGCTTCATCGAGTGCGATTACTGGAGCGGCCAGATGATGTGGGAGTTCCACCAGGAACTCGAAAGCGGCAACGGTCCGGTGTTCCTCAAACTCGATCACCTGGCCGAGGAAACCATCCAGAACATTGAAGAGATCCTGCACAGCAACGAACGCCCGAGTCGCGGCCAGTTCCACGCCAATCGCGGCACCGATTACCGCACGCAGATGGTCGAGATGCACATCTCGGAAATCGGTTTTTGCAGCGGGCATTCGGCGTCCGGCGTGTGGGTCAACGAGAAGGCCGAAACCTCGGTCAAGGGTTTGTACTCGGCGGGTGACATGGCCGCAGTGCCGCACAACTACATGCTCGGCGCGTTTACTTATGGCTGGTTTGCCGGTACCAACGCCGCGGATTTTGTCGTCGGACGCGAGTTTTCGACGGTCGATGCCCAGCAGGTCGAAACGGAAAAGGCCCGGGTTTACGCCCCGCTGGACCGCGAGAACGGCCTGCCGCCGGCTCAGGTCGAGTACAAGCTGCGACGCTTCGTCAACGACTACCTGCAACCGCCGAAAGTGACCAAGAAGATGCAAATCGGCCTGCAACGCTTCAGCGATATCCAGCGCGATCTCGATCAGATCAAGGCCCACAACGCCCACGAACTGATGCGCGCCATGGAAGTCAGCATGATTCGCGACTGCGCCGAAATGGCCGCCCGCGCTTCGCTGTTCCGTGCCGAAAGTCGCTGGGGGCTTTACCACTATCGGGTCGACCACCCGCAACGCAACGACAGCGACTGGTTCTGCCATTGCCATCTGAAGAAGGATGAAAACGGCGTGATGAGCAGTTTCAAGAAAGCCGTCGAGCCTTACATCATCTCGCTGGACGCCGATGAAATGCAGGCCTACGACCGGTTGCGTGTCGGTGCCTTTGCTGCCTGAGCATCACAAAAAGAGAGACCGCGAAATGGCCTATCAACCCCAGGAAATCTTCTTCCGCTCCAACGCGCCCGTCACGGTCGATGAGGACCTTTGCATTGCCCACAAAGGCTGCACCGTGTGCGTCGATGTGTGCCCGATGGACCTGTTGGCGATCAACCCGGCCACGCAAAAGGCCTACATGGCGTTCGACGAATGCTGGTACTGCATGCCGTGTGAAAAGGACTGCCCGACCGGGGCCGTGAAAGTCGAAATTCCGTATCTGCTGCGTTGAAACACAATCCCTGTAGGAGTGAGCCTGCTCGCGATAGCGGTGGCACATCCAACATCTCATTACCTGACCCACTGCTATCGCGAGCAGGCTCACTCCTACATTGGTTTCGTGACAACCCCAAAAGGCTACCCGGCAACACCGGACGCTTGCTTCAAAACACCCCTCGTTTCCCACCGCGCCCTGATCGTGGCGGAGACGACTATCCAATAAATGATTCGAGGGGATTCACCATGTCTTTGCCAACATCGCTGCGTGCAGCATTAGCCGGTCTGGTACTGGCCTCATTCACCTTGTCGGCATCGGCCGAAACCATCCGCATTGCCATCGGCACCCAGGACACCACGATCAACTGCGCCGCCGGCGGTCTGTTGATTCGCGAACTGGGCCTGCTGGACAAATACCTGCCCCACGACGGCCCTTACAAAGACGCCAAGTACGAGGTGGAGTGGAAGAACTTCACCAGCGGCGCGCCCCTGACCAACGAGATGGTCGCCGGCAAACTCGACTTCGGCGCCATGGCCGATTTCCCCGGTTCGTTCAACGGTGTGGCGTTCGAAACCGCGGGCAAACACAGCCTGTTTATCAGCGTGCTGTCGGGCAGCATCAAGGGCAGCGGCAACGGCATCGTGGTGCCGAGCGCGTCGAGCGTGCAGTCGCTGGCGGAGCTCAAGGGCAAGACCATTTCCGTGCCGTTCGCCTCGACGGCCCACGGCATGTTGCTGCGGGCCGTGGCGGCCCAAGGCTGGGATCCGCTTAAAGACGTGAACATCATCGCCCAGCCGCCGGAAGTCGCCGGCTCGGCCTTGCAGGCCGGGAAGATCGATGCCCATGCCGACTTCGTGCCGTTCGCCGAACTGTTCCCCAGCCGTGGTTTCGCTCGCAAGATTTATGACGGCGCCCAGGCCAATGCACCGACCTTCCACGGTGCGCTGGTGGATCAGGCCTATGCGAAGAAGTACCCGGAAATTGTCGTGGCTTACCTGCGTGCAAGCCTTGAAGCCAACCAGTTGCTCGCGGCTGAGCCGGAGAAGTACAGCGAGTTGATCGCCAAGGTCACCGGCGTCGATGCCGAGGTCAATTACCTGTTCCACGGTCCGCTGGGCGTGCAAACCCGCGACCTGAGCTGGAAGCCTGAATACCGTCAGGCCGTCGGGACCGCTATCGATACTCTCAAGCTGTTGAAGAAGGCTGATCGCGGGTTGGACCTCAATACCTTCATCGACGACCAATACATCCGCGCCGCGTTCAAGGCCTCGAATCTGGACTACACCGCGCAACTGGCCAACTACGCGCAGACGCCGCTTAAAGCGGTGGATGCGTCGAGCGGCAAAGCGATTACCGATTTCAGTCATGTGGCGGAGATCTGGGTGCGGGGTGAGCCGAAGGTTCGGCAGTACGCCTCGGCAGAGTCGGCGTTCACTGCGTTGGCCAGCCTGAAACAGGAAGGCAAAAACATCCGCGCGGTGTATGCCCAGGCGAGTGACAGCGGGATCAAGTTGCTGGCGGATCAGGCGTGGTTTGCCAGTGATGCGAAAGGGCGGCTGAGTGCGTTTCTGCTCAAAGGCCAGGCCCAACAATTTGCCACGGCCCAGGGTGGGAAAGTCTTCGACTTCACCGACGCTACGACCCAGGCCGTCGCTAGCCGCTGAGTTGTGGGGGGAGTCAAAATCCACCCCTCACCCCAACCCTCTCCCCAGTGGGGAGAGGGGGAAAGGGGGCCGATCTCCATGCTTTTCAAAGCCTGAGTTCGACTCGAGGTCGCAGGTCGCAGTACATCGCCCAAACACCTCGGTCAGTTCCCTCGCCCCTCTGGGGAGAGGGTTAGGGTGAGGGGTGGTTCTCCCGTCCTACACCATCTACAACTGGAACCCGAAATGCCCAAATCGCCAACCCGCTGGATCCCCCGAACAGCCTCCTTACTGCTCTGCCTCCTATTCTGGCAACTCGCCGCCAGTCACCACTGGAACCTCGGCCTGATCACCTTCGCCAACGTCCCGACGCCACTGGCGGTCATCCAGGCCGCCCTCGGCCTCGGCGACTCCGGCAAGCTCGCGCAACACCTCGGCAGCAGCCTCAGCCGGGTCTTCGCCGGTTACCTTGCGGCACTGATCATCGGCATCGCTTTGGGCCTGGCCATCGGTCGTTCGAAATGGGCTGAAGACCTGCTGCTACCGCCGCTGGAAGTCCTGCGCCCGATCCCCGCCGTGGCCTGGATTCCGCTGGCGATCCTGATGTTCCCCTCGTCAGAGCTGTCGATGGTTTTCATCACCTTCACCGGCGCGCTGTTCCCGATTCTGCTCAACACCGTGCACGGCGTCGAAGGCGTCGACCCTCGGCTGATCGCCTCGGCGAAAAGCCTCGGGGCAGGGCGCCGGGCGATTCTGCTGGAGGTGATCCTGCCCGGCGCTGCGCCAAGCATCATCACCGGCCTCGCTATCGGCATGGGCACCTCATGGTTCTGCCTGGTGACCGCCGAAATGATCTCCGGCCAATACGGCATCGGCTATTACACCTGGGAGTCCTACACCATCCAGAACTACGCCGACATCGTGGTCGGCATGTTGCTGATCGGCGTACTGGGGATGGGCAGCAGCCTGCTGATCAAACGTCTGGGCGGGCTGTTCACGCCCTGGCACCGACCACGAGGAAAAGCCTGATGAGCGTGATGCAAGCCCCTGAAGGGCGGATCGACATCCGCCAACTGTCCATCGTCCTCGGCGAAGACAAGCAAGCCTTCGAAGCCGTGCAAGGCCTGGATTGCCAGATCGAGCCGGGGCAATTCGTGTGCATTCTCGGGCCGTCCGGTTGCGGCAAATCGACCTTGCTCGGTGCGCTGGCCGGTCATCTGCAACCGCGAACCGGAACCTTGAAAGTCGACGGTGCGCCGGTCTCGGGCCCGTCGCCGCAACGCGGCATGGTGTTCCAGCACCACACGCTGTTCCCTTGGCGCACCGTGCGCGACAACGTTGCTTTCGGCCTGAAAATGCGCGGCATCGGCAAAGCCGAACGCCACCAGGCTGCCGACGAAATCCTGGCCCTGGTGGGCCTCGAAGGATTTGCCGAGCGCTGGCCTGACCAACTCTCCGGCGGCATGCAGCAACGGGTAGAAATCGCCCGGGTGCTGATCAACCGCCCGCGCCTGTTGCTGATGGACGAACCCTTCGGCGCCCTCGACGCGCTGACCCGGTTGAACATGCAGGAGCTGCTGCTGGACATCTGGACGCGAATTCGCACCACCGTGGTGTTCGTCACCCATGATATCGATGAAGCGCTGTTCCTTGCCGATCGGCTGCTGGTCATGAGTTCGCGCCCGGGCCGGATCATCGAAGACCTGCGCCTCGATTTCCCACGGCCACGCACCACCGAACTGGTCACCAGTCACGAGTTCTCCCGCTTGAAGCGTCATTGCCTCGAGTTGCTGCGTCACGAAGACGGTCGGCAGTTACCGCGCCTGAACCCTCTCGGACTTCCCCTTGAAAACAAACTGCCGCGATTTGCCCTATGACCTCTCTATTCGATGTAACCGATAACGACGACATTCTCGCCCTGCAACCACGCCTGACGGATGAAGATCCCGGCGTGCGCAGAATTGCCCTGATCGAACTGGCCGACCTTGAAGAACCGGACGGTTTGCTTTGGCTGGTCAATCGACTGGCTAAAGACCCAACCGAAGAAGTCCGCGCCGAAGCCGCACGATTGCTCGAAGCCTGGGAGGACGAACCGGTGGTCGAAGCACTGTGCCGGGCGCTGACCGACCCTTCCCAAGCCGTGCAAGCGGCCGCCGCGCAAAGCCTCAGCCTGCTCAAGACCGAGGCGGCGGGCAGGGTGATTCTGCCGTGGACCGGGCATGCCGACATCAACGTGCGCATCGCCGCTTTCCGGGCCTTGCGTGAGTTGCGCTTCCCCGATGCCGCCGCTGCCGCTTTAGAGGCATTGACCGACGAAGACGCCAGTGTTCGCCGGGAAGCCGTCGGCGTACTCGGCTGGCTCAAGCAACTCGATGCCTTGCCGGCGCTTGCCCGATTGGCCAGTGACGACCCGGACACCGAAGTCCGCCGCGCCGCCACCGGTGCCCTGGGCCTGGCCTCCGACGCCCACGTGCTGCCAGCGCTGCGCCAGGCCTTGCAGGACGCAGCCTGGCAAGTGCGCGAAGAAGCCGCGACCACGCTGGGCAAGGTCGGTCACGTCGACGCCGGCCCGGCTTTGGTCGAAGCCTTGAGCGACGCGTATTGGCAAGTGCGCCTGCGCGCCACCCGCAGCCTCGGCCGTTTGCGTTACGTCCCGGCCCTTGAAGCGTTGATCGAAACCCTCGGCCACCGCATCAGCAACTTGCGCAAGGAAGCTGCGCTGGCGCTCGGAGAGTTGAACGACCGAGGCGCCATCGCACCTTTGCAGGCTGCGCAGGACGACGGCGACCCGGAAGTGCGCAAAGCCGTGCGCATCGCCTTGAGTCAGCTGCAATGAACCCGGTGGCGATTGGCAATTCCCAGAGCAAACAGCAGCTGCGGTTGAACTGGCCGGATGGGCGCGAGCAGTTGCTCGATCATGCCGAGTTGCGCCGTCAGTGTCCGTGTTCGCAATGCCGGGCGTTTCGGTTGCAGGGGTTGAGGGTGAAAGTCGATGAGCGCATCCGTGTGGTCGAACTCAATGCCCAGGGCTACGGCCTGCAACTGATTTTCAGCGACGGCCATGAGCGCGGGATCTTCCCTTGGCCCTACCTCTCCGGTCTGACCTGAACCTGTAGGAGCGAGGCTTGCCCGCGAAGGCGGCGTACCTGACACACCGCCTTCGCGGGCAAGCCTCGCTCCTACAGGGGATTTGCTGACTGGCGGTCCTTGCCAGAAAAAAGCCAAAAGAGTACAAATGTACTCCATGACGACTTTAACTCCCCGCCGCACCGCCATCCTGACCTTTATCCGCGATCGAATCGCCGAGCATGGCCAGTCCCCGAGCCTCGCTGAAATCAGCGAGGCGTTCGGTTTCGCCTCCCGTAGCGTGGCGCGCAAGCATGTGCTGGCGCTGACCGAGGCCGGTTTCATCGAGGTCAATGCGCATCAGGCCCGAGGCATTCGTTTGCTCGGGCAGCCGGCGCGGCCCGAGTTGCTGGACATTCCGGTACTCGGCCGGGTGGCGGCGGGTGCGCCGATCGGTGCCGATGCCGAGGTTCACAGCCGTTTGCTGCTCGACCCGTCGATCTTCTCGCGGGTGCCGGATTACATGCTGCGGGTCCAGGGTGACTCGATGATCGAGGACGGCATTCTCGACGGCGATCTGGTGGGCGTGCACCGCAATCCCGAGGCGGTCAACGGCCAGATCGTCGTCGCGCGACTCGACGGCGAAGTCACCATCAAACGTTTTGAACGGGTCGGTGAGGTTGTCCGATTGCTGCCACGCAATCCGGCCTATAAGCCGATCATCGTCGAAGCCGATCAGGACCTGGCCATCGAAGGGGTGTTCTGCGGTCTGGTGAGGCAAGGGTGATGGGCGCCGTCGTTGCGCTGGATACGCTGTTCAATGGCGGCCAGGTCTGGAAGGGCCGGCCTGCGCCACCGGCCGTCAGCCCGCAACCCACCGGGCATGCCGCGCTGGATGCGGCGTTGCCTACCGGTGGTTGGCCGGAAGCGGCGCTGACCGAAATCCTTTTGGCCGGGCAGGGCGTCGGTGAGCTGCAACTGGTGTGGCCAGCGCTGGCGCGGTTGTCCGCCGCGGGCGAGCGCATCGTGCTGGTGGCGCCGCCTTACGTGCCGTATCCCCAGGCCTGGCAGAACGCCGGGGTCGATCTGCGCCAGTTGTCGATCATCCAGGCCAGCGAGCGCGATGCGCTGTGGGCAGCGGAACAATGCCTGCGTTCGGGCAGTTGCGGTGCGGTGTTGTGCTGGCCGCACAAGGCCGATGACCGGGCGTTGCGGCGCTTGCAGGTGGCGGCGGAAACCGGCTCGACCCTGGCGTTCGCCTATCGCTCGATCAATGAAGCGATCAACCCTTCGCCAGCAGCGCTGCGCATCGCCATCGATGCCAGGCCTGCGCAATTGCGCGTGCTCAAGTGCCGGGGCGGGTTGGCGCGTTCGGCGCCGATTGCCTTCCCTGTGGGGCATTGAGGTTGCCATGCGCTGGGTGTGCATTCTCTTCCCGCAATTGGCGCTGGACGCGGTACTGCGTCAGCGCGCCGATCCCGATGAACCGCTGGCGCTGCTGACCGGCCCGGCCCAGCGTCGGGTGTTGCAAGCGGTCAACGCTTCGGCGCGGGCGCTGGGCTTGCGTCCGGGCCAGTCGATGACGGCGGCCCAGGCCTTGAGCAAAGGATTTGTCACGGCTGAATACGACGCTGCCGAGATCGAGCACTGGCAGCAGTTTCTGGCCGCCTGGGCTTATCGATTCAGTTCACAAGTCAGCGTGCATTACCCGCGTGCGGTGGTGTTTGAAATAGAGTCCAGCCTGGGATTGTTCGGCGCCTGGCCGCAATTCGAGGCGCGGTTGCGGACCGAGCTCGGCGAACTGGGGTTTCGCCATCGAATTGTTGCCGCGCCCAACCCGGTGGCCGCACGGGTGCTGGCCAACGCGTATGACGGTCTGGTGGTGCCCGACGATCAAGCCTTGCAACATCATCTTGGGCAGTTGCCCATCGACCGGATCGGGCTGGAAACCAGCGTTGCCACCGCGTTGTCGCGCATGGGTTTACGCACCTTGAGTCAGGTTCAGGCGTTGCCTCGTCATAGTCTGGCCCGGCGTTTCGAGGCCCAGGTGCTCAAGCATCTGGACGCCTTGCTCGGGTTACGGCGGCTGGCGCTGGCGTTCTACCTGCCGCCGGACCGCTTCGATGTGCGCATCGAGCTCAACTTCGACGTGCAGTCCCATCAGGCGCTGCTGTTTCCGTTACGCCGATTGACCGGCGACCTGTCGGCGTTTCTTTGCGGTCGGGACAGCGGCGTGCAGCGTTTCGACCTGCACCTGGAACACGCCGGGTTGCCGGACACCGTCATCAAGGTCGGCCTGCTCAGCGCCGAACGTGATGCGGCAATGCTCTTTGAACTGGCCCGGGGCCGGTTGGAGCACGTACAGGTCGAGGCCCCGGTGCGTGGTTTTCGCCTGCGCGCCGAAGACTTGCCGGCCTTCGTTCCCCAGTATCAGGAACTGTTCGACGACCGCCCGCAGCAGTCCTTGCCCTGGGAGCAACTGCGCGAACGCTTGCGCGCGCGGTTGGGGGATGACGCGGTGCAGGGCTTGCGGTTCCAGGCCGATCACCGGCCGGAATGCGCGTGGCAGGCCAGTGTCGACAGTCAGCGCTGTGCAGGGCTGCCAGGCGTGCAACGTCCGGGCTGGCTGCTGACTGAGCCACTGGCGGTGCACGAAGGTTCGGCACGTATCCTGATGGGGCCGGAACGCATCGAGTCCGGTTGGTGGGACGGCGCCGATGTGCGTCGCGATTACTTCCTGATCGAAACCCGTTCCGGCCAGCAGGGCTGGGCCTATCGTGCGGTCGGTGAGGACGGCCCGTTGTGGCTGCAAGGCTGGTTCGCATGAGCATCGACTATGCCGAGCTGCACTGCCTGTCGAACTTCAGTTTCCAGCGCGGTGCTTCCAGTGCCCTCGAACTGTTTCAGCGGGCGAAAAAACAGGGTTATCAGGCCTTGGCGATCACCGATGAATGCACCCTGGCCGGTATCGTCCGCGCCTGGCAAGCGGCCAAATCCGTGGAGCTGCCACTGATCATCGGCAGCGAAGTACGCATCGAGAACGGTCCGAAACTGGTGTTGCTGGTGGAAAACCTCGAGGGTTACCAGACCCTGTGCCGACTGATTACCCGAGCGCGACGTCGCACGCAGAAAGGCCAGTATCAAGTGCTGCGGGAAGACTTCAGCGAACCTTTGCCGGGGCTGTTGGCGTTGTGGGTGCCGGACGCGGTCGATGACTTCGAACAGGGCCACTGGCTGAAACGGACCTTCGCCGAACGCCTGTGGCTGGCCGTCCAGCTGCATCGCGGCCAGGACGATACCCGACGACTGACTGCGCTGCTGACCCTGGCAGGCGAACTGCGAATCCCTGCAGTGGCCAGCGGCGATGTGCACATGCACGCTCGTGGGCGGCGCGCCTTGCAGGACACCATGACTGCGATCCGTCATCACGTGCCGGTGGCGGAGGCCGGGCTGCGTCTTCATCCCAATGGCGAGCGGCATTTACGCAGTCTCGATGCGCTGCAATCGATCTACCCGCAAACACTGCTCGACGAAACGCTGAACATCGCCCGGCGCTGCACCTTCGACCTCGGTCAGTTGCGTTATCAATATCCCCGGGAGTTGGTGCCAGAAGGTCAGACCGCCACGTCCTGGCTGCGACATTTGACCGTGGAGGGCATCGCGTGGCGCTGGCCAAAAGGCCCGCAGGCCCAGGTGCTGACGCAGATCGATAAGGAGTTGGAGCTGATTGCCGAGCTGGGCTACGAAAGCTATTTCCTGACGGTTCACGACATTGTGCGATTCGCCCGTGAGCAAAAAATCCTGTGTCAGGGCCGTGGTTCGGCGGCCAACTCGGCGGTGTGCTTTGCCTTGGGCATCACGGAAATCGATCCGGATCGCACCACGCTGTTGTTCGAACGCTTTCTCTCCAAGGAACGCAACGAGCCGCCGGACATCGACGTCGATTTCGAACACGAACGTCGCGAAGAAGTCTTGCAGTACGTGTTCCAGCGTTATGGCCGGACCCGCGCGGCGCTGACGGCGGTGGTCAGCACGTATCACGCGGCCGGCGCGGTGCGTGATGTGGCCAAGGCCTTGGGGTTGCCGCCGGATCAGATCAACGCCCTGGCTGATTGCTGTGGCCACTGGAGTGATGAAACACCGCCCGTGGAACGCCTGCTTGAAGGCGGGTTCGATCCCGAGAGCCCGGTGCTGCGCCGGGTGTTGAGCCTGACGGGGCAGTTGATCGGTTTCCCCCGACACCTGTCCCAGCACCCCGGTGGTTTCGTGATTTCCGAGCAGCCTCTGGACAGCCTGGTTCCGGTGGAAAACGCCGCCATGGCCGAGCGCACCATCATCCAGTGGGACAAGGACGACCTCGATGCCGTCGGGCTGCTCAAGGTGGATATCCTGGCGTTGGGCATGCTCAGTGCGATTCGCCGCTGCTTCGATCTGTTGCGCCGTCATCGCCATCGGGACTTGAGCCTGGCAACGATCCCGGCCGAAGACTCGCCAACCTACGACATGATCGGCCGTGCCGACACCATTGGCGTGTTTCAGATCGAGTCCCGGGCGCAGATGTCGATGTTGCCGAGGCTCAAGCCCCGGACCTTCTATGACTTGGTGATCGAGGTGGCGATCGTCCGTCCGGGGCCGATTCAGGGCGGGATGGTGCATCCGTACCTGCGACGCCGAAACAAGGAAGAACCGGAGATCTATCCGTCGCCGGCACTGGAAACCGTGCTCAAGCGCACCCTGGGCGTGCCGCTATTCCAGGAACAAGTGATGCAGATTGCGATTGTCGCCGCTGACTACAGCCCCGGCGAGGCCGATCAGTTGCGCCGCTCCATGGCCGCCTGGAAACGCCACGGCGGGCTGGAGCCGCACAAGGATCGCCTGGCCGCCGGGATGAAGAAAAACGGCTACACGGCCGAGTTTGCCGCACAGATCTTCGAGCAGATCAAAGGTTTCGGCAGTTATGGTTTTCCCGAGTCTCACGCCGCCAGTTTCGCCTTGCTGACCTACGCCAGTTGCTGGTTGAAATGCCACGAGCCGGCGGCCTTCGCCTGTGCGCTGATCAACAGCTGGCCCATGGGTTTCTACAGCCCGGACCAGATTCTGCAGGACGCGCGCCGGCATCATTTGCAGATTCGCCCGGTCGACGTGCGCGCCAGTGACTGGGATTGCAGCCTTGAACCGATCACCGGAGCTCAACCGGCGATTCGCATGGGGTTGCGGATGATCAAGGGCTTTCGCGAGGACGATGCCCGGCGCATTGAAGCCGCACGGTCGAAGGGGGCGTTTATCGACATTGCCGACCTCGGCGAACGGGCGCGACTGGACGCCCGCGCTCAGGAACAACTGGCCGATGCCGGTGCGCTGCGTGGCTTGGCGGGTGACCGTCATCGGGCTCGATGGGAAGTGGCGGGTGTGCAGAAACAGCTCGGTTTGTTTGCCGGTCTGCCGAGTCAGGAGGAGGGCGCGGTGTGTTTGCCCAAACCCACCGTGGGCGAGGACCTGCTAGCCGATTACAACAGTGTCGGCACCACGCTTGGCCCGCATCCGCTGGCTCTTTTGCGCGGTGAATTGAAAGCCCGGCGCTGCCGCAGTTCGAAGGAACTGCTGGAGGTCGAGCATGGGCGACCGGTCAGTGTCGCCGGGCTGGTGACCGGTCGACAACGTCCGGGCACCGCCAGTGGTGTGACCTTTGTCACCCTGGAAGATGAGTTCGGCAACGTCAACGTCATTGTCTGGCGCGACCTGGCCGACCGGCAGCGCAAGGTGTTGGTCGGCTCGCAATTGCTCAAGGTCGACGGGCGCTGGGAAAAGGAAGGCGAAGTGCGGCATTTGATTGCCGGACGGTTGAGCGACCTGAGCCCATTGCTCGACGGCATCAGCGTACGCAGCCGGGATTTCCGTTGAACCCGACCTGATCGTTACCACGCCTAACATTTAATACTGTCTTCAATGATGGCACTTTGGCATAATGCCGGCCGCCGACGTCCCGCACGTCGATTGTCGATTTGATTCCCCCTCGCTTTTTTTGCCGCTGCAACCCGCAGTGGCTGGCTATTGCCGTGCCGGGATAAACCGTTTTTCAAAAGGAATGCGCAGTGAGAATGATCTCTCGGATGTTGGTATCGGCGACAGCGGTTGCCGTCTTGGGTGCGATGGCTGGATGTGCGACCGAAAGCTCGCGCGCCTTGCCAATAGAAAAGGTCGAAAGCGCCAGCCTCGCTTATGCCGGCGTTCGCGTACCCATGGCGGTCGGCAAGTTCGACAACCGCTCGAGCTACATGCGCGGGATCTTCTCCGACGGTGTAGATCGCCTTGGCGGTCAGGCCAAGACCATCCTGATCACTCACTTGCAGCAAACCAACCGCTTCAGCGTGCTGGATCGCGACAACATGGGCGAGATCCAGCAGGAGGCCGCGATCAAGGGCCAGTCCCAGCGCCTCAAGGGGGCTGATTTTGTGGTCACCGGTGATGTCACCGAGTTCGGCCGCAAAGAGACTGGCGATCACCAGTTGTTCGGCATTCTTGGCCGCGCCAAGACCCAGGTGGCCTACGCCAAGGTCAACCTGAACATCGTCAATATCAGCACGTCCGAAGTGGTTTATTCGACTCAGGGCGCGGGCGAATACGCCTTGTCCAACCGTGAAGTCATCGGCTTTGGCGGTACCGCTTCCTACGATTCGACCCTCAACGGCAAAGTGCTCGACCTGGCCATGCGCGAGGCGATCAATCGTCTGGTGGACGGCATGAATGCCGGTGCATGGAAACCGGGCAACTGATCAAGGTCGATGACAAGGAGCGGTACAAGCATGTTCAAGGTTTATGCGAAATGGGCGCTGATGGCGTCGACCGTGTTGGTCAGTGGCCTGTTGGCCGGCTGCAACAGCGGCCCGAAAACCCTTTACCAGTGGGAAAGCTACCAGCCGGAAGTCTACGAGTACTTCAAGGGTGAAGAGCCCAAGGAAGCTCAGGCCGAAGCCCTCGAGCGCGACCTGCAGAAGATCAGGTCCACCGGCAAGACGCCGCCACCGGGCTACCACGCTCATTTGGGCCTGTTGTACCTGAGCATGGGCAAGGACGATCAGATGGTGCAGCAATTCAGAACCGAGAAGACGTTGTTCCCCGAGTCGACGCCGTACATGGACTTTCTGCTTAAAAACGCCAAGACCGGAGTCGTCCAATGATCGCGCGCTCATTGAAACTGATGGCCGGGCTACTGGCACTGGCGGTGCTCGGTGGCTGCGTCAGCCCCAAGACCGTGGACTATTCGGCCTACAAGCAAAGTCGTCCGAAAACCATTCTGGTGCTGCCGCCGCTGAACAACTCGCCGGACGTCAAGGCGTCCTACAGCCTGTTGTCGCAGGTCACGTACCCGTTGGCTGAAGCCGGTTACTACGTGCTGCCGATCGCCCTGGTCGATGAGACGTTCCGCCAGAATGGCCTGACCACGCCGGCGGATATCCATCAGGCACCGGCCAATAAACTGCAAGAAATCTTCGGTGCCGATGCTGCGCTGTACATCACCGTGACGGACTACGGCACTCGCTACATGATCATCAGCAGCGAAACCGTGGTGACGGCCAGCGCGAAACTGGTGGACCTCAAGAGCGGCACCACCCTGTGGACCGGTTCGGCCCGGGCTTCGAGCGAGGAGGGCGGTAACAACGGTGGCGGTGGTTTGATTGGTATGCTGATTACGGCGGCGGTCAAGCAAGTGATCAACAGTTCCAACGATGCCGGTCACCCGATTGCCGGTGTGACCAGCGCTCGGCTGCTGTCGGCAGGACAACCGGCGGGCTTGCTGTACGGGCCGCGTTCGCCGAAATACGGCACTGACTGAACCTTCTGCGCAGGATCGTTCTCACGCGGAGCGTGGGAACGATCATTTACCTGACGGCCAAAACCGCTCGCCACCCCCCGGCGCCTCCGTCCACGCCTGCAACGAGCGTGTCGGCAAATCGAAATAATCGCGCGTACGCGCATACCCATGCCCACCCATCCGGCCAATCGCATCGAGCCCGAGCTGATCGATATACAAGGTTTTCGGGTCGATCAATTCATCCCGCACATGCGCCATCAACACTTCGCCAAAGATAATCTCCCGTGACTGCCCGATGGACAGCGCCATCATCCGCCGACACTCCAACGCGACCGGTGCTTCGCCAATCCGTGGGCATTTGACCGTGGTGCCGGGAATGGCGGTGAGGCCGGCGGCTGTCAGCTCGTCGAAACCGGGGGCGAACGGCACGGCGCAGACGTTCATGGCTTCCACCAGGGCATCGCTGACGATGTTCACGGTGAATTCCTGGTTGAGCTGGATATTGCGCGTGGTGTCCTTGGGGCTTTGGTCGCCGTAGTTTTCCACGCCCAACGCGAGGATTGGCGGGTCGGCCGAGAGGGCGTTGAAGAAGCTGAAGGGCGCCGCGTTGATCCGACCTTCGCCGTCGATGGTGGTGACCAGGGCAATCGGCCGTGGCACCACGCTGCCGATCAGAATCTTGTACTTGTCTCGCGGGCTCAATTGGCTGAAGTCAAAGCTTTGCATGGGCAGAGTTCTCTAAAGAAGTGGATCAATCGCGCTCAGCGGCGCGTCTGCGCTGTAGTCGTCAGCGAACGGGATGGCCGGTTTGAACAGGCCTTTCCAGTCCGGTTGGCCGAAGGCTCGGTTGCTGTGGCTGCGCATCAGTTTTTCGAACTGTTGTTGGGCCTGGCGTTGCAGGGCGGGGTAGTCGACGCCTTGAACCTGACCGTCCTGCATCACGCAGCGGCCGTTGATGTAGCTGGCAATGCAGTCATCGCCGCGCCCGGCCAATACCAGGTTTTTCAGTGGGTCGAACAGCGGCCCCAGGTGCAGACCACGAAGGTTGAACACTGTGATGTCGGCCTTGGCGCCCGGTGCCAAGCGGCCCAGATCATCACGGCCCAAAGCCTTGGCGCCGCCGAGGGTGGCAGCGTTGTACAAATCCAGCGTGGTGGTGAGCGAGTTGCCACCCTCCATCAATCGCGCGATGTTCAGACCCTGGCGCATGTTTTCCAGCAAATCCGCCGGCCAGGTGTCGGTGCCCAAGGCGAAGTTAATGCCCTTGGCCCGATAACGACCGAAAGAGTTCAGCGCCTCGCCATCACGGACAAACACCACCGGGCAATGCACCAGACTTGCGCCGCCATCCACCACGCGTTGCAGATCGTCATCGCCTGAGGTGTAGAGGCCGTGGGGCAGCAGACTGCGTGGGGTCAACAGATCCAGTTGCTGCAACCAGCCCAGCGGCGAAGTACCGCGCAGTTGTTCGACCATCGCCACCTCACCGAGCCCTTGGCAGCAATGCAAACGCATCGGCGCGTTCAGTTCCAGGCTGAGCGCGGCGGTGCGTTGCAGCAGGGCCGGGGTGCAGGTCTGGATGCGGTCCGGCAGCAGCGCGCCGCGAATCAAACCCTCGTGCGCACCGTCGAAATCATGGAAAAACCGAACAGCCGCATCGAGCCCGGCCATGCCTCGCGCTTCATCCCTGTGATGCCCGAGGCTTCCATCGGCGCGCCAGTAACTCATGCCGCTCATGTAGCAGGGGCCGAGGTAAGTCCGCAGCCCCAACTCGGCCGCCACACCGGCCACCGCAGAAAACTCGTCGTAGGTTTCGGCCCACTCGCGGTAATACATCGAGGTGATCGGCAGGGCGGTGGTGATGCCGTTGCGGATCAGCTGAGTGAAGGCGTAACGGTATTTGAAGACTTCTTCATCAGGGCTGTAACTCTCTCTCGGGCCCGCCGCCAGGTAGTCCTCGGACCACATTCGGCCCATGTCGCGTTCATCGCCGTTGTCCAGCGTCAGCACCGTCGAATCAAGATCCCCGAGGGCATCCAGATCGATGAAGCCCGGACCGATCAACGCGTTGCCGTAATCAATCCACTGATCCACCGGCCCCGGATAATCACGTCCGACAAACACGATGCGCGAACCTTCGAACACCACTTCGCCGTCGCGCCACAGCACATGCTGGGTGCCGTCGAACCCGACCACGCAACTGGCTTTCAATCCAATCCTTTTCACAAGCGACTTTCCAGCAGTCGGCCACCGGAGGCGATCAACTCACCGCCGCGATAAACCTGGCGCACCGGACGCGAAACCACCGCTTCACCCAGCGTCTGCACCGGCATCAGCAGAAAGTCCGCCGGCGCACCGATCTCCAGCCCATAACCTTCACAGCCCAACGCCCGAGCGCCATTCAACGTCGCGGCTTCGAACGCCGCCGTCAGTTCATCGTCCTTGTTCAAGTCGAAACGAAAGGCCAGCAGCATCGCCCGTTCCAGCATGTCGCCGTTGCCCATGGGCGACCAGGCATCGCGAATGCCGTCCGAACCCAGGCACACGTTCACCCCGGTCTCGCGCAACGCAAGGAACGGCGGCACCGCGCAATCGGCCGGCGCCGAACTCATCAGGGAAATGCCCAGTGCCGCCAGGCGTTCAACCACCGGCTTGACCTGGCTCCACGGCAGCATCCCCAGGCAGTAGGCGTGGCTGATCATCACCCGACCCTGAAGCCCGAAACGTTCGGTGTAGTCGGCGATCAGTGCGATCTGCCACAGGCCCAGTTCGCCTTTGTCGTGCAGGTGAATGTCGACGCCACGCTCGAATTCGCTGGCCAGTTTGAACACAAAGTCGAGCTGGGCTATGGGGTCATTGTCGATGCCACAGGGGTCGAGGCCGCCGACATTTTCCACGCCCAGGGCCATGGCTTCGCGCATCAGTTCGGCGGTGCCGGGGCGGCTGATCAGCCCGGTTTGCGGGAACACCACCAGTTGCAGGTCGATCAGGTCGCGGTAGTTTTCGCGCAGTTGCTGCATGGCTTCGACATGGCGCAGGCCGAATTCCGGGTCGATGTCGACGTGACAACGCATCGTCAGCGAGCCACGTGCGATGCAGTTTTCCAGCAGGGCGCCAGCGCGTTGGGCAATCGGTGCCTGGACTTCACGCAGCACGCGGCGCTCGTTGGCGATGTAGTCCTTGAGCGTCGGGCCGGCGCTGTTCGGGCGCCAGGGTTGACCCCAGAGGGTTTTGTCGAGGTGGACGTGGCTTTCAACCAGGGCAGGGGTGAGGAGCTGGTTTTGGCCGTCGATGTCGGTGGTGGTGAGGGCGGCGGCCGATGCCGGGCGGCGTTGCTTGAACAGGCCGTTTTCGATCAGCAGGTCTTCGGCGGTTGAACCGTAGGGCCGCACATTGCGCAGCCAGCGGGGTTGGGTCATATCGAACCTCAAATTTTATGGTGTATTCGCTGGCCTCTTCGCGGGCAAGCCTCGCTCCTACAGTTCGTTGTCGATCACAACGTTGCGATTCAACCCGAATCCTGTAGGAGCGAGGCTTGCCCGCGAAGGCCGCGACGCGGTCTTAAGTCAGGCAATCAACCCTTGAGCTTCGACCAGATCCGATCCTGCAGCTCGCGCGCCTTGTTGCTGCACTCTTTCTCCGGGCGCAGGCGCGAGGCGAACTCGTCGGGCATGTTGATCGCGTCCATCACCCGCCATTTGGCGTCGATCAGCTTGTCGCTCTGGATACCGTTGGCGTAGGCGATGGCGTTGGACACGGCGGCGGCGTTTTCCGGTTTCATCATCCAGTCGATGAAGATCTTCGCGTTGCCGGGGTGCGGGGCGCTTTTCGGTACGGCGAAGTTGTCCTGGAACATCGCCAGGCCTTCGCGCGGGTACACGTATTTGATGGTGCTTTTTTGCAACGTGGCCCGGGCAGTGGAGCCGTTCCAGTTCTGCATCATGATCACTTCACCGGAGGCCATGCGGTCGACAGTGTTGTCCGAGCTGTACATCTTCAAGTGCGGTTTCTGTTTTTGCAGCAGCTCCAGAATGCGCTTGGCGTCCTGCGGGTTTTCACTGCATTCATCGACGTTCAGGTAATGGCTGGCGGCGTTGATCACACTGCTGGAGGTGTCGAGGGCGGCGAGTTGGCCTTCCAGTTCCTTGCGCGGTTCGAAGAACTCTTTCCACGAATCGTCCAGTTTGCCGCCGGGCACCCGCGCACTGTCATAGGAAAACCCGGTGGTGCCCCAAAGGTACGGGGCGGAGAACTTGCGGCCCGGGTCGAAACCCGGGTCGCGGAACGCCGGTTTGACGTACTGGAAGTTGGGCAGGGTCGACGCGTCGATTTGCAGTAGCAGGTTCTGGTTAATCAACGTGCGCATGATCGACTGCGACGGCACGATCACGTCATACGCCGCGCCGCCGGCCTGCAGCTTGGCCAGCAGGGTTTCGTTGCTGTCGTAGCCGTCCATGGTGACCTTGATCCCGGTCTCCTTTTCGAACTTGGCCAGCAGATCCACCGGGTAATAGTCGGTCCAGTTGTAGAAGAACAGTTCCTTGGGTTCGGCGGCCTGCGCGGTGAACACACTGAAGCAACTGAGGGCCAGACCGGCGACGCCGTAACGCATGCTTTTGAAGATCGTGTTTTTCAACATCATGGTTTTACGCTCCGAAAGTACCGCGAAGGAAAGGGCTCATTGGTTTTTGCCGCGCTGTCCCAGCCAGAAGGCCAGCACCACCAGCACGATGGAAATCACCAGCATCAGGGTCGAGATCGCGTTGATCTCCGGCGTGACACCGGATTTGATCGCCGAGAAGATGTACACCGGCAACGTCGTCGAACCGGGGCCGGCGACGAAGAAGGTCATGATGAAATCGTCGAGGCTGACCACAAACGCCAACACCGAACCGGACAACACCGCTGGCCACAGCAGCGGCAGCGTCACCCGACGAAATACTTGCCACGGGTTGGCGTACAAATCGTTCGCCGCCTCCAGCAAGCTCTTGTCGAGGTCATTGAGCCGCGCCCGGATCGGCAGGTAGGCGAACGGAATGCAGAAGCCGATGTGCGCGACGATCACCGTCAGCAAACCGAGCTTGATCCCCAGTGCCATGAACAGCAGCAGCGTGGCCACGGCCGTGACGATCTCCGGCAGGATCAGCGGCAGGTTGATCCCGCCCTCGACCATCTTCTGTCCATAGAACGGCCGGTACGTCGCCAGTGCTGCGAGCAAGGCAATGGCCGTGGCGCAGACCGTGGCGATGCCGGCGACGATGATCGAGTTCAGCGCGGCGGTCTGGATCGACGGGTTGGCCAGAATCCTTGCGTACCAGGCAAAGGAAAACTCGGTCCACACCGTAGCCGAACGGTTGGCGTTGAAGCTGTAGGCGATCAGCACAAAGATCGGCACGTACAGATAGGCCAGGATCAACAGGCTGACTTCGCGGGTCAGGGGCAGTTTTTTCAGGTGCAGGGCGATCATGCGGTGGCTCCCCGACGCAGGGTTTTGGCGGTGCTGCGGCTATAAAGGGCGTAAAGCACCAGGGACAGCAGCAGAATCCCCAGCAGCAGGAACGACAGCGAACTGCCCAGCGGCCAGTTGCGCGCGGTGCCGAACTGTTGCTGGATCAGGTTGCCGATCATCAGCGTCTTGCCGCCGCCGAGAATCGCCGGGGTGATGAAGGCACCGAGACTCGGCACAAACACCAGCAGCGCGCCGGCAATCACGCCGGGCATCGACAGCGGCAGGATGATCCGCCGCAACGCGTGCCAGCGATTGGCGCCGAGGTCGTAAGCCGCTTCCACCAGGCGCCAGTCGAGTTTTTCCAGGGTCGAGTAGATCGGCAAAATCATGAACGGCAGGAAGCTGTAGACCAGCCCGACGCTGACCGCGAAGTCGTTGTAGAGCAGGGTGATGCCACCGGCCTGGGGGAACAGCGCATTGATGCTTTGGGCGACCCAGCCATGTTCGCGCAGGATGATCAGCCACGCGTAGTTGCGGATCAGCAGGTTGGTCCAGAACGGGATGGTGATCAGCAAGACCATGAGGTTGCGCCGACGCGGTGTCAGGCTCGACATCCACAACGCCACCGGGAAGCCGAACAGGAAACACAGCAACGTGGTGCCTCCGGCCTGGAACACCGAGCGCAACAGGGCCTGGGCGTAGACCCAGTTCAGCTCCAGTTCACCGTCGAAACCTTCCTGGAAAAACAGCTGCACGTAGCTTTGCAATTGCCAGTCGGCCTGCCAGTCGACGCCGCCATACACATTGCGCGGCAACAGGCTGATGTAGCCCATGATGCCGAGCGGGATGGCAATCAACGCCAGCAAAGTCAGAACCACCGGGCTGAGCAACAGCGCACGGTTGAGGGCGGGAGAAGTGCTGCTGACGCTCATCTCAGGCCTCCATCAACAGGCAGGCGTGGGGTGGCAGGTTGACCGCAACGCGATCGCCTACAACCCGGCCGCGGTTCAGGCCTTCGTTGTTCTCGCGCAACATGACCTTGATGTCGTTGTTCAACCGGCACTGATAAAGGGTCGCGGTGCCGACATACAACACCGCTTCAATCACGCCGCGCAGGTGATGCGGTTGGGCCAGGTCGACCAGTTGCGAGCGTTCCGGGCGGAACGCCAGTTGCACTTTGGTGCCGTCGAAGCCTTGAGCCGGGCAAGGGATTTCCACCGGCATGCCGTTCGGCACGAACAGTTTTTCGTTCTGCTGGCCGCGCTTGAGGTGGCCGGGGAGGAAGTTGATGTCGCCGATAAACTGCGCAACGAATTGGTGCTGCGGCCGTTCGTAGATATCGTTCGGAGTGCCGATTTGCAGGATCTTGCCGGCGGACATCACGGCGATACGGTCGGACAGGGTCAGCGCTTCTTCCTGATCGTGGGTGACGAAAATGAAGGTGATCCCGGCTTCCTTCTGTACGCGCTTGAGTTCGACCTGCATTTCCTTGCGTAGCTTCAAGTCCAGCGCCGACAGCGGTTCGTCGAGCAACAGCACTTTGGGTTTCGGTGCCAGCGCCCGGGCCAGGGCCACGCGCTGTTGCTGACCACCGGACAATTCGGCCGGTTTGCGCTGGGCCAGGTGTTGCATTTGCACCAGCGCCAGCATCTCATCGACCCGTTGCGGGATGAGCTTGCGATCAAGACCCTGCATCTCGAGGCCGAAGGCGATATTCTGCGCGACGCTCATGTGTGGAAACAGCGCGTAGCTCTGGAATACTGTGTTGACCCGGCGCTTGAACGGTGGCAAATCATTGACCGGCTCGCCCGCCAGACGAATCTCGCCCTCGCTGACCTGTTCGAAGCCGGCGATGGTGCGCAGCAGGGTGGTCTTGTCGCAGCCGGAAGGGCCGAGCAGGGTGAAGAATTCATTGTCGGCAATGTCGACTGAAACGTTGTCGAGGGCTGGAGCCAGCCCCGGATCGTCGGAATACCGCTTGGAGACGTTACGCACTTCGATTGCTCTTGGATGACCCATAATGGTGCATTCCTCTAATTATTGTATGCAATATCTGGATGCAATCTAGAAATAACCGGATTAATCTGCTCGTGCAACCCCCTTTTTCAAAGGCTGCTCATCGCCTGGGGCCGGTTGTTTAGCGCTAAAGGAGTGTTCAGATGACCGAGAAAAAGCTCGAGACCACGGTCGACCGCGTCTACCAAGGGGTTTACGAGGCGATCAGCAAACGTTCATTGCGTCCCGGGATGAAGCTCGGCGAAGCGTCATTGGCCGAACTTTTTAATGTCAGCCGGACGTCGGTTCGTGCCGCGCTCAAACAGTTGGAGGCCGATGGCCTGGTCACCACCGAGCCCAATAAAGGGGCGTCGGTGTCGTTGCCCAGTGATGAGGAGATCCGCTCGCTGTTTGAAACGAGGCGCCTGATCGAGATCGGCATCGTCACCGAGCTCTGTCGTCGTCGTGATACGGCAGTGACCCAGGACCTGCGCGATCACCTGTTACTGGAGGATGAAGCGCACCGCAGTGGCGACCATGAACGGCTGATTCATTTGCTTGGCGAATTCCATATCAAGCTCGCGCAAAGCCTGAACAACCCGGTGTTGCTGGACTGGTTCCGCAAGCTGATTTCCCGCGCCTCGCTGTACGCCGCCGCGCTGGATGACGACAGCCACGAGGCTTGCCGCGACGACGAACACCTGCGGCTGATCGAGTACATCGAAGCCGGCAACCAGAGCGCCGCCATCGAACTGACTTGCATGCATTTGAATGGCATCGAGAAGGCAATCCTCGACGTCGCCGCCACGCTGAAAACCGGCTACCACCCGCTCAAGCACCTGATTGAGGTCTAGCCACGCTGAAACCGTGTAGCAGCTGCCGAGCCTGCGAGGCTGCGTTCGGCTGCGAAGCAGTCGTAAAACCTGCATGCGAGTTTGTCCTGACACACCGAGGTGTTTGAATTCACAACGGCTTCGCCGCCGAACGCAGCCTCGCAGGCTCGGCAGCTGCTACAAAGCCCTCAGGGCAACCCACAAAAATCTGCAGATCAAGAATCAGCTAACCTCTATGAAACCATTGGCGACGGCGATGCTCGAAAACAAACGGGCACGCACCATCCTCATGCCGTTGCGATCCCTTAAGCCAGTCATCTACAGGGATACAGAGTCAGTCGATGCAGTTTCTAGACGATAGCCATGGGTGTGCAGGCTGGAACGGTGAAATGGCCGGGCGCATCCGCGCGTTCGACTGGAGCCTGACCGAGCTTGGGAACATGGACACCTGGCCCAGAAGCCTGTGCAGCGCGGTGCAGTTGATGCTCGCGTCGCCACTGCCGATGGTGATGCTGTGGGGCCGGCCGGGTTACATGATCTATAACGACGCGTATTCGAAATTTGCCGGTGGTCGCCATCCTTACCTGTTGGGTTCCCCGGTGGAACTGGGCTGGCCGGAAGTCGCCGAATTCAATCGGCATGTGGTCGACACCTGCCTGGCCGGCGGCACCTTGTCCTATCGCAACAAAGTCCTGGAGTTGCTGCGCGACGGGGTTCCCGAAGACGTCTGGCTGGACCTCTATTACAGCCCGGTCGCTGATGACGACGGGAAACCGGCCGGGGTGATGGCGATGGTGGTCGAGACCACCGAGCATGTGATCTCCGAACGCCGCCGACAGGCCGCCGAGGACGCCTATCACGCCGACAACGAACGGGTGCGCCTGGCACTCAATGCCGGGGCTTTGCTCGGCTCGTTCGTCTGGGACATCAAGGACAATGTGCTCTCCGGTGATGAGCGTTTCGCCCGCACCTTTTCCTACCCGCCGGAGCAAAACCTCGCCGACCTGCCAATGGACATCGCCGCAGCACGGATCCATCCCGATGACCGCAGCTGGGTGGAGGAGCAGATCAACCAATCAGTGGAAACCGGCGAACCGTTTAACGCCGAGTATCGGGTCCTGCGCCCGGATGGCAGTTATCTGTGGGTGCTGGCGAGTGGGGGCTGCGAGTTCAATGAGCAGGGCGAACCGTTGCGTTTTCCCGGGGTGTTGATCGATATCCACGAACGCAAGATCGCCGAAGAATCACTGCTCAAGTTCACCCGCAATCTGGAGCAACGCGTTGCCGACGAAGTCGAAGCGCGGCTGGCCGCTGAAGAACAATTGCGTCAATCGCAGAAACTCGAAGCCATCGGCGGCCTCACCGGCGGCGTGGCCCATGACTTCAACAACCTGTTGCAGGTGATCGCCGGCAACCTGCACTTACTAGCGCGGCATGAGCCGGACAACGCCAACGTGCAGCGCCGGGTCAGCGCTTCGATTGCCGCGGTTGAACGTGGCGCCAAACTGTCTTCGCAATTGCTCGCGTTCGCCCGTCGTCAGCCCTTGTCGCCAGCGGTCTGCGACCTGCGGCAGGTCTTCGATGGGCTCGGGGAATTGTTGCAGCGGGCGCTGGGGGAAACCATCCAGATCAATGTCAGCACGGTCGAAGCCCTTTGGCACATCTACGTGGACCACAATCAACTGGAAAACGCCATCCTCAATCTGGCGATCAATGCCCGTGACGCCATGAAGGGCGAGGGGATCATTGACCTGAGCGCCGAGAACGTTGTCCTTGATCGCAAGTTTTGTGCAGGCAAGGGCATCGTCGCGGGCGACTATGTCTGCGTAGCGGTGGCTGACAAGGGGGTTGGCATGTCGCCGCAGGTGCTCGCCCAGGCTTTCGAACCGTTTTTTACCACCAAGGCCGATGGCCAGGGCACGGGGCTGGGGCTGAGCATGGTGTTCGGTTTCGTCAAGCAGAGTGACGGGCATATCGAGATTTCCAGCGTGGTCGGGCAGGGCACTCGGGTGCAGCTGTATTTCCCGCGCAGCCGGCGCCCGATGCTCAACGAAACGACACGTCATGACCCGCAACAGCGAGGCGGACACGAAACCATTCTGGTGGTCGAGGACAACGAGGCGGTGCGCAGTTCAGCAGTGGAGTTACTGAGCGAAGAAGGTTATCAAGTGCTGACGGCGGCCAACGGTGACGCCGCGATGCAGATGTTGCTGGATGGCGCCGTGGTCGACCTGATTTTCACCGACGTGGTTATGCCCGGCCTGATCAAAAGCTCGGACCTGGCCGCCTGGGCCAAGGTGCAGACGCCGCCGGTGGCCGTGCTGTTCACCTCGGGCCACACCCGTGACATGATCTCGCGCAATCACCAACTCAGCCCTGATACTTATTTGCTGAGCAAACCTTATGGTCCCGAGGCGCTCACCCAAATGGTACGCACCGTACTCAACGGCTAACCCTCTACGCGCTGATCGTTCGTCAGAATTCTTTCCGCTATCTAACCAAGGCTGGTCCATGACTTCCAACCCTCCCTCCGGCATGGTCAGGGTGCGCGGCGCCCGGGAACACAATCTCAAAAACGTCGATGTCGACATCCCCCGGGATGCCCTGGTGGTGTTCACCGGCGTGTCCGGCTCGGGCAAGTCGTCGCTGGCGTTCTCGACCCTCTACGCCGAAGCGCAACGCCGCTATTTTGAATCCGTGGCGCCTTATGCGCGGCGTCTGATCGATCAGGTCGGGGTGCCGGACGTCGACTCTATCGAAGGCTTGCCACCGGCGGTGGCGCTCCAGCAACAACGGGGAACGCCGAGCACGCGGTCTTCGGTGGGCAGCGTGACGACGTTGTCAAGTCTGATCCGCATGCTGTACTCCCGGGCCGGCAGTTATCCGCCGGGGCAGCCGATGCTCTATGCCGAAGACTTTTCGCCCAACACGCCCCAGGGCGCGTGCGCCGAATGTCATGGATTGGGGCGGGTGTATGAAGTCACCGAAGCCCTGATGGTCCCGGACCCGAGCCTGACCATTCGCCAGCGCGCGGTCGCCTCCTGGCCCACCGCCTGGCAGGGACAGAACCTGCGCGACATCCTGGTGACGATGGGCTACGACGTCGATAAACCCTGGCGCGATCTGCCGAAAAAACTGCGCGACTGGATTCTCTTCACCGAAGAAACACCCACGGTGCCGGTGTATGCCGGGCTCACCCCCGAAGAAACCAAAATCGCGCTCAAACGCAACATGGAACCGAGTTACCAGGGCACGTTCACCGGCGCCCGACGCTACATCCTGCACACCTTCAGCCATTCCCAAAGCGCGCTGATGAAGAAGCGCGTCTCGCAATTCATGCTTGGCAGCCCGTGCCCGTTGTGCGACGGCAAACGGCTCAAGCGCGAGGCGTTGTCGGTGACCTTTGCCGGTTACGACATCGGCGAACTGTCGCAGATGCCGTTGCTGCAAGTGGCCGAAGTCTTGAGACCAGTGGCCGCTCACAGCTACCTCGAACAGACCGAGGCGGCGGGCGAAGTATTGACGCACGAGCAGACCCGCGAGGCCCGCGAGCAACGAGTGGCCCACGGCGCCAGTGGTCATGCCAACGCGCCGGATGTCCGCCACACACCGAACTTGTCAGTAGAGAAACGCCTGGCCGCGCAGCGGATCGCTCAGGACTTGCTGGAGCGGGTCAGCACGTTGACCGATCTGGGGCTCGGTTACCTGGCGCTGGAACGCAGCACGCCGACGCTGTCGTCCGGCGAGTTGCAGCGTCTGCGCCTGGCGACGCAATTGGGTTCGCAGTTGTTCGGCGTGATTTACGTGCTGGATGAACCGTCGGCCGGATTGCACCCGGCGGATGGCGAAGCATTGTTCGAAGCGCTGCAACGCCTGAAGGCTGCCGGCAACACCTTGTTCGTGGTCGAACATGATCTGGAAACCATGCGCCGCGCCGACTGGTTGATCGACGTTGGCCCGGCGGCCGGCGAGCATGGCGGCCAGATCCTGTATAGCGGACCACCGCCGGGGTTGGCGCAGGTGACGAACTCGCAGACGCGCGCTTATCTGTTCGCCGAGCAAGTCACTCAGCCCCAAGCCAGCCGCAAGGCGAACGATTGGCTGCGGCTCGAAGGCATCACCCGCAATAACCTGAACAACCTCAGCGTCGAGTTTCCGCTGGGCTGTTTTACCGCGGTGACCGGCGTCTCCGGTTCCGGTAAATCAAGTCTGGTCAGTCAGGCGCTGCTGGAACTGGTAGGCGCGCATCTCGGGCGCGCGGCAAGTGACAGCGAGCCAGAAGCGTTGAGCCTTGAAGACGACGCACCGCAAATGAGCGGCGGTCAAGTCACGGCGGGGCTGGAATCGATCAAGCGCCTGGTGCAAGTCGATCAGAAACCCATCGGCCGCACGCCACGCTCAAACCTGGCGACCTACACCGGGCTGTTCGACAACGTGCGCAAACTGTATGCAGCCACTCCTGAAGCGCAGGCCGAGGGTTACGACGCGGGCCAGTTTTCCTTCAACGTCGCCAAGGGCCGTTGCCCGACGTGCGAAGGTGAAGGCTTTGTCAGCGTCGAGTTGCTGTTCATGCCCAGCGTCTATGCACCGTGCTCAACCTGCCACGGCGCGCGCTACAACCCCGAGACGCTGGCGATCATCTGGCAAGGGTTGAACATCGCCCAGGTGTTGCAACTGACGGTGGACGAGGCGGTCACGGTGTTTGCCGAGCAACCGGGTATTCGCCGCTCGCTGGAAGTGCTGCGCGATATCGGCCTGGGTTACCTGCGCCTCGGCCAACCTGCGACCGAGCTGTCGGGCGGTGAAGCCCAGCGGATCAAACTGGCCACAGAGCTGCAACGCAACCAGCGCGGGGCGACGCTGTATGTGCTCGACGAGCCCACCACGGGTTTGCACCCAAGGGATGTCGATCGCTTGCTCGAACAGTTGAATACGCTGGTGACGGCGGGGCATACGGTGATCGTCGTCGAACATGAAATGCGCGTGGTCGCACAGAGTGACTGGGTGATCGACATCGGCCCGGGGGCGGGGGATCAGGGCGGGAAGATTGTCGTGGCAGGCACGCCGCAGAAAGTTGCCAACAGCAAAAAGAGCCGGACGGCACCGTTTTTGGCCAGAACCTTGGGCTAAATCAAAAGATCGTCCGAACGCGGCCCGAACCTTCGGACGATCTTTTGATCTTTAAGCGCTGTCGAGCGTGCGCCGCACCTTGGCCAGCAGTTCATTGATCTGGAACGGCTTGATCAGCATCTCCATGCGATCGCCGAGGAACACCTGACGGTTGATCGCGGTTTCGGCATAACCGGTCATGAACAGGATCGGCAGTTTTTCGCGCCAGCCCCGTGCCACATCGGCCAGCTCGCGGCCGCTCATGCGCGGCAGTCCGACGTCGGTCAGCAACAGGTCGATGGACTCATCGTTTTGCAGGCGCTCAAGGGCACCTTCGATGTCGCCCACCTGAGTGCAACGGTAACCGGCATCCACCAACACTTCGGCCACGAACATGAGCACCGACGGCGTGTCCTCGACGATCAACACATGTTCGCCGGCACCCTGAGGATCGACGGTGGCTGGTACGAGTTCGCCGGCCGTAGGGCTGGAACTGGCCGGCAGCATAATCGTCACTTCGGTGCCGCGCCGGGCGACGCTGCGGATGTGCGCATCGCCACCTGATTGCCGGGCGAACCCGTAGATGGTCGACAACCCCAGCCCGGTGCCCTGGCCCAGCGGCTTGGTGGTGAAAAACGGTTCGAACACCTTGTCGATCACGCTGTGTTCGATACCGGTACCGTCATCGCGCACCGACAACGCGACATACGCACCATCGGCCAGATTGGGGTCGCCATGGGAATAGGCGGCATAGGTGCTGACCCAAATGTTGCCGCCCTGGGGCAAGGCATCGCGAGCGTTGATCACCAGATTGAGCATCGCACTTTCGAGCTGAATGGGGTCGACCAGGGCGATGGCGGGTTTAGTGGTCAATTCGAGTTTCAGCGCGATGCGCTCGCCGATCGTGCGCACCAGCAATTCTTCAAGGGAGCGCACATGTTCGTTGATGTCCACGGGCCGGGTATCGAGAGGCTGTTGGCGCGCGAAAGCGAGCAGGCGATGGGTCAGGGACGCGGCACTCATGGCCGAGTTCAAGGCGGCTTCGGCGTAGAACTGAACCTTGTCGGTGCGTGAGGCGGCGATCCGTTTCTGGATCAGTTCCAGGCTGGTGATGATGCCGGTCAGCAAGTTGTTGAAGTCGTGGGCGATGCCCCCGGTCAGCTTGCCCAGTGCATCCATTTTCTGCACTTGCAGCAGCTGAGCTTCGGTTCGCGCTCGCTCGGCGACTTCTTTGGCCAACTGGGTGGTGGCGTCGTCCAGCCGGGCCAGGTGCGAGCGTTCGCGGTGACGGTGTTCAGTGACATCCTCGACAAACACCAGGCTCAGTTCCGGCGTGCGGTACGGCGAAATCTGCCACTCGGTTTCGCGAACCTCACCGTGGACCCGCATGTTCAGCGTGCCTTTCCAACGCTCGCCATAGGCCAGGCGCAGACGCAGTTCCTCGATGACGATGTCCTGATCCTCGGCAAAGCACTCGCGCAAGGTGTCCGGGTTGAGATTGTTCTGAATCAGCTGCGCGAAGGCATGGTTGCATTCATGCACCTTCAACTCGGCATCCAGCACCGCAATGGGCGCCGAGACATTGACAAAGATTTCCCGAAACCGCGCCTCGCTTTCGCGCAGGGCATTTTCGGTATCACGCACCCGCAGCAAGGTGCGCAAGGTCGCGAGCAGTACATCCGGATCTATCGGGTGGATCAGGTAGGCATCGGCACCCGCGTCCAGGCCGGTAATGATGTCGCCGGTCTGGATCGAGGCCGCCGAGACGTGAATCACCGGTAGCAGGGCAGTGGCGGGTTCGGCGCGCAATTTACGCACGATGTCGAAGCCGCTCATGTCTGGCAGATTGACGTCGAGGATCAGCGCGTCGATCGTCACGCTGTCGATCAGCTCCAGGCCGTCGGTGCCGGTGCCGGCTTCGAGCACTTCATAGCCGTGGCGCTCCAGGCGTCGGCGCAGGGCGTAGCGCGTGGCGACGTTGTCGTCGACGATCAGCAAACGGATGTCACGCTTCATCGACGGGCTCCAAGGCGATGGCCAGAGGGATGATCACGAAAAAGGTCGAGCCTGTGCCCGGCGTGCTCTGAACCCCGACGTCGCCACCCAGCAGCTGCGCGAAGCGTTTGCACAAGGACAGTCCGAGCCCGGTGCCGCGAAGGCGCTTTTGCAACGGTGAGTCGACCTGAGAGAAGTCCTCGAACAATCCGTCATGTAGCTGCGGGGCGATGCCTATTCCGGTATCGCTGACGGCGAAGCGCACGTGGTCGCAGCCCTCCAGCCGGGCCGAGACCCGGACTTCCCCGCGGGTGGTGAACTTCAACGAGTTGGAAATGAAGTTGCGCAGGATCTGCGCGAGTTTCTTGTCATCGGTGTACAGCTTGGGCAGGCCCACCGGTTCTTCGAAAATCAGGTCCACGGCGCTGGCGTCGACAATCGGTCGAAACATGCCGCGCAGGGCGGCGAACAGGTCGAGCATGTCGAACCAGGCGGGTGAAATGGTGATGCGCCCGGCTTCGATTTTCGCCAGGTCCAGCAGGTCGTCGACCATGTCGCTCAACTCGCGCGCGGCAACGCTGACGAAGGCCACCTGTTTATGCTGTTCGGGGCTCAGGGGACCGTCGAGCTCATCGGTCAGCAGGCTGGTGATGCTCAGAATCGAGCCCAGTGGCGTGCGGAATTCATGGCTCATGTACGACAGAAAACGGCTTTTGAGGTCCGAGGCCTGACGCAACTGTTCGGCCTGGGTGTCGAGCTCGGCGTACAGCGCCAGAACGCCCTGGTTGGTCTCATCCAGTTCTTCGCGCAAGGCACAGGCTTCGGCCTGCAACTGCGCAACCAGCGCCGCTTGTTCGTCAATCTGACTCATGGGTGACTCAGCCATGGACGGCCTCCAGAGCAATGACCAACACCGTGACATCGTCTCGTCCACGGCAGAAATCGCGGTGCAGAATGGCGGCAATCACCGCGGGATGGCGGTGCACCAGGCCGGGGTAATCTTGCAGGTTCCAACGGGACTGCAGGCCATCGCTGTACATGATCAACAAATGTCCGTTCACTTGAGCATAGTCAAAGGGTTGCGCCTTTCGGTATTGGCCGCCGACGATGCCGGGGTGGGAGGCCAGGCCGCGGGTTTTGTCGGGTGCGATCAGGCAGGCGCCAATGTTGCCGATCCCGACGAATTTCAGATGGTCACCGTCGAACTGCGCGATCGCCAGGGCACCTCCGCGGGTGCCGGTCATGGCTTGATGAATGTCCTCAAGCAACAGCATGGGTGAGGCGAAGGGCGACAGGGCGAAAGTCTTTTCGCCGGCGCGGGCGGCACGTTCGGCTTCTTCGCCATGCCCCAGGCCATCGATCACCAAGGCGCTGATGCGTGTCCCATCGAATGCCAGGTGCCAGACATCACCGCAGGCAGGATCGTTGCGCAGCGAATGCTGGCTGACGCCGACTCGCCGGTCCGGGGCCTTGTCGCTGCGCGGATACAGCCGCGTCAGCAGCACGGCACCCCGTGAGTCGGCATAGACGTCGAACACTTCCGTCTGGCGCGACACGGCTCCAAGTCCGATGCCCTGGGTGCCGCGGGTGGAAAATCCGTCGGTCAGGCATGCGTGCAAATCAAAGCCTTGGGCGCGGTCCACGGCGAGCATTTCGATCCCCGCGCCTGACGCTCGAGGCAAGATCCGAAGGTGCAGTTCACCGCGAGCGGCGTGCTTGAGAATGTTGCTGGCCAGCTCGGTAGCCACCAGCGCCACACGTCCGGCATCGGTGGCGTCGAAGCCATGTTCTTCTGCAAGTTTCTGCGCCGTGCGCCGCGCATGGCCGACTTGGCTGCTGTCTTCGATGGGCAGCACTTGCGTCATTGAACCTGCCATATTCATGTCCATCGGGTGATCGTGATGCGAGTGCCTTTGCCGGGCGTGGTCTCGAGTTCGAACTCTTCCACCAGCCGCTTGGCGCCGGTCAGGCCCAGCCCCAAGCCGTTGCCGGAGGTCCAGCCGTCGGTCATCGCCAGTTTGACGTCGGCAATGCCCGGCCCTTCGTCGCGGAAGGTCAGGCGCAGGCCGGTACGTGTGTTTTCGTCAAGGATTTGCCAGTCCATCTCGCCACCACCGCCATAGACCATGGTGTTGCGTGCCAGCTCACTGACTGCCGTCACCAGTTTGGTCAGGTCGATCAGGCGCATGCCGCACTCGGTGGCCAACTTGCGCGCCGTCTGCCGAGCCAGCACCACGTCCTGTTCGATGTGAATCGGCTGAGTGCCGCTGCTGCGCACGGTCATTGCTCACGTACTCGTTCCTGTAGCAGTTTCATGCCGCGCTCGACATTCAGCGCAGTACTGACGCCGGGCAGGGTCAGGCCAAGCTCAACCAGGGTGATGGCAACGGCAGGTTGCATGCCGACCAGTACGGTCTGGGCATCCATGATTTTCGACAGGCCGGAGATGGTGCCGATCATCCGGCCAATGAAAGAGTCGACCATGTCCAGCGCAGAGATATCGATCAGCACGCCGTGGGCCGACGTCTTGCTGATGCGCTCCGACAGGTCGTCCTGAAGGGTCAGGGCCAACTGGTCATGCATGTCGACCTGGATGGTCACCAGCAGGAAGTCGCCCATTTGCAAAATCGGAATGCGCTCCATCGGCTCAGTCCGCCTTGCTGACAGTCAACCCCAGCCGGGTCAGGGCCAGTTTCAGGGCATCGGCCAGGTTGGCCTTGGTGACCACGCCTTGCAGGTCCAGCCCCAGGTGCACGATGGTCTGGGCGATCTGCGGACGCACGCCGCTGATGATGCAATCGGCGCCCATCAGGCGAATGGCGGTCACCGTTTTGAGCAGGTGCTGAGCCACCAACGTATCGACAGTCGGCACGCCGGTGATGTCGATAATGGCGATTTCCGAACCGGTATCGACGATCCGCTGCAACAGCGATTCCATCACCACCTGAGTCCGTTGTGAGTCGAGGGTGCCAATCATCGGCAGCGCCAGCACGCCATCCCAGAGCTTGACCACCGGGGTCGACAGTTCCAGCAGCTCTTCCTGTTGGCGCTTGATCACCGCTTCACGGGACTTCTGGAAGGTGCGGATGGTGTGCATGCCCAGGGCATCGAGCAGTTCGGAGACTTCCCAGAGTTGCTCGGCCAGCAGTGCCGGATTGTCCTGGTAGTGATTCTGCAGGAGCGCAAACAGCGGGCCTTTCAGCGCAAAGATGAAGCTGGCGGTCTGGTACGAGTCCTGGCCAAGCAGGGCGCGACTGTGGGAGAGTTTTTCGAGGAACTGGCGGATCTCGTCCCAGCCCGGTGCCGCAACATTCTGGCTGTTGCCTCGTTCAAGTCCCGAGACGATCAGTTGCAGGAACTCCGATGTCTGTTGCCGCAGATCCTGCTCTTTGAGGTTGCGCGCGGCACCGCTGGCTTCAAGGCCGTTGGTCCATTCGGCCAACAGTTGCGTCTGGTTTTTTGTCATCGCATCGAGTGTGCTGGTTTGCAATGCCGCCATGTGCCTTGTCTCCCTGGAAGTGTTTGCCGGTTCCCGAATATTGACCGGCGTAAAGTCAGTGACATTTGCCGTGCCAGATAGTTGTTCGCTCCGGCAGGTATATTTGATCTGGTGCACATGGACTCTAGTAGATCGGCGATCCGTTCGAGGGAACGTTGCTTGCCGAGGGGCTTCAAATCTTCAAGGCCCGACTGTTTCAGCCGCGCACGTGCAGTGATGAACGAGGTACTTATGAAAGGTGAAAGTGGTCTTGAGGAAAACGCGAAAACAGCGGAACCGGAAAGCGCAGACAAAGCGGTCGACCAGAAGCAACTTCACACCGATAACGACAATGAGTTCAGCCCGGGTTTCAAGCCCAATCCCGACCGGCCCAAACCCGGGGATGACACCGATGCCGACATCGACACCGATGGCGGCTAGTCAGGTCTCGTTAACGTGTGGCGGCCGACGAGCGGACAGAGGTTTTATTGCGATTGCGGCATGGCGACGAACGGGCGCCGCTGGTCTGATAGGCGGTCGACAGAACCGGCTAACCGAGGCCATTCTGATAGTTGGTGAACGCAATTGATCGCGTTTGCCTCCGATCAACAAACGGAGGTGTTCCATGCCGGTGCCACACGACCTTTATCAGGATCTCAAGCTCTCAAAGGAAGATATCCAGCAAAAACGCACCAAGGATCCGTTACTGGATTCACTGATCAACAAGTATTCGCAGGCGGACGCCGAGGTGGTCAAGGCTGAAACTGCCCAATCGGATGCGCCCAGTGATGACGCATTGAAGAAGCTCAAGGCGAAGCGCGTGGAGGTTAAGCAAAAGATCGTTGATCGACTCCAGACGCCGTCCTGACGCGCCCTGTCCGGTCACCGAAGATCGGTGACTGAAAATCTGGGACGGCGATAAATACCGGCACCTCGAATGTTCAGAGTCCGATTTTACGGCTCCATGCGAGGTGCCCCATCACCGAACTCCCCATCCCCCCGGTAAATAAAAGTTCCCCAGCGAAGAACAGGGTGGCGATGGATCCACGGTGTCTATTGCAGCGCGGTACTCAACGGCAATCGCGCCATGTTTTTCGCCTTCAACGACCCGAAATACAACCAATCCCCATATTCGCGAACGGTAGTGATCGGCGAGTAGTTGTCGCGGCTGCCGTCCTGCAAGTTGGCGATCACTTTACCGTCCAGGTCCAGCCCCAGCGCAAAGGCGCGCTTCTCCACTGGTTTGGGCAGGAAAGTCATGGCTCGCACGATCATCTTGCGCACGAAGGGATGCGGTGCGGTGGCGTCGAGCAATGCGTTGCGCGGCGCATAGAGCGCCACCCAGAAGCGGTCGCGACCATTGAACGCGAGGTTGTCCGGCAACCCTGGCAAGTTGTCGATGAATAGATCGTGGGTGCCGGCTTTCGGCCCGCTCAGCCAGTAACGACTGATGCGATAAGCGCCCGTTTCGTTGACCAACACAAAGGCATCGTCCGGACCCAGGGTCACGCCGTTGGCGAATTCCAGCTTATCCAGCAGGACCGCGGTCTTTCCGGTCTGGAAGTCATAACGCAGCAAGCGGCCATCGCCGCCGTGCTCGATGATCGCGTCGCCGTCACTGCCGTAGCCAAAACGGCTGGAGGCATCGCTGAAATAGGCGTAGTGCCCGGACTTGTCGATCGCCACGTCGTCGGTGAAACCGAAGGGCACGCCGTTGGCTTCCGTGGTCAATGGAATCAGGCGGCCCTGGGCATCTAGTGACAGCAAGCCTTTGATCCCGTCGGCAATCACCAGCAGACCGCTGGGATGACGTGCCAGGCCCAAGGGTCTGCCGCCCGTATCGGCCAGGACCTTGGTGACCTTGCCGTCGAGGCTGGTACGGATCAATCGGCCGTCATGCAAACCGGTGATGAGAGCGTCTTCCTCCAGCAGCAACGCTTCCGGGCCGTCGATATCAGCGACGCCGACGCGCTTCATGCCTTTGAGGCGCTGATTGTCGGCGTAGATGCCGCTGGTGAGGGAGGGCGCCGGTGGCGGTGTCCAGGCCACCGGTTGAACCTTGGTTGGCATCAGCAGCAGGAAGGCGCCGATGGCGACGATTACCAGCAACAGCACATGGCGAAACTTGATGGTTCGACTCACGCGCTGACTCCTGCCGGGGCTAACTGTTTTTGCGCCATCTCGCGCAATGCCAACATCGAAGCTGCCGACTCACGATCGATGCGGCGCTTGAACAGCAATCGATTGGCAATGCGCATCGCCAGGCCGCTGAACCGATACTCCAGGGTGCGGACAAAGTGTGTGCCAGCACCCTGGGCCTCGCACTCGTAAGTCACCACTAAAGACAGCCCGTGATCGTCATGGGCCCAGGCACTCCAACGGCGACCTGGCAGGTATTCGTTAACCTCCCAGTGCAAGTGCCCCTCACGCCCGCCCGCCTTGATGTCTTCCTCGAACCGCCCCCCGGCATGCAGCGGACCGCTCTGGCCATCAACCTTGAGGGACGAAGGATGCCACTCCGGCCAACGGGTCACGGTGCTGGCGTAGGCGAGCACGTCAATCGGGTTTCCAGCAATGGCGATCTGATGCTGCATGCGGGT
Source organism: Pseudomonas silensiensis (assembly GCF_050434865.1). Lineage (NCBI taxonomy): Bacteria > Pseudomonadati > Pseudomonadota > Gammaproteobacteria > Pseudomonadales > Pseudomonadaceae > Pseudomonas > Pseudomonas silensiensis. The sequence goes on from NZ_JBNDJH010000001.1 coordinate 64,172, forward strand.
CATGGTTGTTCTCGTCGGGTGCAGGTCAGTCGGTTCTGGTTCCCAATAGAGGGTGCCGAACAGGTAGTCCATCAGCGGAAAAACGATATTGAAATTGCGTTCCTGCATCAGCTCACGACGGTGATGCAGTTCATGCAGGCGGCGCATCTGGCGGATCCACGGCAACCGTGTGACGGGGTTCTCCGGCGGCAGGTGCTCGCAGGCATGGAACACTTCATAGGTCAGGTAGCCGAGGACCAGACAGCCGCCGAACATCCCGGCGACGTTGGCATCGAACTGCTCAAGCAGCCACCAGACGGGCAGGGTGATGACGACCGTGTGCAACACGATCAGCCAGGCTGGAAACAGAATCACCCGCCAGTCCCGGGCACTGTCGTAGGTCATGTGGCCGGGGGCGAAAAAGCTGTGATGGTCGCCGGCATGGCGTGCATAGAACATTCGCGCGAAGTTTTTTTTATGGTGCCCCAAGTGCCGATGGAGCATGTACACGCCGAAGTTGAAGAACAACAACGTCAACGGAATCGCCAGCCATTCCAGTGGTTGAACCTGGTGCACGGTGCTCCAGAATGCGCCGATGGCCAGCAACCCGAACAGCAGCACAAAAGCGCCGTGCAGCCATGGGTTGTAGAGGGGATGGATAGCAGCGCGGTAGCGGGCGCGGAATGCTTCGGTGGTCTGCCTCACTGCAATCACCTGTAGTTATTGTTATCTCCAGCAGATTAGACGATCCCGGCGTTTTGGCTGGACCAACCTTGAGGACGCAACCGCCATGCTCCGGTGCAAACCGGATTCAGGTCAGCGGGTTCCAGCGTTGCGACCAGTCATCGTCGGATTTGATCACTTCGCGCAGCAAGTCGAAGGCGCGTTGCAAGGTCGCGGAGTCGCGGTCGCGGGAGTAAACCAGATAGGTCGGGTAGCTGAATTCGGGGGCTTTGGGCACTTGTTCCAGCACACCGCTTTCCAGATAGCTCTGGACCACCCGGGTGCGGAAGTAACCACTGCCGCCGTTTTCCAGAATGTACTGCAACCCCAGTGGGCCGAGGTTGAAGCTCAGCGCGGCTTTGGCTTTTTCCGGCAGGGCCGCATCGTGCTGACGCCGGAAGTCCGGGCCCCAGTCGATATACACATAGGGATCGGGTCTTGCGGCCAGGCGGATGAGGACCAGTTTTTCTTCCAGCACCTGTTCGACTTGCAGGCGTGGCCAATACTCGGGCTGGTAAACCAGCGCCGCATCCAGAACCCCGAGTTCCAGTTGGCGCAGCAGGTTTTCACCGTCACGGATTTCCATGCGCAGGGCGTGGCTGGGGATCTTCTCGCGCAGCGCGCCGGCCCAGCTGAGCATCAGCGGGTTGCACAAACTGACCTCGCCACCGATGTGCAATACGTCGCGGTAACCCTCGGGCAACGGCAAGTCCCGTCGCGCCGCTTCCCAGGTTTCGACCAGTTGATTGGCGTAGACCACGAAGGCTTCACCGTTAGGTGTCAGGCGCGCACCGGCGCGGTTGCGCACGAACAGGGTGCTGCCCAGCTGACTCTCGAGTTTCTGCACGCGCGCGGTGATTGCGGTCTGGGTAACGTGGAGTTTTTCGGCGGCTGCGGCAAGGCTGCCGTGGCGGACGATTTCCAGAAAGGTGCGGGCGAGATCGATGTCCATGGGGCGGCCGGTGTCGGAGGTGCAGGCATTGTAAGAGCAGGGGCTGGTAACGGATACCTCGCAGGCCGGTCTTCGAGTTTGAACGACGTCATTGGTTTATAAGAAGCAGGGTGTTACTGGAAGTGATTCTGTCACGTTGAGCATAGGGGTATTCGTTGATAGGTCGATGAAGTTTCGCTGAGTTCGATACTTAATGATGTGTGTTAGGTAGTCCATTGCTGCGTGTTCTGTAGGGGGTTTTCCGGAGTTACGGTTGATGTTTTTCTGAAATATTTTGCAAGATCTTCTCGGTTGTCCGGTGTAACAAAACTGCTTTAGCTTGAGTTGTCTTTTGAATGGCTTCGACGATTGTCAATAACTTTTGCTATGTCGAAGTTCGGATTATTTAAAGGACTTATTTCAACTGAAAAGGAATTTCAGCACGTGTCGAATAAATATGCTTATACGAAGCAGGATGTAGAAAAAGTTTTCCATGAAATGGAAGAAGGGTTGTTCGCGTCCAGAACGCCAGGTGCGGACGACGAATCTGTGCCAAAGATGCTGGTGGTCGTTGGCGTGGAGGGGGCGGGTAAAACGCATTTGCTCAATGAGCTGCTCAATACTTCCCGCTATTCAAATTACGTCCCGCTGTACGAGCCTGAATATCGCACCCGTCATCCGCACTACGACGAGATCGAGAAGCAGGGCGTGGTCTATGCCTACAAGCAGACCGAAGCGTTTGTCAGGGATCTGGGGGCGATGATCTTTGAGAAGTCCCTTGAAGACAAGTACAGCATTATCATGGAGGCTGGCCTTGAAACCCATGAGTTTGCTGGTTTTCAATCGGGTGAGCATGCTTGTCTCTATGAATATGAGGTTCATGTCATCGCGAGCAAAAAAGATTTTGCGCACGTGTCGACCATCGTTCGGGCACTGGACAGTGTGAAGGAGAATAAGCTGGAACGCTTCGTTTCGCTTCGGGACATAGACGCGGGCATGGCGAATGCCAATGCGGTGTTGAATGCCTTCGAAGAAGCCTGTTCCAAGGTGCCAGGTTCGGAAATTACGTTGTATGAACGTAACTTTGGTACCGATAAAAAAAGCAGGATGATTTGCCGCAGTCAGTGCACAAAAGTCGGGGAGTTGAGGCCGCAGCCGATAAGCAACGGGAGTGTTTCGGTGCCGGTGGCCATGAATCAGGTGCGTATTGAATACGAGTCTGGTGCTGTCCTGTTCGGGGTATACAAGGCATTTTCCGATATTGCCGATGGAGCGATCTTTCACCGATATGGTCGAGAAAAGATGGTGCTTGAATGTCACGCGGCTCTGGCGGGTACTCTTCATCTGGATCGGAAGGATGCGGAGTTGGCAGTGAACAATCTTTATTCTTATATTCTTAAATACGCCATTCGTTAATAAACAGGAAAATCATCGTATAAAAATAAACGGTTCGTTTTGAGCGCCGTACTCGTTGATGATTGAACTGTCGAAGGTGATTGCCGGAACTGCAAATCAGTTCCGGCTTTTTTATGCGTTTTTTCTAAAAGGCGAAACATGAACAGCCAAACGCCCCCCAAAAACCTTGAAAGTCACTGACCGGCGTGGATGACAGTCTCGCTCTCTCGTGGCTGTGCGCATGCACCGCACAAGCCCCGACGCATTGATGAACCTGCGCCGTTAGCGGCGCCAGGGGTTTCCAATGGCCCGGTACTTTGGCGACGGGCGACCATTCAGGCACCACGGGGACGGGAGGCGGCCCGAGTTTTTCAAACTCGACGCTGCCATAGACGATCTTGCCGTCGACGATGGTCAGTACCGATTCGATCCATTTGACCGCTTCATCCTCGATGTGGAAATAGTCCGCCGACAACGCAATCAAGTCGGCCAGTTGCCCGACCTTGATCTGGCCTTTTTTGCCTTGCTCGGAGGAAAACCAGGCACTGCCGTGGGTGAAGAGTTCCAGCGCGGTGTCGCGGCTCAAGCCTTGCGGGTACAGCGCCAGACCACCGACGGTGCGGCCGCTGATCAGCCAATACAGCGAAGTCCAGGGGTTGTAGCTGGACACGCGCGTGGCATCGGTGCCGGCGCCGACCGGAATGCCTTCGGCCAGCATACGAGCAATGGGCGGCGTGGCTTCGGCAGCCTTGGCGCCGTAACGGTCGACGAAATATTCGCCCTGGAATGCCATGCGGTCCTGGATCGCGATGCCGCCACCCAAGGCTTTGACCCGTTCGATGTTCTGCGGGGTGATGGTTTCCGCATGGTCGAAGAACCACGGCAAACCGTCGAACGGAATGTCGCGATTAACCTTCTCGAACACGTCGAGCATGCGGCTGATGGATTCGTTGTACGTGGCGTGCAAACGGAACGGCCAGCGCTGTTCCACCAGATGGCGGACCACCGGTTCCAGTTCCTGCTCCATGGTTTGCGGCAGGTCGGGGCGAGGCTCGAGGAAGTCTTCGAAGTCGGCCGCCGAGAACACCAGCATTTCCCCGGCACCGTTGTGCCGGAGAAAATCGTCGCCCTGACCGTAGTGGGAGGTGCTGGTCCAGTTTTTGAAGTCGGTCAACTCTTCCTTGGGTTTTTGCGTGAACAGGTTGTAGGCAATGCGCACCGTGAGCTGCTGGTCTTTGGCCAGTTGCTGGATGACTTGATAGTCGTCCGGATAATTCTGGTAACCGCCGCCAGCATCAATGGCGCTGGTGACACCCAGGCGATTGAGTTCGCGCATGAATTGGCGGGTAGAGTTGACCTGATATTCCAGCGGCAGTTTTGGCCCCTTGGCCAGGGTCGAGTAGAGAATCATCGCGTTGGGGCGGGCGATCAGCATGCCCGTCGGGTCGCCATTGGCATCGCGCTGGATTTCGCCACCCGGCGGGTTCGGCGTGTCACGGGTATAACCGACCACTTTCAATGCCGCTCGGTTGAGCAGGGCACGGTCGTAGAGGTGCAGGACGAACACCGGTGTATCCGGCGCGGCCTTGTTCAATTCATCAATCGTCGGCAGGCGTTTTTCGGCGAACTGGAACTCGTTCCAGCCACCGACCACTCGCACCCATTGCGGCGTGGGTGTGCGGTCGGCCTGATCCTTGAGCATGCGCAGCGCATCGGCCAGCGAGGGGACGCCTTCCCAGCGCAGTTCAAGGTTGTAGTTGAGGCCACCACGGATCAGGTGCAGGTGCGAGTCGTTGAGACCGGGAATCACCGTGCGGCCGTGCAGGTCGATAATGTGTGTGCCGGGGCCTTGCAGGGCCATGGCCTGGGCATCGCTGCCGACCACCACGAAGTGTCCGTCCTTGATCGCGACGGCGCTGGCTTGAGGTTTTTTGCGATCGACGGTGTGCAGGCGTCCGTTGTACAGGATGAGGTCGGCGGGGGCGTCGGGCATGGTTTTACTCCCTGCGAGTAGCGGGCTGATCCAGGCACCGACGGCGCCTGCCGAAAGGCCTTGCAGTACACGTCGGCGGTTAAATCCGTCGTGGTCGTCAGGTGGGCTCATGGGCAGTGCTCCGCGCAAGGTTCTTCATAAAAAAGCGAGGGCAAACAGCCGATGTCTGACGCATGCGGCCAGAAGGAATATAGACGGCAAATCCACAGGTAGCCGTTTTCCGATGGCGAAAAACGACGAATCCCGCCACGAGGGGCGGGATTCGTTTGCAGCCAGGCGTGCTCCCGAAGGTCGGGAGCGGCGCGCTTAGGCCGGGAACAGCTCGGACAGTTTCATGGCCAGCATCATGTCGCCTTCGGCGCGCAGTTTGCCGCCCATGAAGGCTTGCATGCCGTCAGTTTCGCCGCTGACGATGCCTTCCAGGGTTTCGCCGTCCATGACCAGAGTCACCTGGGCGTCCGGGTTTTCGCCTTCCTGGAGCTCGCAGGTGCTGTCTTTGACGATCAGCGAGAAGTTCTTGGTGTCGTCGATGCGGAAACCGAATACCAGGTCCAGACCGGCAGCAGCGGCTGGGTTGAACTTGGCTTTCATTGCTTGTACGGCATCAGCTACGGAGGTCATGGTTCGATCCTTTCTTGGGTAATAAGAGCTGGGTGAATACAGCCAGGGTCACACTAGTCCGGACTCAGCGAAACGTGATGAGTTCCGGGGTCTTCAACAGCTGCAGGTGCGCATGACTGTTGAAAGAAGACAGAGCCACCTCGCGACCGCGAAACTTCAGCAGGTTGAGCGAGGTGTTGACGATTTGCCAGTTCAGTTCAAACGCCTGCTTTGCCGGCATTTGCGTAATGAGGTGGAGCAGGGCCGTGATGGTGCCGCCGGAGGTGAACACGGCGATTTTCTGGGTGTTGTCGGCGCTTTCGAGGATTCGCTGCAGACCGGCCTGCACCCGTTCGACAAACCCCAGCCAGCTTTCCAGCCCCGGTGTGTCATAGGTGCCGGCGAGCCAGCGTTCGATAATCAGGGCGAAGATGCGCTGGAACTCACCGCGGTTTTGCGCGGCGTTACGCAGGATGTGCAGCGCTTCGGGTTCGTCCGGTAGCATGGCCGGCAGCAGCGCGCGGATCACCGCGTCGGCGTCGAACTCATTGAAAGCGGAATCGATTTCCAGCGCGGGAACCGGCAGGCCTGCCGCAGCGAACTGTTCCAGAGCGCTGTTGGCCGTGTGTTGCTGGCGGCGCAGATCGCCCGAGAGGCAGCGATCGAAGCTGATACCCAGCTCAGCGAGGTGCTGGCCGAGGACTTCTGCCTGGCGAATACCGGTCGGCGACAGGACGTCATAGTCGTCTGCACCAAAGGAGGCCTGGCCATGTCGAATCAAATAGATACTGCCCACGTCCGCGTCATCCCGGTACGTTGAAGGTTCGGCGAGGTTATGAGGATGAAGGTGAGCTGTCAATGAAAAAACATACGCTTGTTTGAAATGCCCGTTACAGGGCTGTTGCCAGAGGTTACACGGCTGGCCGCCGGGGCGGCGCATGGGTATGCTGGAGGTATCCCGCGCCCGTTTTTGCAGCGCATCGTATTAAAGGAGTCCCTGTGGAGTTTTTTGCCGAGTACGCCGTTTTTCTGGCTAAGACCGTGACACTGGTGATCGCCATTCTGGTGGTCCTGGCCAGTTTCGCGGCGTTGCGCAGCAAAGGTCGACGCAAGTCGGTCGGCCAGTTGCAAGTCAGCAAACTCAACGATTTCTACAAAGGGCTGCGCGAACGCCTGGAGCAAACCCTGCTCGACAAGGACCAGCTCAAGGCCTTGCGCAAGGTCGAAGCTAAAACCGAGAAAAAGCAAAAGAAAAAACCGGAGACAGCCAAATCTCGGGTGTTCGTGCTGGATTTCGACGGCGACATCAAGGCGTCGGCCACCGAAAGCCTGCGCCATGAAATCACCGCGCTGCTGACCCTCGCCACGCCCAAGGATGAAGTGGTGCTGCGTCTGGAAAGCGGCGGCGGCATGGTTCACAGCTACGGCCTGGCGTCCTCGCAACTGGCGCGTATCCGTGATGCCGGTGTGCCGTTGACCGTGTGCATCGACAAGGTCGCGGCCAGCGGCGGCTACATGATGGCGTGCATCGGCGAGAAGATCATCAGTGCGCCGTTCGCGATTCTCGGCTCGATCGGCGTCGTGGCCCAGTTGCCTAACGTCAACCGCCTGCTGAAAAAGCACGACATCGACTTCGAAGTGCTGACCGCGGGCGAGTACAAGCGCACCCTGACGGTGTTTGGCGAAAACACCGAGAAGGGCCGCGAGAAGTTCCAGGAAGACCTGGACGTCACTCACCAGTTGTTCAAGAACTTCGTTTCCCGCTATCGCCCGCAACTGGCTATCGATGAAGTGGCCACCGGTGAAATCTGGCTCGGCGTCGCGGCGCTGGACAAGCAACTGGTGGACGAACTCAAGACCAGCGATGAATACCTCGCCGAACGGGCGAAGAAGTCCGAGCTGTACCACTTGCACTACGCCGAACGTAAAAGTCTGCAGGAACGCATCGGCATGGCGGCCAGCGGCTCAGTCGATCGTGTGCTGCTGAGCTGGTGGAGCCGGTTGACCCAGCAACGCTTCTGGTAATACTCAAAAAGCATCGTCGTTCAAAAATGAAACCGTGGATACTTCCCCGGTTTCATTTTTTTTTGCGGGTTTTAAGCCCAAACGTTTTCCTTCCGGCGATTGCGAATTTTCCTGAGGTCATTGTCGATCGTTCCCGCTTCCGGTTGATCCGTGGTCAGTTAGGGTGGTGTTCCTGAAATGCTTGCAATGGAATGCACCATGCCTGACCACCCTCATAAAGACGACAATGCACCGACCTTGCCCGGCATGCGCGAGGCGCTGAAGTCCGTCGTGGATGCTGCGCTGCCGCAGACTCCCGGCCAATTTGGCGAACACCTGATCAAAGAAAAGTGGGGGCATGAAATAGCCCCGACAACCGCACAGCTGGTGACACTCGATTACGACTACGCCGGGCGTTCTGCGCAGAACGGCATCCATCAGGGGCGGGTGGCGAGTGCCATGTCCCTGGTACAGGTGCTGATTTCCAACTATCAAACTGTGGGTGACGGGCGCTTCGGCGAAACCGCGTTTGGCTTGTACACGCCACCCGATGTCGGACCGTCCATCGTTGTTACGGAGCGCGCCGATGAGTTGGCCGACCCCGGTAACGACTTTCACTACACCTACGAAGGAATTTATCGCCGAACCGTTCCGCAGCGCTACGGACCGCTGACCCAGATCGCCGTGAGGCCCGCTGACTTCAAGAAGTGGGTCTGGGAACTGGACCTCCAGGACCGATATCAGGCTTACCTCGATCAAACCTGGCCATCGGACGAAGTGATCGTCGCACCCAGCCCCCACGCACTGAAAACCTCGGCCAAATCCGCCTTTGTCATGGCTGCTTTTCTGCAGCGCTATGAGAACAGTCTGACCCCAAAGGGGTTCGAACTGGTCATGCAGGCGGCAGGGTTGCCAGCGGATCAGGCATGGTCAACGCTGACGATCGAACAATTGCAGGTGCCCACCAGGGTGCCCGCGATGCTCAAGATGGGGCGTTTGAAGCTCTATCGCTACACCGCGCAAGATATCTGGGGCTACCGTGATCCTGGCGGCAGGATTGTGGTGTACATCCCTGGTAATTCTTCGCCTCTGCACGCATTTGACGATTCCGGGCAATTGCACCAATGGGTTGTGAATCAGGGTAGGGATGACGATACGAAACGGGCCTTGGCCGCCCATTTTTCCGAGGATGATCGCAAGGACGGTACTTTCCATGCCGGTGTATTGACGGCGCTGGAAGGCATGGCGGTCTATCCGAAGGAACACCGGCTGACCAAAGAGGCGGGGTTCTTCAACGATGACGGCTTATGGGAACCAGCCCGATACATCGGTTTCGATGACTCGCCATCAGGCACCGATCTGTTTGCCCAGCTGGTACTGAGCATGAAAGAAGCCTCCCGGGCCAGTGTCAAAACCATTCGTGACGATGCGCAGGTCAACCGGGATAACTTGAGTGCGGTCGTTGAACCGGTCGTGCAGTGGATCAATCGATTTGGGCCTTTGGCGTTATTTGTGCCCGGTGGTGAAGGGTTACTGGTGCTGGCAGGCATCATCGACGCCGGGTATGGCCTTGATCAGGCCGTCAACGGTGAAAGCTCAAGTGATCGATCGGCGGGTGTGACGCGCACGGTGTTTGGCTTGCTCAATGCGCTGCCGCTGGCAGGCGCAGGGGCGGCCCTCAGGAGTGAAACTGCCGAGGCCCGCGTCATTGCCGAAAGAGTGCGTGAACCTGGCGCAGCACCGGGGGAGGAGGTTGCCAGTCCGGCACCGGATCAGATTGTTGCCCCGACTTCCGGACCACCGAACCTGGCGCTGCCGAGTCGCGTGGAGCATATCCGCGGAATCGGCCCGTCGGTGGCGTCTTTCAGCGATGAAGTGCTGGCGCAAATCGGCAAGGTCAGTGCAGTCGATGACGACATGCTGCGACTGTTGCAGGTCAGGCGCCCGCCGACACCTTTGCTGGCCGATACCATCAGCCGCTTCAGGATTGATCAGGAGCTCGGGCAAGCCACCGTGTCGCAGGGCGAGCGAGTCGTACTGTTCAACAGCCGTTACGAAGCGCTTCAGCACTCGGAACATGAATGGGGCCGGCTGTTTCAGCGCCAATACCCAGGCCTCCCCAAAAGCGCCATTGAGCAGATGCTCGACCGCTATGGCGTGGACATCCAGAGTCCACCCGACCCGGTTCAGGTCCGGCAAGTGTTCAACCGTCTCGACAGCAAGGCCCGCCAGTATCAACAACATGTGCGGCTCAATCGTGCCTATGAAGGCTTGTACCTTCGGTCGGTGGTTAGCCCGGAGTCGGACATACTGGCCCTGCATTCCCTCAAAAATCTCCCCGGATGGCCAAAAAGCCTTCGAGTTGAGGTGCACGACAGTTCCCTCGCAGGCCGGGTTCTGGACCGTAGCGGTGCGTTTGACGCCGCCAGTGTTCGACGGCTGATAAAGGTGGGAAACCGTTACCAGAGTCGCGATGTGCCAACGGACTTTTATGAAGCGGTCCTTGAAATCCTGTCCGGGGACGAACGTGAGGCGCTGCAACTTTCATCGCTTGATCCGGCCCGCGAGTTGCAGCTGAAAGTCGGCGACCGGGCAATGCCTCGCTCCGAACTCGTGCTCGGTCTGGACAGGATGGATTCCGGTCTGCCCTTCGAGGCGCAAGGGCTACGCGGCGGCTTCCCCGGTGCGCCACAGGGCGAAGGGTTGACGCACGAGATAATGAGGTTGCAGCTCAAGGAGCTTTATCCGGACTTCTCGAATGCTGAGGCCGATGAACTGCTACAGCGTGCGGGCGGCGGCGCTCAGGCACACATCGATCAGTTGAGACAACAATTTCAACAACTCCACATCGACTTGAGTAGCTGGATCGATCAGGTGACGGAAGACATTCAGGACATGGACATTCCCTTCCTGAACGAAGCTGACAACGAGGCACAGGGGCTGACTGATGAGCAGATTGAAGAACATAACGCTGACATGGTTCAGAACGCCATGCACTACGAGCGTGAAACCAGGATCGAGCTGGCTGAGGAGCTGATCGCTCTCTGGCAAAAGCGGGCATCGCAAGATCAACGCGTCTATTCAGGCGAACAGCTTGTGGGGTTCAAAGTCGACCTGGCGGGCGAGGACTATCATCGATTGCCGGTCATGAACATCCGGTTCAACGAGATCATCGAGTTGTCGATGCCACACTTCCATGTGACCGAGCGTGAAACCTTGAATGGGTTCCTCGAGTGTTTTCCGAATCTGCAGACCTTGAATCTTGAGAGTGCCGAGCTGACTCAATTCGACGCCCAGGGCAGGGCGCAGACCGTTCTGCCGACGGCCATGTTCAGCCTGACTCATCTCACGTCGCTGAATCTTAGGGCCACGGGCCTGGTGTTCACCGAAGAGACGGCGTCGCAGTTGGCCGGGTTGGTCAGGCTTCACACGCTGGACCTGAGTGAAAACCCATTGAGCGTCCCCCCCGTGCTGCTCGGGATGAATGACTTGCGTCAGCTGAACCTGAGCGACACTCAGATTACCCGATGCCCGATCGGCATCAGGGATGAGCCCTACATGATCTCACTGGATTTGCGTGATAACCGCATTACCCGGGTTCCACCCGCGGTGATGAATCAGGCCGTCTCGGTGGATCGTGTGCTGCTGTGGGGTAATCCACTGACGGACGAGGACACGCTACACCGACTGATCAGTCATCGTGAGCAAACGGGAATCAATTTATGGCTGAGCGCGCCAGGCGCTGACTATGGACAGCCGACTGTGTGGCTACGAGATTGCGACGAACCGCTGCAACAGTCCCGACAAGCCCTTTGGCAGCGGCTGGCAGGCAACCCCTCGGGTACGCGGTTTTTAAGCGCAATCGACAGGCTGAGTCTGACCGCCGACTTTCAGGTCAGCTATCAGTCGCTTCAGGCACGGGTCTGGCGACTCTTGGAAGAGGCAGATGTTTCAAACGAAGTATGGAGTCGATTGAGCGCGGTGCGTGGGCGGTTTGAAAACCCATTGGTGGCTTTCAGGGCGCTGGAGCAGCGCGCAGGTCTTTAAATGGATTTATCCGTGGGTTGTACAAGGAGGAAGCCTTGAACCCCGCGAAGGGGTTCAAGGTTTGACGATCAGCGGCGACGGAACAGCGGCAGCGGTTCGTCAGTAGCAGCCTGATAGGTCACCGAGAAGTCCTTGAGACCTTCCAGGGCTTCGTACGGGTCTTTATCGGCACGGATCGCAAAGGCGTCGAAACCGCAGCGGTGCAGGTAGAACAGCTGGTCGCGCAGAATATCGCCAATCGCCCGCAATTCGCCTTTGAAACCATAACGGTCACGCAGCAGGCGGGCGTTGGAGTAGTTGCGGCCGTCGGTGAAGGCAGGGAAGTTCAAGGCGATGACCTGGAAATTTTCCACGTCGTCACCGATTTCTTCCGCTTCTTCATCGGCATCCAGCCATACGCCCAGGCCGCCATCGCGGGCCTTGAGCATGCGGCTGTGTTCGCGCCACAGCTGCAACGGGACGATCAGGTCGTCGCAGTTGCTGATCTCGTCGATGTTGAAATCTTTCGGCAGCAAGTGCCAGGTTTCGTCGACGACTTCGTTGTTCTTAATTATTCGCTGCATAGACGCGCTCCTTGAAGAGGTCGATGCCAATACGCTGATAGGTGTCGATGAAACGCTCGTCTTCGGTACGTTGTTCGATGTACACGTCGATCAGCTTTTCGATCACGTCAGGCATGGCTTCCTGGGCGAAAGACGGGCCGAGGATCTTGCCCAGGCTGGCGTCACGGCTGGCGCTGCCACCCAGGGAGACCTGGTAGAACTCTTCGCCTTTCTTGTCCACCCCGAGGATGCCGATGTGGCCGACGTGGTGGTGACCACAGGCGTTCATGCAGCCGGAGATGTTCAGGTCCAGTTCGCCGATATCGAACAGGTAATCCAGGTCTTCGAAACGACGCTGGATCGACTCGGCGATCGGGATCGACTTGGCGTTGGCCAGGGAGCAGAAGTCGCCGCCCGGGCAGCAGATGATGTCGGTCAGCAAACCGATGTTCGGCGTGGCGAAGCCCTGCTCACGCAACTCGCCCCACATCGCGAACAACTGACTTTGTTCAACGTCGGCCAGAATGATGTTCTGCTCGTGGGAGGTGCGCAGCTGACCGAAGCTGTAGCGATCGGCCAGGTCGGCAACGGCATCGAGCTGCTTGTCGGTGATGTCGCCCGGTGCAACACCGGTCGGCTTCAGGGACAGGGTCACGGCCACATAACCTGGCTTTTTGTGGGCCAGGGTATTGCGGGTGCGCCAGCGCGCGAAGCCCGGGTGTTCTTTATCGAGTTCGGCAAGCGCCAAGGTCTGGTTGTCCAGCGCCTTGTACTCCGGGTCAACGAAGTGTTTGGCCACGCGATGCACTTCGGCATCGGTCAGCGTGGTCTGGCCACCGCGAAGGTGTTCCATTTCCGCATCGACTTTTTGCGCGAAGACTTCAGGGGTCAAGGCCTTGACCAGAATCTTGATCCGCGCCTTGTACTTGTTGTCACGACGGCCGTAGCGGTTGTAGACCCGCAGGATGGCGTCGAGGTAGCTCAACAGGTCTTGCCACGGCAGGAATTCATTGATGAACGCGCCGACCACCGGGGTACGGCCGAGACCGCCACCCACCAGCACACGGAAGCCCAGCTCGCCTGCGGCGTTGTGCACCGGCTCAAGGCCGATGTCATGGACTTCGATGGCCGCACGGTCGGAAGTCGAACCGTTGATGGCGATCTTGAACTTGCGCGGCAAGTAAGCGAATTCAGGGTGGAACGTAGTCCATTGGCGGACGATCTCGCACCACGGGCGCGGATCGATCAGCTCGTCGGCAGCGACACCGGCGAACTGGTCGGTGGTGACGTTGCGCAAGCAGTTGCCGCTGGTCTGGATCGCGTGCATCTGCACGGTCGCCAGTTCGGCAAGGATGTCCGGGATGTCTTCCAGCGCCGGCCAGTTGAACTGTACGTTCTGCCGGGTGCTGATGTGGGCATAGCCCTTGTCATAGTCGCGGGCAATCTTCGCCATCATTCGCGTCTGGCGCGAAGTCAGTTGGCCGTAAGGCACCGCCACCCGCAACATCGGCGCGAAGCGCTGGATGTAAAGGCCATTTTGCAGGCGCAGGGGGCGGAATTCTTCTTCGCTCAGCTCGCCTGCCAGATAGCGTCGGGTCTGATCACGGAACTGCTTGACGCGGTCCTCGATGATCCGCTGATCGTACTCGTCGTATACGTACATATAAGTCCTGTTCTCAGGCTTGGGCCGGTCGGATCCAGTTGCGTTTTTCGCTTGGAAGTCTCCGATACTGCCTCGGCAATTCTGCGCGCACGGCCGCGCACTCCCAACGGAGCCGGGGCAAGATACCAGTTTGCAGTTATGCGCAAAAGTGATGTTTGAGTATATGTAAAGAACCAAAACGACTAATGAGATCCAATGAGGCAAAACCCACATTTGTGGTGCGGGCAATCATCGTCTTAACTGTGCTCGAGTCTTTATGCAATCACCGATAAAACCGACAAGAGGCGATGCAATGAGCAACCCTACCAAAACGTCAAAACCCGATAGCACGGTCGATGCTTGGGCCATTCTGTTCCTGATCATCCTGGTCGTGGGCACCGCGGTATTTTGGGTCAGCCATCAATAACCGACCCCGTCCGGGTCCCATTCCGACGATTGTCGGACAATAACCGGAATAAACGCCGTTTTCCGGGACTTCGCTGGCTATAATGCGCGGCGAATTGCCGGGGGGCTCGGACGATCAATGTTGAAGTTTTTCTACTCATTCCTGCTCATGTGCGGCGCGGTTTACGGACCCGGTGCGCGCGCGGAATCAGTACTGTTCCTGAGTCCCGGGAAAACTGACGAAGCCTTCTGGATCAGCTATTCGCAATTCATGCAGGCGGCAGCCACGGATCTGGGCATTGATCTGCGAATTCTCTATTCCCGACGCATGCCGGAGCTCACGCTGGCGCAGGCCCGTCAGGCGCTGCAAGGCCCTGATCGTCCGGACTATCTGATGTTCGCCAACGAACAGTACGTCGCCCCGCAGATCATTCGCCTGGCCCAGGACAGTGGGGTAAAGCTGTTTATGGTCAATGCGTCCCTGACGGCCAATCAAATGAGCCTGCTGGGTGAGCGCCCCGAGCGCTTGGGCAGCCTGGTGCCCAACGACGAGGAGGGTGGCTACCTGATGATCAAGGAACTGATTCGCCAGCATCCGCCCGTGGCGCCCGGTCAGGTCATCGAGTTGCTGGCGTTTTCCGGTCTGAAGATCACCCCTTCGGCGCAACTGCGCGAGCAAGGCATGATGCGGGCCTTGGCCGAACACCCTGAAGTACGTTTGCGCCAACTGGTTTATAGCGGCTGGACCCGGGAGCGGGCGTATGAACAGGCCAAACTGCTGTTCAAGCGTTACCCGAAGGTCTCGCTGGTGTGGTCAGCCAATGACGAAATGGCGTTTGGCGCCATGCAGGCGTTTTCGGAGACGGGTGGGATACCCGGCAAGGATGCGTTGTTCAGCGCGGTCAACACCTCGCCGGCGGCGTTACAGGCGACGGTCGACGGACGCATCAACGTGCTGTTGGGCGGGCACTTCACGTTGGGCGGCTGGGCGCTGGTGGAGTTGCATGATCTTGAGCTGGGCGTGGATCTCACCCATTACGGCGGCCGAGACCGGCGAATCCCGTTGCTGCAACTGATCGACAAGGCACAGGCCAGGCGATTGCTGGCCATGGGGGAATCACCGGATTACGGTGTGAACTTCCGCCGTCTTTCAGCCAAGGGCCGGCCCACGTCGTATCGCTATCCGTTCAGCCTGCAAACCTTGATGCGCTAAACCCCGGCCAGATGCACCACCAGTTGCACGATGCCATACAGCGTCAATGCGAACACCGCGGTGAACAAAATCCCCAAAATCACGAAATGACTGGGCTTGCCGTGAGTGAAGTCCCGCGCCCGGTTCTTCCCGCTCTGCACCCCGAACGCCGCCGCCACGACGCTGTGCAGCATCTGCCAGAAAGTGGGCGGCTTGTTGTCGCCTGGATCGTCCATAAACCCCTCGTCTCCCGTTTGAGTAAGACAAGCATAGACAACCCACGCAAAGAAGATCGCCCCCAGCGCTGCCCGGTATAAATATGTACCGCCCTGGACGACAAGCCGACTGATTGACTGGTGCTTCATTTAACCGCATCAGGTATTGCCACATGAGTGGAATCCCACCGGCCCGGGAAAAGGGCCTTCACAACCATTTCATCAAAAAAAAGCTGCACGATCGGATACGCCACCTGACCCCGGCAAACATCCGGGCTCTGGATCGGGCGAGAACCCCGGGAAACCTGGCCGAAAATGTCATGCCGGACTGGTTTCAGAACGCCTCCAGCGACCTACGACAAACTGTACGGGACGACCAGAAGCGCAGTCGAACCTCCAACGAAACCTTGGCAAAAACACTCGCCGGGCTCAAAGGGGTCACCGGATTCGCGCAACCGTTGCTCGAAGCGGCGCTGCAAAAAAAGTTCGGATTGAAAGTTGATGTTGCGCAGACCTGGCTCTATGAGCCCTTTGCAGGCTCGCTGATCACTCACCAGACACTGCTGCAACTGGCACTGCGCAATTTTGAACAAGACCAGGTGTTTGATGAGCGTGACGTCATTGCTGAACGAGGTATACGGGCTGCCAATCTGGAAACCCAAGGAGGACCTTACGGTTGGGACTATCCGGAAAAGGGCCCTTCAACGCGCTACAGGATCAAGAAGGTACCGATAAAACCCGCCGATTTCGCCTTGCTATGCCGTGAACTGGATATCGGCAAGCAGTATCAGGAACACCTGACGGCGATGTTTGACGCCGCGGACAGGGCGGCCACCGTGCGCACCCAAACGGTCGACGCGTGGAAGGACAGCCTGCGGGTGCATGCCCATATCGCCCACCTCAAATCGCTGATCACGCCATCGGCCTATCGCACATTGCTCGCGGTACTCAACGGCGACAAATCGCCAACACTGGACGGTGAGCGCGTCACTTGCAGTCAGTTGCATGTGCTCGGGTCGCCTGTCAGTGAGCTGTTTGTCATTGGCGCAAGCCGGCGCAAAAGTAAAAAGGTCGACTTCAGCTGGACCCATCCCGGTGTAAACCTGTTTGACGTACTGGGTTACCGGGACTCGCGGATCATCGTCTGTATTCCAGGTGATCCGGTGGCGCCGGTCATGGAATATGCCTCGCTCAAGTCCTTTGAAAATGACCTGAGCTTCCGGCTGCGCGACGTGAATTACCAGCGCTCTTTCCTCAGGCTCATCCCCCACGGTGATGCGGGCAAGTTCCTCGGCAAGACCAGGACTGCTCTGCAAACACTCAAATGGAACCCGGATTTCCCTTACCGTAAACAGACCCTCTTGGGGCACATAGACGGTATTTACGAAAATGTTTACCGGGACGCGCCGACTCTCGATATCAGCGAAGAATTTTTTGACACGCCGCTGTTCGGCGAGCTGTACATTCGGCACCAGACGCGCCTCAAGGAGACTGCCGAGCAACTGGCGGTGCCGACGGCCAAGGTCGATCATGACGCCTGGTATGAACGACTCGCCCACTATGCCGAGTGGGGACTGAGCATACTCAACGTGGCCGCATTTTTTGTGCCCGGCCTGGGCGAGGTAATGATGGCCGTGATGGCTGTGCAACTGACCACAGACATTTATCACGGGGTTGAAGCCTGGAGCATCGGGGACACGGATCAGGCCTGGAGTTATTTGAAGTCAGTGGCCGTGAACGTCGCATTCATGGCGGCTGTAGGCGCGGTTGCCAGTAAAGCGCCGAAGATGCTGTCCACACCCATTATCGATGGCCTGGTCAAGGTCAAATTGCCGTTTGGCAGCGAACAGTTGTGGCGGCCTGGCCTGAGGCCCTACCTGAGCGACAGGGTCTTGCCGGCGGGGCTCAAGCCCAACACGCTTGGGCAGTATGAAGTGGGCGGCAAGACCTGTATCAGGCTCGACGGTAACGTCTACGAACAAACCTTCGACCCCACGCTGAACAAATGGCGTCTCAAACACCCGACGGACTCGAACGCTTACTCCCCCGTTCTTGAGCACAATGGAGAGGGCGCGTGGCGTCATCGTTTCGAGCGCCCGCTGGAGTGGGATCGTGCCACCTTGTTACGACGTCTTGGCCCGGTCACCGACGGTATTGACGCGGCGACGCTGGAGAAAATCGCCGATATCAGCGGTGTTGACGATGGCGTGCTGCGCAAGATCCATACGGATAACCTGCGCATGCCATCAGCGTTAGCCGACACGTTGCGGCAGTTTCAAATCGACCGTCAGCTCAATGAAATGATTGAACAGATTCGTCTCGGTCAGCCGGTGCCGGACAGCCGCTACAACGACGTCTTGCCGCAAGTCATCAATATGCCGCGTTGGCCGCAGGGGCGGGTGATCGACGTGTTCGACAACGCGAGCCTGAGCGGTGCTTCATCCCGCTACGGTAAGGCGTCGACGCTCGTGAAGCCGAGCATCAGGATTTCCCGTGAGGAGGTGTCTGCCGGGAAATTGCCCGAACGCGTGCTTGCGACACTGGATGAGGAAGAAATCGTTCGCTTGCTGGGGGGCGAAGGTGCGCGGGTCGATGCGGAGCGTGAATCGGTTTTTCGACAACAGCTTGGCGATCAGCTTTCGGCCAACAAAACTTCGTTGTTCGACAAACTCAGTCAGGACTCCACGGCAACAACGCGTGAAATTCAGGCGCTGCAACGTATTTTCCCCAGTCTATCGACGGACGCGGCGCAAGAAGTCCTGGCCAATGCCACCGCCAAGGAACGGCTGCACATCAAACACGCCGGGCGACTTCCCACCAGTCTGTTGCTCAAGGGGCGTGCGCGCGCCCGGGTGACTCGGCTGAACAAGGCCCTGGCCGGATTGCAGCTGGAGAGCATGGCGTCATCCGACAGCCAGCGCCTGGCGCTGCACAGCCTGGAAAAACTCCCCGGCTGGTCGAAAAACCTGCGCCTGGAAGTTCGTCAGGGCGATTGCGATGGAAAACTGCTCGACAGCATCGGTAGCGAGACGGCCGAGCACGTCAAATACCTGGTCAAGGACGGCTATCAACATCATCAAGCCAACCAGTTCCAGGCCTTCGACCAGCAAAAAAACGCGTTGAACAGCGTGCCGAAAGCAGGCGACAACTTTTTCTCTTCTGTCATGCATGCGTTGCCGGACAACGTCCGCGCGCAGTTGGGCATGCCCAATGTGGCGCAGGGTGCCAAGTTACAAAAGACATTGGCCACCTATGCCATGGGCCACCGTGACCAGATGATGGCAACCCTCGTGCCCAATGCCGCCACGCCACGATTCCGTCCGCCGGTGCGACTGGTCGACGGCAGGGTCGGCTACCCGTTGAGCGGGCGAGGTGCCGGCGCAACGGTGAATCCCTCGTTGGTCTCCAGGTTGCGGGATGTTTATCCGAACTTCTCCGATGAGTTGGCGGAATCGATGGTCATCCAGCTTGCGCTGGATGGCATGACCGAAACGCAGATCGCCCATTTTCTGAGCATGCGGGGCCGGGAATACGAGGCACTGACGGCGCAGCTCGAACAATGGGTGCACAGCGGTGGCCAGAATACTGTCCGCCATCAAGTCGCACAGAACATTAAGAGCGTCTGGCAGCAGCGGGGTATTTACGATGGCGATGCCAGTGTTTCTCTGGACGTGGGTGCTGCAGACAGCCTGCCGGAACTGGCTGGCAATTTTCCTCACGTCAGTCGTCTGAACATGAGCGTTGGTGGCGTATTGAGTCAGACACCGGAAGCCTTTGTGCGCCAGTTCCCCAACGCCCGGTCGCTAACGTTGGGGATCCCGGATGGCGCCGATAGGGTTCAACTGGCCGAGAGGCTAAAGGCACTGCTGAGTATTCGTGAACTGCGGATGGCAGGGCCGCTGGGTCCGCAATTCACCGAAGCTGCCCAATCGGTGATAGACGCCATGCCACACCTGCAACGATTGGACGTGATCGGCATGGCGGACGAGCTGGATGTCAGTCGCCTGACTCAACTGCATTCGTTGAGTGTGAACGGGACGACAGAGGCCTGGCCGAAGGGCGCTCTGCAATTGCCACAGCTCAGGTCGCTGGATCTCACTCGCTCAAGCGTCAAGACACTTCCCCCGGAATGGCTCTCCGGGCATGAATCACTGTGGCCTGGCATGAAACTCAACTGGGCCGGGCTGGGCCCTGAGGACTTCGTGAGGGCTTACGAGTATGTGCACGACAATCCTGCGCATTTGCTGGATACCGGGCAAATGCTGGATCGTTATTGCCAAGGCACGCTACAGAAGGCTTTGGACACAAGTGACGAACTTTCGAAGATTGCCCTTGGGCGAATGAAGGCTGAGGGCTTGGCAGGGCGGGCGTTGCTGGCACGGGTCAATGCACTGCGCCAGGATGGACAGGCCTTGCGACAGCAACTGGAGGCGTGGCAGCAGCGAACAACAATAGCCAATGGCCGGCAAGTCAATATTCGGGAACGAGAATCCGTTGCCCGGCGAATCCGTGAGTGCTGGCGTGATGGTCTGCGTAAACGCTATGGCGGTACGCAGGAGGCACAGTCTTCGCAACCGCAGGCCGGGTCTTCAACGGTGCGGCCACGGCCTGTCATGCCGCGACAAATCATTTCATCGACGCTTGATTTGTCCGGCTGGGCGCTAGGCGATCTGCCTGAACTGCCGGCGTTGTCAGCAACGAATTTTGCTCATGTGCACACCCTGAAAATGTCGGGTGTGGTGGTCTCATCCGAGGATTTCAGTCGATTTTTGAGCGGTTTCACGGACATTCGCGAGTTGGATCTGAGTAGCAATCAACTGCAGGATCTTCCGTCGGCATTGGGCAACTTCGCGAAACTCACTGATCTGGAGCTGAGCCGAAATCACCTGACCATTACCCCGAGTGTGCAGCGACGCTTGAACCGGTTGTCAGCCCTTGAAAGCCTGGACTTGCGCTATAACCGGCTCGATTCGCTGGATGTCAGCGCCATGACCCGCTTGAAGACCTTGCGTGTGGGTCATACCGCTATTAAAGACTGGCCCGAAGGTGCGCTGGACTTGTCCGGCCTCGGCAAGCTCGAGTTGAACAACAGCGCGATCACGACGATTCCCGAGGCTGCCCTGACCGGCCATGACGCTTTATGGATTGATATGACTGGCTGTCGGTTGACGGCCAAGGCCCGCTCCGATTTGCTGGCGAGTACACCTTCCGAAACACCCATGGGTATTCCCAGAACCGCCTTGCAGGTGGGCTTTACCATGGGTGAACCCGAGTATTTTCCGGTTCTGGTCGCGCAAAATCCGGACTTGTTATTGTCGCTGCCCGTTGTACCGGGCAATGACCTGACACGCTTGACCCCGCAAGCCCGCTTGCAAAGGCTTGACCCGGATCTGCCAGGCGCCGAGGCGATACAGGTGATTGATGAGTTGACGTTACGTCATGGCGGCGCTGGCCCCCTGTATGAGCAATTGGCGAAATGGGACAGCCAGCATCAGGCATTGACGAAGGTCCTGAACACATGGATCGAAACCCCACCCCAGCGGATGGGCGAATCCTCGCCTCCTGTGTGGATCGCAGCCACCGCGCGTCGTCAGGCAGCTGACCGGATAATGGCGTGCTGGAGGCAGAACCTTCGCGGGGCGCAGGCCGTGGAGAACGCATCGGGAGGTTATCCCCTTGATCTGTCCGAAAGCCCCTTGGGCACTCTCCCGGCGCTACCCGCCGATTTCGCTCATGTCGGTGCATTGAACCTGAACAACGTGTATCTGAGAGAGGAGGGGCTAAGCGATTTCCTCGGTGCGTTTACCCATGTTCATACCCTGGCGCTGAATGCCAACGCGCTGTATGCCTTGCCGGAGTCAGTGACCTCGTTGAACAGCCTCAAGCGACTTTCGGCAGTCAATAACCGTTTTTCCAATGCGCTTCAGCTCCAGCGTCAGCTTGCAGGATTGAGCCACCTGGAGTCATTGAATCTGGCGGAAAACTGGCTTGAGTCGCTGGATGTCAGCCCTCTTGCCCGTTTGCAGGCCCTCGATTTGAGTGGCAATCGCCTGATCCTTTGGCCGCAGGGAGCGCTTCAGCTCCCTTCGCTCAGCGCACTGGATTTGCGCGACAACATGATCGAGTCCATTCCGCCGGTCCTGATGGCTGACGAGCACAGGGTATTGCGTGCAGGCACGAATCTGGCGAGCAACGAAACTCTGGATGATGCGAGCCTGCTAATGCTGCGTAATGAGGTGCAGGCGGGCGAGCAGATAGTGGGATGGACGCCAGAAGAGATTGACGAGGCGTTGGAGCAGTTTAACCGCAGCAGCGACGGTGGCAGCTCTAGCGACAGCGTTAGCGATGACTCGATCGCAAGTGACGTAGACGTGGATATGGATGAGGTGACAGGTACTGACGCCCGTGAGCGTTGGATCGCTCCGTCAGCAGCCGACTCAGAGGAATTGACACAGATATGGAACAACTTCGAGCAAGCGCACAACAGTAAGTTCTTCTTCAATCTGCTGACCAAAATGGAAGGTACGAATGACTTCCTCACGGGACGTGCTGATCTTGTGCGGCGGGTCCATACCGTATTGAGGGTGGCCCATAGCGACGCAGGTCTGAGGGATACGATATTCGAAATGGCGAGGTCTGGCGCCACCTGCGTTGATGGTCAAATCCTGTTGTTCAGCGATATAGAAGTGAAGGCTTTCGAATTTGAGACCGCGAAGTCAGTTTCCCCGGGCCAACAAGGCAGCGTCTTGTTCAGGCTTGGCAGGAGCCTGTTTCGCCTTGGCGAAGTCGAGAAAATCGCTAACCGCGACATTGTCCAGCGCCAGGCACAGCGCCGTTCAACTGATCCGGCGGAAGTGCGGCTGGCCTATCGTATCGGCCTTGCCGAGCGACTTGAGTTGCCGGGGCAACCAAGAGGCATGCGCTACAGCGGCAACGTTTCGTCTGCCATGCTGGATGCGGCCCATGCTGAAGTGATCGCCGCAGAAGAATCGTCGGCATTTATTGATGATTTGGTCGGCCACAAGTACTGGAGCGACTATTTGAAGGGAAAATACCCTGAACGGTTTGTCCAGGTGCGAGAGGGTTTCGCAGGCAGAGAGGATGAGGTAGACGAGGCGTATCCAAACTACGGCGAAGGCGCGCCGGAGCAGTACAAAACCGCCATGCGGGCGATAGAAGCAGACCTTCTTTTCGAGCAAGGAAAGTTGGTGCGCGAATTGTCTGAAAAAGAACGGACGCTGGTGGGGCTTTAACGTTTACTTGCAGCTTTGATAAGAACCCCGGGAGTCGCACCAGTCGACTCCCGGGACCACCATCAGTTGTCGTAACCCAGGTTCGGCGCCAACCAGCGCTCGGTCACGCTCAATTCCTGACCCTTGCGCGACGTGTAGCTCTGGACCTGATCCTTGTCGATCTTGCCCACGGCAAAATACTGCGCCTGCGGGTGAGCGAAGTACCAACCGCTGACCGCTGCCGCCGGGAACATGGCGTAGTGCTCGGTGAGGAACACGCCGCTGCGGCCGGCTTTCATTTCCGAGGCCTCAGGGTCCAGCAACTTGAACAGCGTGGATTTCTCGGTGTGATCCGGGCAGGCCGGGTAGCCCGGGGCAGGGCGGATACCGGTGTATAGCTCTTTGATCAGCGCCTCGTTGTCGAGCGTCTCGTCCTTGGCATAACCCCAGTAGTCTTTACGGACCTGCTGGTGCAGCCACTCGGCGCACGCCTCGGCCAAACGGTCGGCCAGTGCCTTGACCATGATCGAGTTGTAGTCGTCGCCGGCATCCTGATAGGCCTTGGCCACTTCTTCGGCACCGATACCGGCGGTAGTGATGAAACCACCCACGTAGTCGGTCACTTCGCTGTCCTTCGGTGCAACGAAGTCAGCCAGGGAGAAGTTCGGTTTGCCGTCGGTCTTGATGATCTGCTGACGCAGGTGATGCAGCTTGGCAATCGGCTTGCCGTCATCGCCGTAGACTTCAATGTCATCCTCACGCACCTGGTTGGCCGGCCAGAAGCCGAACACCGCACGGGCGCTGATGAGTTTCTCGTCGATCAGCTTGGCGAGCATTTCCTGAGCATCGGCGAACAGCGCGGTGGCGGCTTCACCGACCACTTCATCCGTGAGGATGCGCGGGTACTTGCCGGCCAGGTCCCAGGAGATAAAGAACGGCGTCCAGTCGATGTATTCGGCCAGGACTTTCAGGTCGATGTTGTCCAGCACCTTGGCACCGGTGAACGTCGGTTTGACCGGCTCATAAGTGCTCCAGTCGAACTGCGGCTTCTTGGCGATGGCCGCCGGATAGCTCAGGCGTTCGGTACGGGCGCTGCGGTTGGCGGTGCGCTCGCGGACTTCGATGTATTCCAGGCGAGTCTTCTCGATGAACGCCGGCTTCAATTCCTTGGACAGCAACTGCGTCGCCACGCCCACGGCGCGGGAAGCGTCGGTGACGTAGATCACTGCGTCGTTGCTGTATTTCGGCTCGATCTTCACCGCCGTGTGCGCTTTCGAGGTGGTCGCGCCACCGATCATCAGCGGCAGGTGGAAGTCCTGACGCTGCATCTCGCGGGCGACGTGGACCATTTCATCCAGCGAAGGCGTGATCAGGCCGGAGAGGCCGATGATGTCGCACTTCTGCTCCTTGGCCACCTGCAGGATTTTCTCCGCCGGCACCATCACGCCGAGGTCGACGATGTCATAGCCGTTACAGCCCAGCACCACGCCAACGATGTTCTTGCCGATGTCGTGCACGTCGCCTTTTACCGTGGCCATGAGGATCTTGCCCTTGGCTTCCGGTTTGTCGCCTTTTTCCAGTTCGATGAACGGGATCAAGTGAGCCACGGCCTGCTTCATTACGCGGGCGGATTTCACCACTTGTGGCAGGAACATTTTGCCGGCGCCGAACAGGTCGCCGACGATGTTCATGCCGGACATCAGCGGGCCTTCGATCACTTCGATCGGGCGAGCGAACGACTGACGGGATTCTTCGGTGTCTTCAACGATGTGCGTGGTGATGCCTTTGACCAGCGCATGTTCCAGACGCTTGTTGACGTCCCAGCCGCGCCATTCTTCGGTCTCGGCTTCCTTGACGCTGCCGTCACCCTTGTACTTGTCGGCAATGGCGAGGAGGGCGTCGGTGCCTTCCGGGGTGCGGTTGAGCACTACGTCTTCCACGGCATCACGCAGCTCGGCCGGGATCTGGTCGTAGATCTCCAGCTGGCCAGCGTTGACGATACCCATGGTCAGGCCGTTGCGGATCGCATACAGCAGGAACACCGAGTGAATCGCCTCGCGCACCGGGTTGTTGCCGCGGAACGAGAACGACACGTTGGACACGCCACCGGAGGTCAGCGCGTACGGCAGTTCGTCACGGATGTAGGCACAGGCGTTGATGAAGTCGACAGCGTAGTTGTTGTGTTCTTCGATGCCGGTGGCGATGGCGAAGATGTTCGGGTCGAAGATGATGTCTTCCGGCGGGAAGCCGACTTCGTTGACCAGAATGTCGTAGGAGCGTTTGCAGATTTCTTTCTTGCGCGCTTCGGTGTCGGCCTGGCCGGCTTCGTCGAAGGCCATCACGACGACTGCGGCGCCGTAGCGTTTGCACAGTTTGGCGTGATGAATGAACTGCTCGACGCCTTCCTTCATGCTGATGGAGTTGACGATGCCCTTGCCCTGGATGCACTTGAGGCCGGCTTCGATCACTTCCCACTTGGAGGAGTCGATCATGATCGGTACGCGGGAAATGTCCGGCTCACCGGCAATCAGGTTGAGGAAGGTCACCATGGCCTTCTTCGAATCGAGCATCCCTTCGTCCATGTTGATGTCGATCACCTGGGCGCCGGCTTCGACCTGTTGCAGGGCGACTTCCAGGGCTTCGGTGTAGTTGTCTTCACGGATCAGGCGGGCGAACTTGGCGGAACCGGTGATGTTGGTCCGCTCGCCGACGTTGATGAACAACGAGTTGCGATCGATGGTGAACGGTTCCAGGCCCGACAGGCGGCAGGCCTTTGGAATGTCCGGGATTGCACGCGGCGCATAACCGGCCACCGCTTTGGCGATGGCTTCGATGTGACCCGGCGTGGTACCGCAGCAGCCGCCGACGATGTTGAGGAAGCCGCTTTGGGCAAACTCTTCGATGACCTTGGCCGTTTCCGCCGGCAGTTCGTCGTACTCGCCGAATTCGTTCGGCAGGCCGGCGTTCGGGTGCGCGGAAACGTGGGTGCTGGCCTTGTTCGACAGCTCTTCCAGGTACGGACGCAATTCGCTGGCGCCGAGGGCGCAGTTCAGGCCGACCGAAATCGGTTTGGCGTGGGCCACGGAGTTCCAGAACGCTTCGGTGGTCTGGCCCGAAAGCGTGCGGCCGGAGGCATCGGTGATGGTGCCGGAAATCATGATCGGCAGTTCGACGCCGAGTTCTTCGTACACACCTTGCACGGCGAAGATCGCCGCTTTGGCGTTCAGGGTGTCGAAAATGGTTTCGATCAGGATCAGGTCGGCGCCGCCTTCGATCAGGCCTTTGGTGGCCTCGGTGTAGTTTTCCACCAGTTCATCGAAGGTCACGTTGCGGTAGCCGGGGTTGTTCACGTCAGGCGACAGCGAGCAAGTGCGACTTGTCGGACCGAGCACGCCAGCGACGAAGCGCGGCTTGTCCGGGGTTTCCAGGGTCTTGGCGTCTGCAACCTTGCGCGCCAGACGTGCGCCTTCTACGTTTAGCTCATACGCCAGGCCCTGCATGCCGTAGTCAGCCTGGGACACCTGGGTGGCATTGAAGGTGTTGGTTTCCAGAATGTCGGCGCCGGCATCCAGGTAGGCTTTCTCGATGGCGCCAATCACGTCCGGGCGCGTCAGGATCAACAGGTCGTTGTTACCCTTGACGTCACTTGGCCAGTCGGCGAAGCGTTTGCCGCGGTAATCCTGCTCCTCGAGCTTGTAGCTCTGGATCATCGTGCCCATGCCGCCATCGAGAATCAGGATGCGCTCTTTGAGGGCGTGCTTGAGAGCTTGAAGGCGAACACTGCGATCGGACATTTGGACTACTCGGAAAGACCATGACGAAGGGGCGGGATAATAGCAAACCTGTGCGGTTTTAGAGCATGTCCCGGTTTTGCATGAATATCGCTCATGTTGGAGTGGGGTGCAGATCGGTAGAATCGCGGCGTTTTTTCATGATCGGGACCAGGGATATGTCTTATCGCGTCATCAGCATGGTGTTGCTGTTTTTAAGCTGGGGCGCTGCCGCGCAGGATCCGGCGATTTCCTCTGCCATTTCCTACAGCCGCGATATACAACCGATCTTCACCGAAAAGTGTGTGGCCTGCCATGCCTGCTACGACGCCGCCTGTCAGCTCAATCTGGGCAGTGGCGAAGGGGCTGCTCGTGGCGCCACCAAGATCCCGGTCTACGACGGCGATCGCCGCCAGGCTGCCGCGCCAACCCGGCTGTTTTATGACGCCTTCGGTAAACGCGCCTGGCAGCAAAAGGACTTCTATTCGGTGCTCGACACTCAGGGCAGTCAGGCCGCGTTGATGGCGCGGATGCTTGAGTTGGGCCACAAAACTCCCTTGCAACCCAACGCCAGGTTGCCGGAGGACATCGTCCTTGGTCTGAACCGGGAAAACATGTGCGCCTTGCCGGCCGAATTCGACGGTTACGCCAAATCACATCCCCAAGAGGGCATGCCGCTGGCGGTCACCGGCCTGACCGACCAGCAGTACCAGACGCTGCAACGCTGGCTGGCGTCCGGCGCGCCGATTGACGAGCAAGGTCTGGTGCCGAGCGCCAAGGAAGCGATGCAGGTGGTGCAGTGGGAGAACCTGCTCAATGCACCGGGCGCACGGCAAAGCCTGGTGGGACGCTGGTTATTCGAGCATTGGTTTCTCGCTCATCTCTATTTCAAGGACGGCGAGCCGGGGCATTTCTTTCAGTGGGTGCGTTCGCGCACGCCGACCGGTCAGCCTATCGATCTGATCAACACACGCCGCCCGAATGACGACCCGGGCACTCAGGTGTATTACCGCTTGTGGCCGGTGCAAGGCGTGATTGTGCAGAAGACCCACATCACCTACCCGCTGAGCGCGGCGAAGATGGCACGGATCAAAAGCCTCTTCTATAACGGCAACTGGCAGGTTCACGCCTTGCCGGGCTACGGGCCGGAGCGTCGGGCCAATCCGTTCACTACGTTCGAGGCGATCCCGGCCCAGGCGCGTTATCAATTCATGCTCGATAACGCCGAATACTTCGTTCGTACGTTTATTCGCGGCCCGGTGTGCCGCGGTCAGATCGCCACCGACGTGATCCGCGATAACTTCTGGGCAATGTTCCAGGCGCCTGAGCACGACCTCTACATCATCGATCCGAAGTACCGCGGCCAGGCCACGCCGTTGCTGGCGATGCCGGGGCAGAACGACGATGTCGGCAGCATCCTGAGCCTGTGGCATGACTACCGCGACAAGCGTAACGAGTACGAGGTGTTGCGCCGTGACAGTTACGCCGATGCGCCAGCGCCGAGCTGGTCGACCTTATGGGCTGGCAACGATAACGCCTTGCTGACGATCTTCCGGCATTTCGACAGCGCCTCGGTGAGCAAAGGCCTGATCGGTGACGTGCCGCAA
Organism: Pseudomonas silensiensis; assembly: GCF_050434865.1. Taxonomy (NCBI): domain Bacteria; kingdom Pseudomonadati; phylum Pseudomonadota; class Gammaproteobacteria; order Pseudomonadales; family Pseudomonadaceae; genus Pseudomonas; species Pseudomonas silensiensis. Next base: position 92,449 of record NZ_JBNDJH010000001.1, read on the forward strand.
ACGATGTGGCTGTTCGACTTCCCGCTGCTGGAGCGCACTTATTATCAGTTGGCAGTCAATTTTGACGTGTTCGGCAACGTCTCCCATCAGGCGCAAACCCGGCTGTATTTCGACCTGATCCGCAATGGCGCCGAGCAGAACTTCCTGCGCTTGATGCCCGCCGACTCGCGGGACGACTACCTCGACGACTGGTACCAGAGCGGCGGCAAATTCAAGATGTGGCTGAACTACGAGGCCATCGATAACGACAAAGAGACGGCGCTGGTACTGGACGAAAAAGACCCGAAACGCGATTTCGCCCTGCAGCTGCTCACCCGTTACGGCGACCTCAACGCCAAGCCTGATCCGATCAACCGTTGTGACGGCGCTTACTGCTCGCGGCCGAACATCGATCTGGCCTTGCAGAGCGCCGAGCAGGCCTTGAGTCGCCTGACTTCGCGTCCGGCGGCCGGGCTGAAGGTTATCGATCAGTTGCCGGAAGCGACCCTGCTGCGCATCGAAACCGCGAGCGGCAAGCGCGAGGTTTACAGCCTGCTGCGCAACCGCGCGCACAGTAACGTCGCGTTCCTGCTCGGTGAATCCCTGCGTTATCAACCGGGGCTCGACACGATTACCATTTTTCCGGGCGTGCTCAGCAGCTATCCGAACTTCATGTTCAATATTCCGGCCGAGCAAGTGCCTGAGTTCGTGGACGAGATGGAAAACGCCAAGGACGCCAATCGCTTCGAAAAAATCATCGAGCGCTGGGGCATTCGCCGCAGCCATCCGCAGTTCTGGTTCTACTTCCATGACCTGAGCCGGTACGTCCACGAGACCGATCCGGTGGAAGAGGGCGTGCTGGACATGAACCGGTACGAGAATCTTTGATCGACCTTTGACTGTTGGCCGGTGTCGGATTTATCAGGCACCGCAGATTCCAAGGGATCTGCGGTGGTTTAACTCCGGGATCGGGAGGGCCGTCGATGTTGATTTCAGTACAGGCACTGCGCGCGCTCGCGGCCTGGACGGTGGTCTGCCACCATTTCATGCAGATATTTTTCGACTTCCAGGCCCGTGGGCCGGTAGGACAAATGTTCATCGACAAGGGGGCGGTGGGGGTCGACATCTTCTTCGTCATCAGTGGGCTGGTGATTTTCCTGTCCACCGAGGGCAAATCACTGCCGCCGGGGCGCTTTCTGCTGTATCGGCTGTTCCGCATCGTTCCGGCGTACTGGCTGTATACGGTGTTGATGGCGCTGTTGGTGGTATTCGCTCAACCGATTCTGCCGGATCAGACCGTCGACTGGTCGCATTTCCTGCTATCGCTGTTGTTCATTCCCACGGAAAACCCTGGCGGCTACGGGATTTATCCGACGCTCAACGTCGGCTGGACCCTCAACTACGAAATGCTCTTCTATGTGCTGTTTGCCTGGGCGCTGCTGTTCCGCATGCAGGTTCGGCTGCTGATCGTCGCGGCGCTGCTGTTTGCGGTGTGTCAGGCCTGGACCGGCTACGGCTGGATCAGCGAGTTCTACCGCTCGGACATTGTTTATGAATTCTTGCTGGGGATGGCCATCGGCATGATTTACCGTCGCGGCTGGATCAAGCCCGGGTTCTGGCTCCCGTTGCTGGGCATTGGCGGCGCGTTGCTGGCGATTTATCACCTGGCGCCGCAGCCACGGTTGCTGGCCTGGGGCCTGCCGAGCGCGGTGCTGGTGATGGCGTGCATGGCGCTGGAGCGCTATTTCGAGCATGGCCGGGTGCTCAAACTGCTGGGCGACTGCTCCTACTCGGTGTACCTGATGCACGTGTTGGTGCTGTCCGCCGGTGGTTTTGTCGCACAGCGTTATGGCATCAATCCCTACGTGATGTTCGCCGTTTGCGTCGCGACAATCGGTCTGGGCTCGTGGGCAAGTTACGAATGGGTGGAAAAATGCAGCTATCGGTGGCTTAAAGGCCGAATCGACGGCGAATTGGCTGTCGAGGCAGTTCCGGCTCTTTCCCGACAAAAATACTAGGACTTTGTACGGCGCGATGATTGGCGTAAACTGCGCCCAAGCCTGCGAGGAGTTTCCATGACCGCTATTACCATTACCGACGCCGCCCACGATTATCTGGCTGATCTGCTCTCCAAGCAGAACACCCCAGGCATCGGCATCCGCGTCTTTATCACCCAGCCTGGCACCCAGTACGCCGAAACCTGCATTGCTTATTGCAAGCCGGGCGAAGAAAAACCTGAAGACACGGCGCTGGGGCTCAAAAGCTTCACCGCTTACATCGACTCGTTCAGCGAAGCCTTCCTGGACGATGCGGTAGTCGATTACGCCACCGATCGTATGGGCGGCCAGCTCACCATCAAGGCGCCAAACGCCAAAGTGCCGATGGTCAACGCCGACAGCCCGATCAACGAGCGTATCAACTATTACCTGCAAACCGAGATCAACCCGGGGCTGGCCAGCCACGGCGGTCAGGTCAGCCTGATCGATGTGGTCGATGACGGCATCGCCGTGCTGAAGTTCGGCGGCGGTTGCCAGGGCTGCGGCCAGGCAGACGTCACCTTGCGCGAAGGCATCGAGCGCACCTTGCTCGAGCGCATTCCCGAGCTCAAGGGCGTTCGTGACGTCACCGACCACACGCAGAAAGAAAACGCCTACTACTAAGGTGTTCGCTGCAGAAACGAAAAAACGGCACCCGTGAGTGCCGTTTTTTTATGGGCAATAATAAGCTGTGAGTGCTTCAGGGTCTGTAGAGATGCGCATGCCCGGCACGGTACAGCGACGACTCACTAAAGTGATCACTGCCCAACACCCGGCCCACCAAAATCAACGCCGTGCGCCGAAACCCCTTGGCTTCAACCTTCGCGGCAATGTCTTCCAGCGTCCCCACCACCCAATCCTGATCCGGCCAGGTCGCCCGGTGAATCACCGCGATCGGGCAGTCCGCGCCGTAATGCGGCAGCAACTCGGCCAGGATTTTCTCCAGATGATTGACCCCCAGATGGATCGCCATGGTCGCCCCGTGCTGCGCCAGGCTGCCGAGCTCTTCGCCGGCGGGCATCGCAGTCTTGTCGGCGTAGCGGGTCAGGATCACGCTTTGCGACACGTCCGGTAACGTCAATTCCGCACCCAGAAGCGCGGCGCAGGCCGCCGTGGCCGTGACGCCGGGAATGATTTCAAACGGGATGTCGAGTTCGCGCAGGTAGCGGATCTGCTCGCCAATCGCACCGTAAAGACTCGGGTCGCCGGAGTGCACCCGGGCCACGTCCTGGCCCTTGGCATGGGCGGATTTGATCAGCTCGATGATCTGTTCCAGGTGCAGTTCGGCGCTGTTGACCACCTGCTCGGCGCGATGGCCATCCAGCACGGCGGTGGGCACCAGGGAGCCGGCATAGATGATCACCGGGCAGCTGCGAATCAGCCGTTGGCCTTTGACCGTGATCAGTTCCGGGTCGCCGGGACCTGCGCCAATGAAGTAGACGGTCATCGTCGGTTCCTGTGAGAAAAAGAGGCTGGGCAAGGCTTCAGATGAAGATTGCTCATGATCGAAGGCGGGGATTATCGAGGATTTCAGGCGGCGCCGGCCAATGCCAAGGTGGCCTGGGCATATTTTTGTCGTGGAATCAGCAACTTTGCCGGTGCCTGGGCCAGCTGTTCGGCCAGGGCCAGGGCGGCACTTTCCGCGACGCCGTAGCAGCCGGTGCGTTCGAACGCGATGTCCGAGCGGTGGCTGAGTTGCGGTTGATAGCCGGCCAGTTGTTCGCTGCTGAAGTACATCAGTGGGAGTGCGAGTTGTTCGGCCAGTTCGATCAAGCCAGGTTCTTCGCGCTTCAGGTCGATGCTGGCCAGGGCCTTGATCTGGTGAAGTCCGATTTTATGAGCCTGTAACGCCTGATCGAGCAGCGCCCGCAGCGTGCTGACGGGGCAGCCGCGCTGGCAGCCCAGGCCGACCACTAACGTCGGCGCTGTGCTGATCTCAGTCATGCGTGGTATTGACCATCGCTTTTGCGGCGGAACAACCAGGCACTGATCAGGCCCAGGGCCAGCCAGAATGCCACGTTGGTCAGCTGCGAAGCGATTTTGAACTGAGCTTCCAGGGCTTCCGGTGCCATCATCGAGTGGACTTCCGGTTGTGGTGCGCCGATCACATGAGGAACAGCCAGAATGGCCACGCCGAGCACTTTCATCAGCCAGTGACGGCTGAACACGATCAATGCGATGCCGACCGCGGTGGAGGCTGCCGTGCCGATCCACCAGATCTGCCGTTGCGCCAAATCAGCCGCGGCAGTGCCCGGCAGCTCGGGCGGCAGACCAAGGGTCGGTGCCAGCACGAACGTGGCGTAACCGGCCAGGCCCCAAAGCAGGCCTTGGGAGGTTTTGGTCGGTGCGCGCAAGGTGTAAAGACCGGCCAGCATCAGGGCGAAACCGACCGCTACCACCAGGTTGCCGCCGGTGGTGGACAGCACGCGCTGCCAACCGTCTTCCGGTTCCCAGGCTTCGGCATCGTGAGTGTGAGCGGCGACAGCACCTGCGGCGTGTTCGTGAACTTCAACAGCAGCCGGCTCGGATTTTTCGTAAGTCTCGGCCTGCAGAATCAGCGGAGCCACCCAGAAGCTTTGCAGCAGGGTCAGCAACAGGGCGGCCAGAAGCCCGGTGAACCCTGCGGTTTGCGCAATACGCTTGATCATGTCATCAGGTCTCAATGGCACGGGAATGCAGAGCTGTGGCGGGTATCGTGAGCGGCGTTGTGCACTGCTTCGATGTGCGAGAAACCGGCGAAATACACAAGGCACGCACCCAGGATCGACGCGCATGCGGCGGCGGTCAGGCGTTGAGTCAGGGTAATGGTGGTGCTGGCGGTGCTCTTATCGGTGTTGCTGCCGGTACTGCTGATGATCGACATGGCGCTTCCCTCTGGTCTGTCAGCGGGTGATATAGAGCGCATGGAAGACCCCTGCGAGTCGGGCACGCAGAGGTTCAAACAGCGCCCGCCCACCGCGGGTTTGTTGTTCAGTGATCGTAATGCTCACTTTGTGTTGCGGGCCGGTCTCCGGGCTCACGAGGGGCACTGGCTTTCGCCTTGACCTGCAAGCATCACCTTCCCATGCCGAACTGCTGGCACAGTGGATCTGACGCTTCGCTCGCTTACCGTTGCGGGGGCAGCACCGGACTGACATGACTTTAGAGTAAAGCACATGATTCACCGGTTTCCCGTTTCACCCTGTGAAGGGCACCCGTAACAAGGCGTGTAGGAGAGCATGGGCGGGGGTTGGGCGTCAATTGGCAAGGGTTCTCAACTCGGTACCCAGGTGGATACCTGTGGTGAGGGGATCGCAATCAACTTGCGGACATTGACCCGCCCCGACACGATGCGTAGCCTTGCGCTTTCGAGGTTCTTCGGCGTCTGCCGAAGCTAAGAAGGGAACGCGGTCGATGCCGCGGCTGCCCCCGCAACTGTGAACGGTGATGTTCGCTGCCACGCCACTGCAAACCCTGTGCAACGGGTTCGCGGGAAGGCGCAGCGAATGCCAGGCCCACAAGCCCGGCAAACCGTCAGCCAGGAGACCTGCCTCGACACAGATTCTCACTACAACCGGGCGGGGTGATCCGGTGGCGAACTCTTCCGCGCGCGCATCCGTCGCAGCGATTGTCGTCCCGTATGCCCGCCACCTTGCCAAAGGGCATCCGATGAAAACACTGGCCAAACTCCCCGTCACCATCGTTACCGGCTTCCTCGGCTCGGGCAAAACCACCTTGCTGCGGCACATGCTCGACAACGCTCAGGGCCGTCGTATTGCGGTGATCGTCAACGAGTTCGGCGAGCTGGGCATCGACGGCGAGATCCTCAAGCAGTGCTCCATCGGCTGCACTGAAGAAGAAGCCAACGGCCGCGTCTACGAATTGGCCAACGGCTGCCTGTGCTGCACCGTTCAGGAAGAATTCTTCCCGGTGATGCGCGAATTGGTCGCCCGTCGCGGTGACCTCGACCACATCCTCATCGAAACCTCGGGCCTGGCCCTGCCAAAACCGCTGGTACAAGCCTTCCAGTGGCCGGAAATCCGCAGCGCCTGCACCGTTGACGCGGTCATCACCGTGGTCGACAGCCCGGCGGTCGCCGCTGGCACCTTCGCGGCGTTCCCGGACCAGGTCGATGCCCAGCGCAAACTCGACCCGAACCTGGACCACGAATCGCCGCTGCACGAGCTGTTCGCCGATCAACTGGCCAGCGCCGACCTGGTGATCCTCAACAAGGCCGACCTGATCAGCCCTGAAGACCTGGCCCGTGTACGCCTGGAAGTCGCTGAAGAACTGCCGCCTGCAGTAAAAGTCATCGAAGCCAGCAGCGGTCGCGTGCCACTGGACGTACTGATCGGCCTCGGCGCCGGCTCCGAAGAACACATCGACAGCCGTCACAGCCATCATGATCATCACCATGAAGGTGAAGACGATCACGACCACGACGCGTTCGACTCCATCTCCATCGAACTGCCTCAAGCCGACGAAAGCCTGCTGCTGGACGCGCTGACCCAATTGGTGGTCCAGCACGGCATTCTGCGCGTGAAAGGCTTCGCGGCGATCCCGAACAAGCCGATGCGCCTGCTGATCCAGGGCGTGGGCACCCGTTTCGACAAGCACTTCGACCGTCAGTGGGGCGCCGCTGAAGCGCGCACCACGCGTCTGGTGTTGATCGGCCAGGAACTGGACGCCGCGCTGCTCGAATCGCAATTGCGCGCTGCGCTCAGCGTTTAAGCCATGCACCTGCTCAGGACCCAGCCCGGCGGTTTCGTGTCGGATGACAACATTGCCGACCTTGGACAAACCCCCGCCGAGCTGGTGATCCTGTGCAGCGGCGACTCCAGCCTCGCGCTGCTCGCCGAAGCCGCGCAGCAGTTGCCCGACGATTACCCGAGTGTGCGCCTGGCCAACCCGATGCAGGTGCAGAACCACGCGTCGGTCGACCTGTATGTCGACGAAGTGCTGCGCCACGCCAAGGTGATTCTGATTTCGCTGCACGGCGGCATCGCCTATTGGCGTTACGGCGTGGAGCAACTGGTGCAACTGTCGGAGCGCGGCGTGCAGCTGATTCTGGTGCCCGGCGATGACCGCCCGGACCCGGAACTCAGCGACCTAAGCACGGTGGGCGCGGAAGACCGCGACCGCCTCTGGCAGTTTCTGCGTCAGGGCGGCATGAGCAATGCCCTGGATTTTTTCCGCTGCCTCGCCAATCGTTGGCTGGATCGCGATTACGCCTGGGCCGAGCCGCAAACCCTGCCGCGCACGGCGATTTACCACCCGCACAAAAGCCCCGCTGAACTGAAGGATTGGCAAGCCGATTGGCAAGCCGATCAACCGGTCGCGGCGGTGCTGTTCTACCGCTCGCATTTGCAGGCGGCGAACACCGGTTTCATCGATGTTTTCTGCCAGCGTTTGCAGGCGGCAGGGTTGAACCCGTTGCCAATTGCCCTGGCCAGTTTGAAAGAGCCCGGCTGCCTGACGGTGGTCGAGGACCTGTTGGACGAAGTCGAGGCGGGGGTGATTCTCAACACCACCGGTTTCGCGCAATCCAGCCCTGAAGCGCCGCATTTGCGACCGTTTCGCCGCAACATTCCGGTGATCCAGGCGATCTGCGCTCAGGACAACGAACCCGGTTGGCGCGCCAGCGAACAAGGCCTCGGTCCGCGTGATCTGGCGATGCACATTGCGCTGCCGGAACTGGACGGGCGGATCATCAGCCGACCGATCAGCTTCAAAGACCTGGCCTGGCGCAGCGAGCGCAGCCAATCCGATGTGGTCTGCTATCGACCACAACCGGAACGCATGGATTTTGTCGCCGAACTGGCGCGGCGCTGGATTGATCTGGCGCGAGTGCCCAATGCTGAAAAACGCATCGCCTTGATCCTCGCCAATTATCCGACCCGCGACGGTCGCATCGGCAATGGTGTCGGCCTCGACACTCCGGCCGCGGCGCTGAACATCCTGCGTGCGCTGCATAAAGAAGGTTATCCGCTGCCCGCCGAATTGCCCGACACGGGCACCGCGTTGATCCAGCAATTGCTCGGCGGCGTCAGCAATGACCTCGACACCCTCGACCAGCGTCCGTGTCAGCAAAGTCTGTCGATGGACGACTACCTGCTGATGTTCAACGCCTTGCCCGAGTCCAATCGCCAAGCCGTGCTGGAACGTTGGGGCGCGCCGCAAAGCGATCCGATGTGCCGTGGCGGGCGAATGATGATCGCCGGGCTGCGTTTTGGCCTGACCTTCGTCGGCATTCAACCGGCGCGGGGTTATCAGGTGGACCCGAGTGCGGTGTATCACGACCCGGACCTGGTGCCGCCTCACGGTTATCTGGCGTTCTATTTCTGGTTGCGCAACACCTACGGCGCCCACGGCGTGATCCACGTCGGCAAGCACGGCAACCTCGAATGGCTGCCGGGCAAAGGCGTCGGGCTGTCCGAGCATTGCTGGCCGGATGCGCTGCTCGGTCCGCTGCCGAACATCTATCCCTTTATCGTCAACGATCCGGGCGAGGGCGCCCAGGCCAAGCGCCGTACGCAGGCGGTGATCATCGATCACCTGATGCCGCCGCTGACCCGCGCTGAAACGTACGGCCCGTTACGCAACCTCGAATTACTTGCCGACGAGTATTACGAAGCGCAATTGCTCGATCCGCGCCGTGCCCGGGAATTGCAGCGCGACATCCTGCAATTGGTGCGCGAGACGCACATCGACCGCGAACTGCAACTGGACGAAAAACTCGACAGCGATGCCGATGCGGCGATCTGGCTGCCGCGTCTGGACACCTATTTGTGCGACTTGAAAGAGTCGCAGATTCGCGACGGCCTGCATGTGTTTGGCGAGTCACCGACCGGGCGATTGCGCATCGATACCTTGTTGGCGTTGTTGCGCATTCCGCGTGGCGATGGGCGTGGTGCGCAATCGAGTCTGCTGCGGGCCTTGGCCAAGGCGTTCACGTTGGGCTTCGATCCGCTGGATTGTGCGCTGGCCGAACCTTGGACCGGACCGCAGCCGATGGAACTGCAATCCCTCAGTGATGAAGTCTGGCGCACGGCGGGCGATACCCGCGAGCGTCTGGAGCTGTTCGCCGCGCAACTCATCACGCAAACCCTGAATACCAACGCCGAACCCTTTGGAAACGAGCCTTTGTGGCGAGGGAGCTTGCTCCCGTTGGTTCGCGAAGCGGACCCAAAAGATGGGACTGCTGCGCAGTCCAGCGGGAGCAAGCTCCCTCGCCACAAAGGCCTGCTCCCACAGGAGGCGAGTTGGGATGAGGTCAGCGCCATCATCGACAGCCTGCGCGAAGTCGTCGCGCCTAGGCTGGACGCCTGCGGCCCGGCGGAAATGCGCGGTCTGCTCGACGCCCTGAACGGCCGCTTCGTGCCGGCCGGCCCCAGCGGTGCGCCGAGTCGCGGTCGGCTCGATGTGCTGCCGACCGGGCGCAACTTCTATTCGGTGGACGTGCGTAACCTGCCGACCACCACCGCGTGGCGCATCGGTTTCCAGTCGGCCAACCTGATTCTTGAACGACACCTGCAAGACCATGGCGATCACCTGCGTCAGCTCGGTCTGTCGGTGTGGGGCACCGCGACCATGCGCACCGGTGGCGACGACATCGCCCAGGCCATGGCGTTGATGGGCGTGCGCCCGGTCTGGGCGACGGGCAGTCAGCGGGTCGACGACTTCGAAATTCTGCCGCTGAGTCTGCTGGACCGTCCGCGCGTGGACGTGACGTTGCGCGTCTCCGGATTCTTCCGCGATGCCTTTGCCAATCTGATCCGCCTGTTCGACGCCGCCGTGCAAGCGGTCGCCGCCCTCGACGAACCGGACGACCTCAACCCCTTGGCCGCCAAGGTGCGTGCCGAGCGCGAAGCGTTGATGCAATCGGGGCTGGATGAAGACGCGGCGAAGCGTCAGGCCGGTTGGCGCATCTTTGGCGCCAAGCCCGGTGCTTACGGTGCGGGCGTGCAGGGCGCCATCGATGGTCGTCTGTGGCAGAGTCGCGACGACCTGGCCGAGGTTTATCTGAACTGGGGTGGCTACGCTTACGGCGGCTCTGACGAAGGCACCGCGGCGCGAGAACAGTTCGCTCAGCGCCTGAGCCAGGTGCAAGCCGTGCTGCAAAACCAGGACAACCGTGAACACGACTTGCTCGATTCCAACGACTATTACCAATTCCAGGGCGGCATGCTCGCGGCCGTGGAGAGCCTCAGTGGTGAAGCGGCGGCCAGTTACCATGGCGACCACAGCCAGCCGGACTTGCCGAAGATCCGCACGTTGAAGGAAGAGCTGAACCGGGTGATTCGCTCCCGGGCAGCCAATCCGAAGTGGATCGACGGCGTGAAGCGCCACGGCTATAAGGGCGCGTTTGAACTGGCGGCGACGGTCGATAACCTGTTTGCTTTCGACGCTACAACGCAGCTGATCGACGATCACCAGTATGCGTTGCTGGCAGATGCGTACTTGCTGGATCCGGCGACCCGGGACTTTGTCCGCGAACATAATCCGCATGCGTTGCGCGACATGACTGAGCGAATGCTGGAGGCGCAGCAGCGGGGGATGTGGAAGGAGCCGGGTGAGTATCGAGAGGCGCTGGAGAATTTGTTGTTGGATATTGAGGAGGAGGGGTAGTGGTTGTTTCGGTATTTTTTACGGCCTGAAATCCACCCCTCACCCCAACCCTCTCCCCAGAGGGGAGAGGGGGCTGATCTACATCGTTTCCAAAACTTGAGTTCAACCTGAAGGCCCAGGTCGCAGAATTTCGTTTAAACAACCCGATCAGTCCCCTCGCCCCTCTGGGGAGAGGGTTAGGGTGAGGGGGCGATCCCCCTGACACCCCACCACCAAATCAACGACCACGGACCCAGACAAACCATGACCGACACCCCCCATTTCCCGCTTTCCGCCGTGGTCGGCGCCGACGATCTCAAGCTCGCCCTCTACCTGACCGCCATCGACCCGAAAATTGGCGGCGTGCTGATCGAAGGCCCGCGCGGCATGGCCAAATCGACCCTGGCCCGAGGCCTGGCGGATCTACTGGCCAGCGGCCAATTCGTCACCTTGCCGCTCGGCGCCACCGAAGAACGGCTGGTGGGCACCCTCGACCTGGACGCCGCCCTGAGCGAGGGTCGCGCACAGTTTTCCCCCGGTGTACTGGCCAAGGCTGACGGCGGCGTGCTCTACGTGGATGAGGTCAATTTATTGCCCGATCACCTGGTGGACCTGCTGCTGGATGTGGCCGCCAGCGGCACCAACCTGATCGAACGCGACGGCATTTCCCATCGGCATTCGGCGAAGTTCGTGCTGATCGGCACCATGAACCCGGAAGAGGGTGAGCTGCGTCCGCAATTGCTCGACCGCTTTGGCCTGAACGTCGCCCTCAGTGGCCATACAGCACCGACTGAGCGCGGCCAGATCATCCGCCGACGGCTGGATTTTGACAGCGATCCCCACAGCTTCTGCGCCGAATGGGAAAGCCAACAGCAGTCTCTGCGCGAACGTTGCCAGAAGGCGCGCAGCGCGCTGGCAAGCATCCCGCTCGACGATCATGCACTGGCGCAGATTACCGAGCGCTGCTTTGCCGCCGGTGTCGATGGCTTGCGGGCCGACCTGGTCTGGTTGCGCGCGGCGCGTGCCCACGCGGCGTGGCGTGGGGCGAGCAGCATCGCCGAGGAAGATATCGACGCCGTCGCCGAATTTGCCTTGCGCCATCGTCGCCGCGAGCAGTCGCCTCCGACACGGCAACAAAGCCAGCCGCCTTCCACCCAGCATTCCACCCCAAGCGAAGGCCAGGGCCAATGGGGGGAAATGCCCGCTCAGGCGCTCCCGGTCGGCGTACGACGTGACGTGCCGAGCTGGCCAAAAAAGCCCTAGGCATTCGCCCTCGATCTGACGCGGGGGCGAATGCCAGACCCCGCGCCGGACGACTGGACAATGGCAAGCAGGGTAAGCGTCACGCGGCGCGCAGCGGCTCGATCAACTGGCCGGGCACATTGCTGAACGGCCGCCCGCGTCAACGCGACGATGTCTTGTTTCACCTGCGCACCCGTTCGCCCCACGAACTGTGGTTGGTGATCGTCGACGCCTCGGCTTCGACTCGTCGCCATCAGGCGTTGAGCGATGCCAAGGGCTTGCTCGCGCAACTGTTCGACGATGCCTATCGCCAACGTGCGCGTCTGGCGTTGCTGACTGCCAGTGGTCATGTGCCGAAGTGGCAGGTGCAAGGGTTGAAAGCCTCCGCGGGTTTGCGCAACTGGCTTGATGGGCTGGGAGCTGGCGGTGGTACGCCGTTACTGGCGGCGCTGGGTGAGGCAGGGCGCTGGCTGGCGGCACGACAAAAACGTTTTCCGGCGGAACATCAGCGCTTGTTGCTGGTGACCGATGGCCGATTGAAGGACTGGTCGATGTTGCCGGCGCTTGATTGTCCGGGGCTGCTGATCGACATCGAACGTGGGCCGATTCGGCTTGGACGGTCTAAAATCCTGGCTGCCGACTTGCAGGCCGAGTACCGGCATATCGATGACATGTAGAGGTCGCAGCAGTCTTTCACAGGAGTGAACCATGCGCGTTCTAGCCGCCAACCATCAGGATGATTTTCGCGTCAAGGCCTACGCCGGTACCAATGGCGTGCTGTTGGCCATGGACCTGGCCGAACCCCGCCGCAAAGGCCTCTTGGGTTTCGCCATCGAAAAACAGCAAGGTCCCAAGCCTTGGCTATTCCTGTTCAACAGCCTGACCTTCCCCGGCAAGGTGCATACCTTTCCCCAGTTTCACGCGACCCCCAGCGATATCGCACCGTTGCAGAAATTTCGCTGGGCCGATTACGCGGTCAATCCGGGGATGACGATCCATTACCGAATCCACCTGGCCTACGGCAGCGTTGATGCGCCGCAACTGGGTGAATTCCTGGAAGTGACGGTCACCTCCGACAATGGTCAGCCGAATCACCAAAGCGTGATCTTCAATCGCGCAGTGGCTGCCAGCCAGGCGTTCCAGCGCAAGTTTCCCGAGCTCGACGCGCTGATCAGCGCCAACAAGAACCTGCCCATCGAAGCCTGGCCGGATGCCCCGCGGCAATGGCTGGAAAACGGTTTGCTCGGGCGTTTGCTGGGGTTTATCGAGCGTGCGGTGGATGGCCAGTGGGCGCTGGACATTGCCATCTACGAGTATGAATTGCAGGCCATCGTCGATGCGGTCAATGCCGCGTTCGAGCGTGGGGTCAACATTCGAGTCCTGTATCACGCTCAACCGGGTGATGAAGACACCACCCTGAACGAAACCAGCCTGGAAAAAATCCCGGCAGAGAACAAGCGCGGGCGGGTCACCCACAATATCTTCCACAACAAATTCATGGTGCTGAGCCGGCTCGACGCGGCGGGGCAGCATCAACCCGAAGCGGTGCTGTGCGGCAGCACCAATTTCACGCCCAACGGCGTTTACCGCCAGGCCAACGTGGTGCATGTGCTGGACGACACACGCGTCAGCGCCAGCTATCTGCACACCTTCGAGCAGGTCTGGGCAAACCCGGCGGATGTCGGCGCCAGCCGAAACTGGATCACCCAAAACAACCCGATGGATCCGCTGCAACCGACGTTCGCCGGGTTCTCTCCACGCTCGGGCGGAGGGGATCTGGATGAGTTTGTCGAAATCATCAACGCCGCGAAAAAGGACGTGCTGTTCGTCACTGCGTTCGCCTTGCCCGACGACATCCTGAACGGTTTGCTCGGCCAGCCCCACGACGACATCTTGCGTTACGGCCTGCAAAACACCGCCAGTCGTATCACCGGTTTCCACGCCGACCGCACCGCCGAATTCGCCGCCACCGCGCTGCTCAACACCGGGCTGGAAGGGTGGCTGCGAGAGAACATGAAGGGTCAGAAGGGCAACCTGCTGGTGCACACCAAAGCCGTCGTGACGGATTTCACCAGCGATGCGCCGACGATCATCAGCGGCAGCCATAACCTCAGTGCCGCGGCCAGCAATGGCAATGACGAGAACTACCTGATCATTCGCGGAGATACCGATCTGGCAGACCGTTATGGTCTGGAGCTGCTGCGGTTCTACGAGCATTACCGCTTTCGCTACTTCGCCAAAAAACTCGCGCTCAAGCAGGTCCAGCCGTTGGCGGCGGATGACAGCTGGACCGATGATTACTATCGCGCAGGGGATTTGCGTCAGCTATCCAGATTGCGCTTCTCGGGGCGATAAGCACTATGACCTGTTCATCGCCTGCCGGTACTGGCGAGTCCGCCGGGCGATGTACACGCGGTCGAGAATCAACGCCCATAACGCCGAAACGTCAGGACGGGTCTTGCGCCCACGGCTCAGGCGATTGAGCTGGAACTTCACGACGGCCATGCTCGCCAGTGCTGCCAGGGGTTTGCGCTTCCAGAGAATCGGCGGCAGTTGCGGGTGACTGTTCTGGCCTTCGCGCCAGCGTTTGACCAGTTGAGGTTCAATCGCCAGCGCCGTGCCGATGCCGGCCATGGCGATGCCACTGTCGAGCACCTGTTCGACGATCGCCAGGCGTCGAATCCCACCCGTCACCATCACCGGCATCTTCGCCACACTGGCCAGCTCACCGGCCATCTCCAGAAAATACGCTTCACGCGCCAGGGTCCTGCCATCCCGGGCCTCGCCTTGCATGGCGGGGGCTTCGTAGCTGCCGCCGGAGAGTTCCAGCAGATCGATCGGTTGATCGTTGAGCCACTGGATGACTTGCCGAGCATCGTCGGCATCGAAACCGCCGCGCTGGAAATCCGCCGAGTTGAGCTTCACCGCCACGCAAAATTGCGGCGACACGACCTTGCGCACGGCGCTGACCACGGCCAACAACAAGCGCGCGCGATTTTCCAGGGAACCGCCCCAGCGGTCGGTTCGGCGATTGGTCAAGGGCGAGAGGAACTGGCTGAGCAGATAACCGTGTGCGGCATGAATCTGCACCCCGGTGAAGCCGGCTTTTTCCGCCAGGGCAGCGCTGGTGGCGAAGCGTTGGATGACGTCTTCGATGCCGCGCTCGCTCATGGGTTTGGGTTCGGCAAACATCTTCGAGAACCCACCCAGGTCCAGCGCCACCGCCGAAGGCGCCAACGCTTGCTGGCCGAGGTTGGCCATGGTCTGGCGGCCAGGATGATTGAGCTGCATCCAGAACTGCGCGCCACCGGCCCGGCCAATCGTTGCCCACTGGCGAAAACGTTCAAGGTGCCGTTCATCCTCCAGCACCACACCACCGGGGCCGGTCATGGCGCGGCGGTCGATCATCACGTTACCGGTCAGCAACAGGCCGGTTTCGCCTTCGGCCCACGCCTGATACAGACGGAACAAGGCCTCAGCGGGTGCCTGCTCGGCATCGGCGAGGTTCTCTTCCATCGCGGCTTTGGCGATGCGGTTGCCGATGGTCTGGCCGTTGGGCAAATTCAACGCTTGGAAGGGCGACATACTTGACTCCTCATCAGTGATGAGTAGAGGCTAAGCTTAAAGTTAACTTTAATGTCAAGCAGGTAAATGAGGCCGTGATGAAGATTGGTGAATTGGCGCAGTTAAGCGGGTTGAACGCGTCGCGCATTCGGTTTTACGAGGCTCAGGGTTTGATTCGGCAGGTGGAGCGCCGGGCCAACGGTTACCGGCATTATCCCGACCAAGCGTTGCAAACCCTGAAGATCATCCTTTGCGCCCAGCAGGCCGGGTTCAGCCTGGAAGAGTTGAAGCAGTTGTTGCCGGACAGCGCGACCGGTGAGTTCAAGCAAGACGAATTGCTGGCGGGTCTCACGCGCAAAGTCGAACAGATCGAAGAGATGCAGCTGCACCTGGCGCAGAGCAAGGCGCAGCTGTTGGAGGTGATCGACAACATTCAGTCGCGACCCGAGGGCATGGGTTGCGAAGCGAATGCCCAGCGGGTATTGGCGAAGTTCAAGCCTTAGCACCGAGGGCCGCAGTCGACGGGGCAGGGATCGGATTGCGCATCAGCGTGCCCACCACCAGCGCACCCAGCAATGCCAGCAGGCCTGCAACCCAAAGCAGCAGGCTGAAACCACCGACGAAGGCTTGCCGGGCCAACGGCTCGACCACCGTGCGCGCGGTTTCCGGCAACAGGCCCATCGCCGCCGTCATGTCGCCGGCCACCACCCGTGAAGCAATGCTCTGTGTTTGATCGAGCCATTGCGTGCCATGTTCCGACAGACTGGTGCGCAACAACAGCTCGGTATGACTGGACAGCAACGCACCGAACACGCCGATGGCCAGCACGATGGCGCTGAAGCGCATGGTGGTGCTCATGCCTGAGGCCATGCCAGTGCGCTCCCGTGGCACGCAGGCCATGATGTTCTTTTGCGTATCGCCGTTTAGCAGCCCGGCACCGGCGCCCGTCACGGCAATCGCCAGGGCGAAGGGCAGGTAACCGCCGCTGCTGACTGCCCAGGCACTGAGCAGGTTGCCGCTGCCGACCAGGGTCAAACCGGCAGCCATCAATGTGGCAGGGGCAAATCGACTCGCCAGACGTACGCCGATGCGCGGGCAAATCAGCATGGTCAGGGCAAACGGCAACATCCCCAGCCCTGAAGCGATGGCCGAGAAACCCAGGCCGTTTTGCAGGTAGAACGGCAGCAGGGTCATCATCACCTGAGCGCAACCGGCGTAGGCAAACATGCCCAATAGCGCGCCGATGAAACGCGGATGCTTGAACAGTTGCAGGTCAACCATTGGCCGCCGCTGCAGCCGTTCAATCACTACGAACAGCCCCAGCAACAAGGCGCCGCCGATCAGCCGAGCGTAGGTCAACGGGTTGCTCCAGCCGATCCGGTTCGCCTCGATCAGGCCCCAGATCAGGCACAACAAACTCGCACTGAACGCCAGGCTGCCCCAGGGATCGAGGCGTGCGGACTGAGTGTCGCGGGACTCCGGCACGGCGCGCCAGACCATCACCATCAGGAACACTCCGACGGGCAGGTTAAGGTAGAAAATCCAGCGCCAGCCCATGTATTCGGTGATCAGCCCGCCGACCGTCGGCGCGGCGGTCATCGCCACCCCCATGCACGCGCCCCAGAACGCCCAGGCCTTGGCCCGTTCCACTTCATCGTGAAAGGTGTGGCCGATGGAGGCGAGGGCCGAGGTCAGCAGCAAGGCCGCGCCGACACCCTTGATCGCCCGGGCGATGTCGAGGAACAGCGCATTGGGCGCGGCACCGCAACCGATGGACGCAAGGATGAAAATGCCCAGCCCACAGAGCAAGGTTTTTTGCCGGCCGAAGCGGTCGGCAATGCTGCCAGCCGGCAACAAAAGAGCGGCGAAGGCCAGCATGTAAGCGCTGACGACCCATTCGATGTCGGCAAAGTTAGCGCCCAGGTCGCGGGCGATCGCTGGCAGGGTGACGGCGACAATGTTGGTGTCGAGAACGATCAGCGAGCAAACGCCTGAGGCTGTGAGTAACGTCAGTCGCGGACTTACCTTGGGTTTGACGGGCATGGCAGCGTTTCTCTACTGTAAAAGTCAGTGCAGCTTATCGCCGGCTGCTACTTTCCTTGTTAGGTACGCCTTGTCACTTCATTACCTTTGAGCTAACGCAACGATGGATATTCGGCATTTCCGCTATTTTCTGGCCGTTGCCCGGCAAGGCAACTTCACCCGCGCCGCCGAACAACTCGGTATCGCACCGCCGACCTTGACTCGACAGATCCAGGACATGGAGAACGAACTCGGCACGCGATTGTTCGTGCGCCAGACACGTGAAGTCAGCCTGACCGAGGCCGGCGCCGCGCTGCTGATCGAAGCGGAGGCGACAGTGCGGCAATTCGAATACGCTCAGTACAACGCCCAGCGTGCCGGGCGCGGGGATATTGGCCATATCGAACTGGGTTACGTGGCTTCGGCGGTGTATTCGGGCTTGCTGCAGAAACAAGTGCAAGCCTTCAGCCGCGAGTGTCCTGACGTCAGCCTGAACGTGCGGGAAAGTCCCATGGCGTCATTGCCGATGATGGTGGTCGAGGGGCGTTTCGATATTGGCTATGTCCGCTCACCCATGACTTTGCCGGAAGGCCTGGATGCCATTCGCCTGGACGCAGAAGGTTTTGTGCTGGCGGTGTCGGCCGAGTCCTGGCTGTGCCGATTGCCAGAGATTGGTCCGGAACATTTGCAGAACGAGACGTTCATCCTGCCGGAGCAAATCAGCGGCACCCTGCAAGTCGCCGCCGAGGGTGGATTTGCACCGAAACTGGGGGCGCAACCGGGTGGGCTGGTGGCGGTCATTGCATTGGTGTCGTTGGGGCAGGGCGTGGCGGTGGTGCCAGAATCGGTGGTCGGGCATGTGGGTTTGCCCGGTGTGTTGTACAGGGCAATCAAAGGGTGCGAGGCGAGTTCGTGGTTGTCGTTGATTTATCGTCGGTTCGAGAAGTCTGCGGCGGTCGCCAGGTATATCGAGCAGGTCAAAAATCGCTAAGCGCGAAAGCAATCTAACAGCACACCCGCCGATTCAACTGCCGAGTTGCGCGAGGCACAGTGCGCAACATTCGCAGGGTCTGACGCAACCACGCCAGATCGTGAGCCGGTTTACGCTTCGTCGTTGTCGGTTTCACCTTGCCAATGTGCCTGGCGAAGTCTTCCTGCAGGGTTTGCTCAGTGCCGATTCCTTTGAGCTTCTTCAGCAGCTTCCCATCCTTGTAAAACAACACGGTCGGAGTGCCGGTGACGTTCGGGTGGCGGGGTGATTCGCTGGTATTGAGCATGTAGATGTTCGCGTGATGGCGATATCGCTCGCCGATCTGACGAAAAATCGGCCCGGCTGTTTCGCAGGCGGGGCAGTGCTGACTGCCGAAGTAGAGGATGACCGGACGCCAGGTTTTCAGGGCTTTGCGGTAGACCGGGGCCAGTGCTTTGCGCGCGTTTGTTGAGCTCATTGAAATCTCCTTTTTCACAGGGCACCAAGTGTCTGCTGACGGTAAAGGAGAGGGGAGGATAGGTCTACTGTCAAAAATTACAGGTCTATTTGGTCAGCGGAGGAGCGTCTGAAACAGATCGTGCCGTTGGTCGGTTAGTTGACAGACCTGTCAAGTTTGACAGTTGTGATTATTTTTGGCCCCGCGCTGAATAGCCGGACTGTTTTCATACGGTGCCATGCACTTTATGGAGCACAGGGAGGGACTTTTTCACACTGACAGGAGTTACACCATGACCGGTAAAAATTTAGTTGGAAGTAAAGATAATCTGATAGTCGATAGTGAGTTCACACAAGGCGAGAAATACTGGCAGATCCACCTGCCTCCCTCTACCCCCGCCTGGGCCGAATTTCGTGATGGTTACTGTCACGTGAAGGGTGGCGCTAACGTCGGACAAAATTTGGAGCTGAAACTTGGCAAGTACCATTTTTCATTCGAAGGTCTTTTTACAGATGTGACCACAAGCTACGCCAACCTAGCGCTAGAACTTTCAGGTCTGCGCAAGCAAATCGATGTAAAGAGTGGGTCCGACTTCACACCGTATGAGTTCAATTTTTCCGTAGACAAAACAGTAGCTGAGGGTGACTACGATTTTTTTAGTTTAATGCTGGTAGGGAATGAGAACGGTGGAAAATTTCGCAACTTGAAATTGGTTTTGGTGGGCTGAGGTTGAGACGAACCTCCCCGCTGAATCTTTGATTGGCATTCGAATTTTCTTGATTACTCAGGCACAAAACGATTTCGCCATAGCGGTCAACGTTGTGGCGTTATCGCCACACCGTTGACAATTTTCGCGGGGAAATTCTCCTTGTACTTTGAGTACCAGGATGTTGTTACACGCGTCATTTTGTTTCATGTCGACTCATCTCTGTAGCCAACGGTAGCGCTTTTCAGCCGCCGTGTGCGGTGACGTGGTTTGACCGGTCGCTGACATCTCCTTGATTCAAAACATTTTCCATTTCCTCTAAGACACTCTTCGTCGTCTGTGGCACACTTTCTGCTGTCTATTCCGTTGTTACATACCAATATCCGGTATAGCGGAATAACCATCACCCTGGAGTGCTTGCCATGCATCGCCGACCTTCCTTGTTTAAAGCGTGTGTTTTTGTTCTCGCGGCTTCGGCTGCTGTCATGGGTGTGGCCCAGGCGGCGGACAGCAAGCTCGATAGCGTGCTGGCCCGCGGGAAACTGATTGTGGGCACGGGCAGTACCAATGCGCCGTGGCACTTCCAGGGAGCGGACGGCAAGTTGCAGGGGTTTGATATCGATATCGCGCGGATGGTGGCCAAGGGGTTGTTCAACGACCCGAGCAAGGTCGAGTTCGTGGTGCAGTCGTCCGATGCGCGGATTCCCAACCTGCTGACCGACAAGGTCGACATGAGCTGTCAGTTCATCACCGTGACTGCCAGCCGAGCGCAGCAAGTGGCGTTCACGCTGCCGTACTACCGCGAAGGTGTCGGCCTGCTGCTGCCGGCCAACAGCAAGTACAAGGAAATCGAAGACCTTAAAGCTGCCGGTGACGGCGTGACCGTGGCGGTGTTGCAGAACGTGTACGCCGAAGAACTGGTGCATCAGGCGTTGCCCAAAGCCAAGGTCGATCAGTACGACAGCGTGGACCTGATGTATCAGGCGGTGAACTCCGGTCGTGCCGACGCCGCGGCCACCGATCAGTCGTCGGTGAAATACCTGATGGTGCAGAACCCGGGCCGCTATCGCAGCCCGACCTACGCCTGGAGCCCGCAAACCTACGCCTGCGCCGTCAAACGCGGCGATCAGGATTGGCTGAACTTCGTCAACACCGTTTTGCATGAAGGCATGACTGGCGTGGAGTTCCCGACCTACGCGGCGTCGTTCAAGCAGTGGTTCGGGGTCGATCTGCCGTCGCCAGCCATCGGTTTCCCCGTCGAATTCAAATGATCCCGTGAGAGCGGGGCGGTTCCGATCGCCCCGTTCAAGGTACTGCTGACCATGAACTATCAGTTGAATTTTGCCGCCGTGTGGCGCGATTTCGACACCTTGCTGGCGGGGCTCGGTCTGGGCCTTGAGCTGGCGTTGGTGTCGATCGCCATCGGTTGCGTGATCGGCCTGATGATGGCGTTTGCTTTGCTGTCAAAGCACCGCGCGTTGCGGGTGCTGGCGTCGGTGTATGTGACGGTGATCCGTAACACGCCGATTCTGGTGTTGATTCTGTTGATCTACTTTGCCTTGCCGAGCCTGGGGATCCGTCTGGACAAGATTCCGTCGTTCATCATCACGCTGTCGCTGTATGCCGGGGCCTATCTGACTGAAGTGTTTCGCGGGGGGCTATTGAGCATTCCCAAGGGGCAACGTGAGGCCGGGTTGGCAATCGGTCTGGGCGAGTGGCAGGTCAAGGCGTACGTCACCGTGCCGGTGATGCTGCGCAATGTGCTGCCGGCCTTGTCGAACAACTTCATTTCGCTGTTCAAGGACACCTCGCTGGCCGCGGCGATTGCCGTGCCGGAGCTGACCTATTACGCGCGCAAGATCAATGTCGAGAGCTACCGGGTGATTGAAACCTGGCTGGTGACCACAGCGCTCTATGTGGCGGCCTGTTACCTCATTGCCATGATGCTGCGTTACCTCGAGCAGCGTCTGGCGATTCGCCGATAGGAGGCCACATGTACGAATCCCCTAGTTGGTTGCATGAGTTGTGGGTTGCCCGGGAAGTGCTGTGGCAGGGATTTTTGACCAGTGTGCAGGTCTCGGCCCTGGCGATTCTGTTGGGCACGATGGTCGGCATCGTCGCCGGTCTGGTGCTGACGTACGGCAAGTTCTGGATGCGCGCGCCGTTTCGGTTTTACGTCGACATCATTCGCGGCACGCCGGTGTTTGTCTTGGTACTCGCCTGCTTCTATATGGCGCCCGCGCTGGGCTGGCAGATCAGTGCCTTTCAGGCCGGTGCGTTGGGGCTGACACTGTTTTGCGGTTCTCACGTCGCCGAGATTGTGCGCGGCGCGTTGCAAGCACTGCCCAGCGGCCAGATGGAAGCGAGCAAGGCCATCGGCCTGACGTTTTATCAAGCGCTCGGTTACGTGTTGTTGCCTCAGGCGTTGCGGCAGATCTTGCCGACCTGGGTCAATTCCTCCACCGAGATCGTCAAGGCCTCGACGCTGTTGTCGGTGATCGGTGTCGCCGAGTTGCTGCTCAGTACGCAGCAGATTATCGCCCGGACGTTCATGACCCTGGAGTTTTACCTGTTCGCCGGATTTCTGTTTTTCGTCATCAACTACGCCATCGAATTACTCGGCCGGCACATTGAAAAGCGGGTGGCCTTGCCATGACTCAATCTTCGCTCTCTAACGCAAAAGATGCTCAAAACGGTCAGCCCCTGCTGGACATTCGCGGGTTGCACAAAAAGTACGGCCAGCTCGAAGTGCTCAAGGGCGTCGACCTGACTATGCAGCGCGGCAACGTCGTGACGCTGATCGGTTCCAGCGGTTCGGGCAAGACCACGCTGCTGCGTTGCGTGAACATGCTCGAAGAGTTCCAGGGCGGGCAGATCATGCTCGATGGCGAGTCCATCGGTTATGACGAGGTCAACGGCAAGCGCGTGCGGCACCCGGAAAAAGTCATCGCCCGGCATCGGGCCATGACCGGCATGGCGTTCCAGCAGTTCAACCTGTTTCCGCACCTCACGGCGTTGCAGAACGTCACCCTCGGTTTGCTCAAGGTCAAAAAGCTGCACAAGGATGAGGCGGTGGCCTTGGCAGAAAAATGGCTGGAGCGGGTCGGCTTGCTGGAAAGGCGCGATCACTTCCCCGGCCAGTTGTCCGGTGGTCAGCAGCAGCGCGTGGCGATTGCCCGGGCGATTGCGATGAACCCGAGCCTGATGCTGTTCGACGAAGTCACTTCGGCCCTTGATCCGGAACTGGTGGGCGAAGTGCTGAGCGTGATCAAAGGCCTGGCCGAGGACGGCATGACCATGCTGCTGGTGACCCACGAAATGCGCTTCGCTTTCGAGGTCTCGGACAAAATCGTTTTCATGAATCAGGGGCGGATCGAAGAGCAGGGGCCACCCAAGGAACTGTTCGAACGCCCGCAATCACCGCGTCTGGCTGAATTTCTCAAGAACACGCGGTTCTGATTTTTTCAAAAGAAGTCTTTAACGTTTCAATCAGGAGAAACACTCATGAGCATTACTCGTTACGGCACTGGCAGTACTGCCGCTGGCGGTCAGCCTCGTCCTTTCGCCCGTGCCGTTGAAGCCGATGGCTGGCTGCACGTTTCCGGGCAGGTGCCGGCGATGGATGGTGAAATCATTGTCGGTGGCATCGTCGAGCAGACCCACCAGACCATGAAGAACCTGATCGCGATTCTCGAAGAGGCCGGTTATGGCCTGGAAGATGTGGTGCGTGCGGGTGTGTGGCTGGAGGACCCAAGGGATTTCACCAGTTTCAACAAGGTATTCTCCGAATACTTCAAACCCGAGCACGCCCCGGCCCGGGCCTGTGTGCAGGCGAACATGATGGTCGATTGCAAGGTCGAGATCGACTGCATCGCGTACAAGAAAAAGGCCTGAGATTTGCGGTGAGCTGAGGAGCGCCTTCACCCTAACCCTCTCCCGGAGGGCGAGGGGACTGATTTGTATCGATGCGGGTTGTGATGTCAGTCAGATATTCAAGCATCGATACGGTCAGGCTCCCTCTACCCCTTGGGGCGGTCCGACGTTTCGGGAGGGCGGGGGGTGAGGGGTGGTCCTGACTGACACCACCATCCCGGCCAGTTACTATCCCGGCGACTTTGTATGAGAACCACTGACATGACCGAAGACACCATCAAGCGCCGGGCTCGCGGTCTGGACCGGGCGTTCGATATCCTCGATTTCCTCAAGGAAGTCGGCAAGCCCCTGCGCCCGAACGAAATCGCCAGCGGCATCGGCAGCCCGAAATCCACGGTCTACGAGTTGGTTGCCTCCCTGCTGGAACGACGGATTCTGGAGGCCGTGGGCAAGGACGGTCACGTCTACCTCGGCCGTCAGCTGTATTTCCTCGGGCAGGCGCATTTACGCCATTTCGACCTGACCCGCGAGGCCGATCATGCCTTGCAGGAGATCGTCAGCCAGACCCGCGAAACCGCGCAGATGTGCCTGCTCAACGGGCGAAAATACACCGTGGCCTTGATGAAAGAGGGTGAGCGGCATTTCCGCATTTCCTCGGACATCGGCGAGAACGCGCCGATTCCCTGGACCGCTTCCGGGCGCCTGCTGCTGGCGCACTTGAGCGACCAGGAAATCGTCGACCTGATTGATCACGACGACTTCATCCTGCCCAACGGTGAACGCCTGCCGCTTGAACAGTTTCTCGGTGAAATCCGTCAGGCCGCTATCGACGGCTTCTTCTCTTTCGATAGCGTTGCCGACACCTTTACCCATTGCTTCGCCGCCCCGGTGAAAGACCCGAACGGCGTGGCCATTGCGACCCTGTGCATCGTCGCCCCACGGGCCGATGCCAAGAACAATTACAACGACTACCGCCGGGTGCTGATCGACAGTGCCAACAGCCTGGCCCGTCGCATCAACGAATAACCGCGGCTGCCCGCGGCCGCGAATGTGAGGAGTTCGACCATGTTTTCTGCCAAAAATACTGCCACCGTGGAAAAGGGCTTTGCCCACACAGGCGCCAATCTGGTGCGCGACGTCAGCCTGCCTGCGCTGGTGCTGCACCGCGAAGCGCTGGAACACAATATTCGCTGGATGCAGACCTTTGTCAGCAACAGCGGTGCCGAGCTCGCCCCCCACGGCAAAACCAGCATGACCCCGGCACTGTTTCGCCGCCAACTGGACGCCGGTGCCTGGGGCATCACCCTGGCCAGCGCCACGCAAACCCGCGCGGCTTACGCCCATGGCGTGCATCGGGTACTGATGGCCAACCAATTGGTCGGTACGCCAAACATGGCGCTGATCGCCGATCTGCTGGCCGATCCGGCCTTCGAATTCCATTGCATGGTCGATCACCCGGACAACGTCGCAGACCTTGGGGCGTATTTCGCCTCGCGTGGAGTGCGCTTGAACGTGATGATCGAGTACGGCGTGGTCGGCGGTCGTTGCGGTTGCCGCACGGAAGACGAAGTGGTCGCGCTGGCCAAAGCCATTGCTGCACAACCAGCCCTGGCGCTGACCGGGATCGAAGGTTACGAAGGGGTGATTCACGGCGATCACGCGGTGAGCGGCATCCGTGCGTTCGCTGATTCGTTGGTACGCCTGGCCGTGCAATTGCAGGACAGCGGCGCGTTCGCCATTCCCAAGCCGATCATCACGGCGTCGGGTTCGGCCTGGTATGACCTGATCGCTGAATCCTTCGAAGCGCAGAACGCCGGCGGGCGTTTCCTCAGCGTGCTGCGTCCCGGCAGCTACGTGGCCCACGATCACGGCATCTACAAAGAAGCACAATGTTGCGTGCTCGACCGCCGCAGCGACCTGCACGAAGGCCTGCGCCCGGCGCTGGAAGTCTGGGCTCACGTGCAGTCGTTGCCGGAACCAGGCTTTGCGGTGATCGCCCTGGGTAAACGCGACGTGGCCTACGATGCCGGGTTGCCGGTGCCACTGTTGCGTTACAAGGCGGGCGTGGTGCCGGCGACGGGCGACGACGTCAGCGCCTGCAAGGTGACGGCAGTGATGGACCAGCATGCGTTCATGACCGTGGCGCCGGGGGTTGAGTTACGGGTGGGGGACATTATTTCCTTCGGCACTTCGCACCCGTGCCTGACGTTCGACAAGTGGCGTATCGGGTGCTTGGTGGATGAGCAGCTGAATGTCATCGAGACCATGGAAACCTGTTTCTAAGGCTTGATTCGCGTCCGGCCGTTTTGCGACCGCTTCGCGCTCGAACGCAGGCTTCGCCAGCGGCTACATAAAGCGGGTTCGCCACGCACGTGTAGCAGTTGCCGCAGGCTACGTCCGGCTGCGCAGCAGTCGTGAGCGGGTCAACATGAGAATTCAACAATGAACACCATCAGCACCCTCGGCCCCAACACCCCGCGCATCGCCCTGATCGGCGAATGCATGATCGAGTTGCAGCAACGCGCCGACGGCAGCCTGCAACAGAGTTTCGGTGGCGATACCTTGAACACGGCGGTCTACCTGTCCCGGGAGTTGGGCGAGGGCGGCACGGTGGATTACGTCACTGCGCTGGGCGACGACAGTTTCAGCGATGCCATGTGCCAGAGTTGGGCCGACGAAAACATCGGGCTCGGAATGGTCCAGCGCTTGCCCGGCCGATTGCCCGGTTTGTATTGCATCCAGACTGACGCTGCCGGCGAGCGGCGTTTTCTTTACTGGCGCAATGAAGCGGCAGTCCGTGATTGTTTCACCACCCCGGCCGCCGCGCCGATCCTGGTGGCACTGCCGGATTACGATGTGCTGTATTTCAGTGGCATCACCTTGGCGGTACTGGGTGTGCAAGGTCGGGAGAAGTTACTGGAAACCCTGATCGAAGCCCGGCAGCGGGATGCGCGGATCGTGTTCGACAACAATTACCGGCCACGTTTGTGGGCGTCGATCGAAGACGCACGGGCGGCCTATCGCAGCGTTCTGCCCTATGTCGACCTCGCGTTGCTGACCGTCGATGACGAACAGGCACTGTTTGATTTTTCCGATTGCGAGGCGGTATTTGCTGCTTACGAACAGATTGGCACGCCTGAAGTGGTACTCAAGCGCGGCGCCGAGGCGTGTCTGATTCGTTGTGATGGAGAGTCGTTTGAAGTGCCGGCGCAGGTGGTCGAGCGGGTCGTGGACACCACGGCGGCGGGGGATTCATTTAGCGCGGCGTATTTGGCCAGTCGCCTGAAAGGAGGCAGCCCGGTCGAGGCTGCTGAAGCGGGGCATCGGTTGGCGAGTCGGGTGATTCAAGTGCCGGGGGCGCTGATCCCTAAAGATTAAAATGCAGATTTTGTGGCGAGGGAGCTTGCTCCCGCTTGAGTGCGCAGCGCTCACAAAAACTTGGGGCCGCTCCGCAGCCCAGCGGGAGCAAGCTCCCTCGCCACAGAGGCCCAAAGGCCCAAAGGCCAATCGATTAGTCCCGGTAAAACACCTGCACCAGGTGATAGCCGAACTTGCTCTTGATCGGTCCGTGCACAACCCTCAACGGTTTTTTGAAGATCACGGCATCGATCACCCCGACCATCTGCCCGGGCCGCACTTCACCCAGATCGCCGCCGCGCTTGCCGGACGGGCAGGTGGAATACTTCTTGGCCAGCACATCGAAGGCTTCGCCCTTGGCGATGCGTTGTTTGAGCTGCTCGGCTTCTTCCGAGGTTTTCACCAGAATATGGCGGGCTTGAGCTTTCATTGGGGCAGGTACCTTACAACGGTGGTGACAGCATGGCGCGCGATTATGCCTCAACTCACTCCGGTTGGCCGATCATCGCGCGAATCTTGTTGGCCAACAGGTCCATGGAAAAGGGCTTGGCCACCATGTCCATGCCTTCCTCCAGGAAACCCTGGCGCTCGGCGGCTTTTTCCGCGTAACCGGTCATGAACAGCACTTTGAGTTCGGGGCGATGCTGGCGCGCAATCTCCGCCAGTTGCCGACCGTTCATTCCCGGCAGCCCTACATCGGTGACCAGCAAATCGACCCGCAGGTCGGATTCCAGCAGGGGCAGGGCGGTCTTCGCGTCTTCGGCTTCATGGGCGTGATAACCCAGCTCGTTGAGCAGGTCAAGCACCAGCATGCGCACCGCCGGATCGTCCTCCACCAACACCACGGTTTCACCGGCAATCGCGGCCGGCGCTTCGCTGGTGACCGGCATCAGCACGTTTTCGGGTTCTGCGGCGTGCAGCCGCGGCAAGTACAGGCGAACGCTGGTGCCCTGGCCCGGCAAGCTGAACAGGCTGACATGCCCGCCCGACTGTTGAGCAAAACCATAGATCATCGACAGCCCAAGACCGGTGCCCTGGCCGATGGGTTTGGTGGTGAAGAACGGGTCGAAGGCCTTGGCCAGCACCGACGGTGTCATGCCGGTGCCGTTGTCGCTGACGGCAATCATCAGGTAATCCCCGGCCTTGACCGGTTCCAGGGTGTTGATGTCACTGCTGTCGAGGTAAACGTTGGCCGTTTCGATCCGCAACTCGCCGCCATCGGGCATGGCGTCCCGGGCATTGATCACCAGATTGAGCAGGGCATTTTCCAGCTGGCTGACGTCGGTGCTGACCGGCCAGACATCATCGGCCAATTGCAGTTTGAGCTCGATGTGGTCGCCCTTGGTCCGGCTGAGCAGATCTTCCAGGGAATGGATCAGATCATTGGCGTTCAGCGGTTTGCGGTCCAGTGACTGCCGCCGGGAAAACGCCAGCAGGCGATGGGTCAGGGCGGCGGCGCGGTTGGCCGAGGACACGGCCGCCTCGCTGAAACGGCCCACCTCGGCGGCGCGCCCGTCGGCGATGTAGCGCTGCATCAAGTCGAGGCTGCCGATGATCCCGGTGAGCATATTGTTGAAGTCATGGGCGATGCCACCGGTGAGCTGGCCGAGCGCTTCCATTTTCTGCGCATGCCGCAACGCCTCTTCGGCGCGCTCGCGTTCGAACATCTCGTTCTGCAGTCGCTGGTTGGCCTCAGCCAATTGTTGGGTGCGGGCGGCGACTCGTTCCTCGAGCGTTTCATTGAGATTGCGCAGGGCCTCTTCGGTCTGTTTGCGCTCGGTTTCGTCGATCACAAAGATGTAGAAACCATTCACCGCACCATCCGAACCGTGGCGCGGCAAGTAATTCATCAGGGCATGGCGGATGCTGCCATCACGGTGCGGGGTGCTGATGCTGAAACAACAAGGCTTGCCGGACAGTGCCTGGGCGATGTGTTCGGCACGCAAGGCATAGGCTTCTTCACCCAGTACTTCACGGATGGTTTTGCCAAAGAGCTCCTGAGGCGTCAGCCCGTACCAGTCGAGGTAGGCCGCATTGTTCAGGCGAAAGCGTTCTTCGCTGTCCACGTAGCTGATCAGGATGGGCATGGCGTTGATGATCAGTTGCAGCTCGGTCTGGCTTTGCCGCAAGGCTTGTTCTGTGTGTTTACGTTCGGTCAGGTCCAGGGCGGCGCCGAGGAAGCGGATCGGCCGGCCATGGTGGTCCTTGTAGCAACGACCCCGGGCAAACACCCAGCGCACCTGACCGTCGGCCTGCAACAGGCGATATTCCTCGGCATACTCGGTGCCATGGGTGATGGAGTACTTGATGCTGCGGGCGACCATGGCGCGGTCTTCCGGGTGCACGCCCTGAAGGTAGGCGCTGATGGGCAACTGGCTGGCGAGCAGCGGATCGATGCCGTGTAATTGGGCGAAGTGGGTGTCGGCAATGAAGCGGTCTTCGTTTATGTCCCAGTCCCAGGTACCGACGGCGTCGGTGGCCGCGAGGGCCAGTTGCAGACGCTCCTCGGTTTCGTGCTGGGCCTTGAGGCTGGCAGCCGAACGCTGTTCGAGTTCGAGGGCGATGCGTCGGCGTTCGTTGGTTTCGATGGCAGTGACCAGAATCCCGGCGACCTGGGCGCTTTCATCGCGGATGGGGCTGTAGGTCAGGTCCAGCCAGAAGTCGGAATCATGGCCATCACGCTGCAAGGTGAAGCGCTGTTCGCTGTAGGTCCGCACCTGTCCTTGTAGGACTGCGCTGTAAATGGGGTCGGTAAAGTCTTTTAACTCTGGCCAGATCAGGTGTGTCGGCTGTCCGAATGCGTGTGGATGCTTGCTGCCGGCCAGCAGGGCAAAGCCGTCGTTGTAGATCTGCGTGAGCTGCGGCCCCCACAGCAACAGCATGGGCATCGGCGAATGAATCACAATATCCACGGCGGTTCGCAGGCTTTGCGGCCAGGTACTGGCAGCGCCCAGCGGGCTGCGTCTCCAGTCCAGTCGGGCAATCAAGGCCTGGGCATCGCTGCCGGTCGGTGATGCGTTCATCAAAATGTCCTGCATTTAAGTCGGTGTAGCGGCGTCAACTATCCTTGTACCGCAGTAGACGCTGTATGACCCTTTTTGGGTCATTTTTATTCATTGAATGCTTCGCGGGTGCTTTTTGCCATGGAAATCGATGCACTGTTAAGGCTCCTGGCCAGCCAGAATGGCTCCGATCTTTATCTGTCTACCGGTGCGCCACCCAGCGCACGGTTCGAGGGTGTGCTCAAACCCTTGGCCGATCAGCCGTTCAAACCGGGAGAAGTCGCGGCCATTGCCGCGTCCATCATGGACGCCGAACAGCGTCTGGAGTTCGACCGGGAGCTGGAAATGAACCTGGCGATCTCTTTGACCGGTGTCGGGCGCTTTCGGGTCAACATCTTCAAACAACGCAACGATGTGTCAATCGTGGCACGCAATATCAAACTCGACATTCCGCGTTTCGAAGACCTCAAGCTGCCATCGGTGCTGCTCGAAACGGTGATGCTCAAACAAGGACTGATGCTGTTCGTCGGCGCCACCGACTCGGGCAAATCAACCTCGCTGGCGGCATTGATCGACTATCGCAATCGCCACAGCAGTGGCCACATCATCACCATCGAAGACCCGGTCGAGTACATCCATCGGCACAAGAAATCGATCATCAACCAGCGCGAGGTCGGCGTCGATACCCGCAGTTTTCATGCTGCACTGAAGAACACCCTGCGCCAGGCGCCGGATGTGGTGCTGATCGGCGAAATCCGTGACCGCGAAACCATGGAGCATGCACTGGCATTTGCCGATACCGGTCATCTGGTGATTTCCACCCTGCATGCCCACAACGCCCATCAGGCGCTGGACCGGATCATCAATTTCTTTCCCGAGGAGCGCCGCACGCAGCTGCTTCACGACCTGGGCAACAACCTCAAGGCGTTCGTGTCCCAGCGGTTGGTACACACCCGGGACGGTCAGCGACGGGCGGCGGTGGAAGTGATGATCGGCACGCCGACCATCGGCGACCTGATCCGGCGCAATGAGTTTTCAGAATTGAAAGGGATCATGGAGAAGTCTTCAGAGGCGGGGATGCAGACCTTCGATGGGGCGCTGTTCGAGCTGTTTGTCGAGGGTGCGATCGATGAAGCAGAGGCGTTGAAACATGCGGATTCATTGAACAACCTGCGCCTGCGGCTGAAAATGCACGCCGAAGCCACGCCCGGCCCCCATACACCACCGGGTGAATGGGGGCTGATGGACTGACCCCATAGGAGCTGTCTTCGGCAGCACCTATAACAAGTTAGTTGTCGCAGGTGTTGTCGGTGAAAAGAATTAAAGCATGCTGATTGTTGACTAATAATCTGAAGTTACATCTGGAACTTTAGGGGTGCCACTTTTGTAAGTTGCTTGACATTCGGAGCGCGTGATTTGATGGGCCGGTTTTTGGCTGGCTAGTTGTACTGTGGTTGGTCTGTTGGAAATGTTACTTAATAGATTTGCTCTGGATTGTTCGGTTTGAGTAAGTAAGATCGGCCAGGACTGAATAAGTCAGTCAGCTAATTTATTAAGGTTGGGCTATGTATTTTGAATTAAGTGATAAGTTCTATAAACCTCTGGGTGGTTTCGGCAGAGAAGAGGCATTGCGTCAAGACGCGGATGCCGCTGAGCGGAAATTGATTTTGGGTGAACTGAAAGCTTGTCTGGCAGATTATGAACAAAAATTGATTTTGGACAAACTGAACGGTTGTCTGACAGATTGCAGTAGCGACAAAACAATAGATTGGTTTGATTACGAGATGGAGTTAAAGCAGGGCTCGTCGTTGTATGAGATCTATGTGCCGGGAAGCGTTCTGTTCAACGAATTGCTCAATACGGTTGCAATAAGAAGCGCACTCACCCAGGAAAACATGGGTGACGCCGAACTTATTCGTGTTACCCATTCTGGCAAGCTGGAAGTGTATGACGGCCATGGTTGGAGAGACCTCGTCGCGCTGGGATATTTTGACCACCGTAAGGCTGTTCGAGCTTCAATGGAGATCTTGGCGGACATCGCCAAAGAGGCCGGAGGTTGCCTGTGGGCGGACAACATTGTGATTGTCGATCAGTGGCTTCAATTTTATGGCTTCCATGTGCCAAAGACCGTTGCGCAGCTCACAAACCTGATCGGTTACTTCGAGTTTGATTGTCCTGAAGTCGATCATTTTGGCAATTATTGGGGGCAGATCATCACCGATGATCAATCGTTGATCGTATTGTCTGCCGAGCAACTTAACGATATTCGTCAGGCCACTGCAAAACTTATAACTGCGGACAAAAAGCTGCTGGACACACTGTACCGCGAAACGGGTGGCACTGTTGCAACGCACGATAACGCCGCCGAATGTATCGTTCGGTTGGCCAAGTATCCGGCGGCCCAAGCCTGCGCCATGAAACTCCTGAAGGAACTGGACTGGTTCGGTGCAACATCCGGGCAAGACGTCTCTGCACAGGGTCTTGGGCAACTATTGATAACCGCTATTTTGCTGGAGGTGTATCCGCACATTGGTAACGCTCAAGCCAGAAAGAGTATCGGCGGGTTCGATTTGTATGCACCGACCCATGTCGAACGATCTTCGTCGGTCGTGCGCAAGGATCTGGAAACCTTTCTACACAGCAAAGGCTGGGTGAATCCTGTCGTGGCGCCATTGGCATCGCACCTGCTGCTGGCGGAAATCGCGCCAGAATTTCTGGTCAAGGGTGTCCCGTCGTCGCTGATGATGGGTTCGGTTGGCTGGGTGTCCTTCTGCGTTGGAGTTGCCCTGGTGGAAGCGGTCACCAAGGGCGCTTCGCGGGTTTTGACGTATACGCAGATTATGGCGTATGCCGAACTGGAGCCCGTCAGTGATCCGCTGGCACGCCTGCGGGATTTGGCAATGCTCGATCCAATCGTTGACTGGGCCTTGATGAATGACGTGGTGACGACAACGGAACTTAAGCAAGCGGAAAAGGAAACGACTGAGCGGGCAATGACAAAGTTCGAGGAGTACGTGGACCGCACGCACCTTGCCCGCGCCTATACCAGCGCCATTCCAAGCAGAAAAGACATCGCACGGGCGGCGATCAGGGGTGTCGAGCCAACGTGTGCCCTGGAAGATAAAACGCTCTATCAGCAACCCGGCCTACCTGGCTCACATACCGCCATGTCTATGGTCGACCTGCATATGTCCGGTGACCTGGTGGGTGGCGAGTGGGATCTGCTTGGGGTGTTCCCCGACGAACACGCTTACGGTGCGCCCGATTTGCTTTCAAGTATTACTAATCAAAAACATGAAGGTTACTATGATCCATCCATCGTCAGCATTCACAAAAGCTATCCGAGGCTGCAGCGGCTGGAGCCTAATGATCATAAGTATCACCGCCAACTGCGGGGTTACCTCGGCAGTTTGAACAATGCGGTGGTCAGAAATGTGAAGATGGCCCTTTCACACATGCCTCCCTTCGATCTGGAAACTTTTCTGAAAGGCAAGATCACCTTCTTTACCCTTCGCGGCCCGGCGATAGAGACCTCTTCCAGCCGTTTTGGGGGGCCGTTTACAATTAAAAAAAACTACGAAACCCAACAAGGCAAAGATGCTGTTACGGGGCGTTTTGGTATTGTCATGTGCGCGGCTCATGGAAACACTGTTACGTGCTATGAACTGTTTACCTTGCGTGGTGAACTACGTAGAAACAACACGCTTGGTGCGCTGATCGCCAACACCGGAAAACTGCAGGGCGTCGCCAGAGTGGATTTTAAAGGTGATCTGACAGCGCAACAGATACCGATGGATCCAGAACGATTGCCGATTATCCTCAGTGAATACACTGATGGTCTTGTAGAGGCCAGTTCAGCCAGCAGCAGCGTGGCGATAATTGACAAGTTGGGTGAACTTGCCGCGCCGGCTACGCCATCGGAGCGCAAGCAGAGCGTTTATCAGAATTTTGAAAATCCGCAGCTTGTTAGAATTGCCAAGTTCATCGTCAATCATCGTCCGATGATGACGTTTGACGAACTTGAAGCAGTAGCCACTGTGCCAACAGTGCTTGAAACCCAGCGCAAAAAAGGCGAAGAAACTGCGACGTATATTGTCGATCTGGTCGTTCCCTTTAAAAAGTGCATCGAGGATCTATCTTCCGGGGAGCACAATCGGATGGTCGATGGGATGTATGGCTGCGTTATGGATGTCATCGCAGTGGGTGGGGGGCTTGTGGGGGCTGGCGCCAAAGCACTCAGCATCTCGGCGAAGGCTATCTCCATGGCTTCCAAAGCCGTCCGCCTGACCAAGCTCGCTTTCGTCACATCTGTTTCCCTCTTCAACCCCGTGGATGGCGTGCCTACGGCATTGTTCGGAGTCGGGAAACTCGTCCATAAGGGGGCGCTACGCTTTAACAGGCAGGCTCAAGAGATGCTCGGACTGGCGCAGTCCCAGTTGCACAAACTCAATGGCCGTCATAAAACCTACGACCTGGTTCGCGCAGCCAATAGCGCCGATATCACCGGACAGGGTACCTGGCGACCCCATGGTGTAACCGGTAACGCGCTAACGGTGGTGGCCGGGCGGAAGGCCCACCAATGGTATGCCCTTGATCGACTGGGCAAACCCTGGGGGCCAAAACTGAAAAACTTCACCTTTCAGGCCCCTATCCGGTTGCCGCGATTCAATAAGACATTGCCCGTCAGCTATACCCGACGGTTCATTGAGCAAAGCTTGCCGCTGGCGCGTACAAAAATCGACAACGCGATCAACGTCTTGACCCGTCTTGACTTGACGAAGCAACGCAACGCAATCATCAAAGTAATGCTGGGAAGCAACTCGAGCGACGCATTCGAACGGTTGTTGAACTATCTGAGATTGGTCAGGGCAGACTTTGCAGGTCTTTCCATCAGTAATATTTTTCTCGATCCGCTCAAGAACACTAACAATATTGCTGCTTTCAACATGGACGATTACAAGCAATGGAAAGCTGCAAAAGACCAGGCCGACACGAAATTCATCGAAATCTATACGCCCAATATCAACAAGCACTTCATCGGTCTGGGCTTCAACCATGACGTCGTGGCAGACGACTTGATTCATGAGGTGTTCCACGGTGCTGCACAAACTGATGATGTCAGCTATGCCCGCGATGCAGGACGCAACGGTGAAAGAGGGCAATTGCTGGATGTGGCTGCACTGCTGAACCTGGCGTCGGGACATCTGCCGGTTTCAGATGAGGGCCGTGCCTGTCACGCCAGTTCCAAGGCCTTTGAAAATGCTGACTCACTGGCGGTGACCACCTCGCTGCTGAG
This sequence comes from Pseudomonas silensiensis, assembly GCF_050434865.1. NCBI lineage: Bacteria > Pseudomonadati > Pseudomonadota > Gammaproteobacteria > Pseudomonadales > Pseudomonadaceae > Pseudomonas > Pseudomonas silensiensis. Next base: position 127,539 of record NZ_JBNDJH010000001.1, read on the forward strand.
CCAGCTGTTTACGGACAAGGGTAGTTATGAACTCAATATGTCCATCCTGCGCGGCGCGCTTGAAGCAAACCCCGGTAGCGCGATTGACGAGCCGGTTCTGATCACTCTAAACAACGCTATTGCGCCGAATCCTGACAGTGGAAGGCGCCCGCCTGGTTCGCACATGGATTAACACACACCCGCATGATTGTTTAAGTTCCGAGTTCCGGCCGATCCCGAAACTGCTCAAGCGCTTCGGGATTGGCCAAGGCATCGGTGTTTTTTACCTTCTCACCATGCACCACGTTGCGCACCGCCAGTTCCACGATTTTGCCGCTGATGGTGCGCGGTATATCGGTCACCGCGACAATCTTCGCCGGCACATGCCGCGGTGTGGTGTTGGCGCGGATCACCTGGCGAATCTGCTGCTGCAGTGCTTCGTCGAGTTTGACGCCCTCGCGCAATCGCACGAACAGCACCACCCGCACGTCATCCTGCCATTGCTGACCAATAGCCACGCTGTCCAACACTTGCGGGACTTTCTCCACCTGACGGTAGATTTCGGCGGTGCCGATGCGCACGCCGCCGGGATTGAGCACGGCGTCGGAGCGTCCGTGGATCATCATCGCGCCATGGGGCAATTGTTCCGCGTAATCACCTTGGGCCCACACTCCGGGGAACTGACTGAAATACGAGGCGCGAAGCTTTTCCTGCTGGGGGTCATTCCAGAATCCGATGGGGATTGCCGGGAAGTGCCGGGTGCACACCAGCTCACCTTTTTCGCCGATCACCGGCTGGCCGTTGTCGTTCCAGACTTCCACCGCCATGCCCAGGCTTTTGCCTTGTATCTCGCCACGGCGCACAGGTTGCAGCGGATTGCTGTTCACAAAACACGAAACGATGTCGGTGCCGCCAGACATCGAGGCCAGGCACAGGTCAGCTTTGACGTCGCGGTAAACGTAGTCGTAACTCTGCGGCGACAACGCGGAACCGGTGCAGAGCACGGTTTTGAGGCTACTCAGGTCATGGCTTTCGCGAGGTTTGATGCCGCTGCTTTCCAGGGTCGCGAGGTACTTGGGGCTGGTGCCGAAGACAGTGATGCATTCGTCGTCGATCAGATCGATCAGGCGCTCGGGGGCGGGATGAAACGGCGACCCGTCGTACAGCACCACCGCGCTGTCCACGGCCAGCGCCGAGACCAGCCAATTCCACATCATCCAGCCGCAGGTGGTGTAGTAGAACAACCGGTCGCCGGGGCCGAGGTCGCAATGCAGGCCATGTTCCTTGACGTGTTGCAGCAACACGCCGCCGGTACTGTGAATGATGCACTTCGGCACGCCAGTGGTGCCGCTGGAATAGAGGATGTACAGCGGATGCGCAAAGGGCACGGGGACGAAATCCGGCTCGCCGCCAGCGTCGTAGAAGTCATCCCAGAGCGTCACGTTGGCCCGGGTGTGGAAGTGTTCGATGTGCGCCTGCGGTCGGGCGTAAGGCACGACAATCAACTGCTGCAAGGACGGCAAGCGTTCAAGAATTTCATTGACCTTGGCGGTCTGGTCGATGTCCTTGCCGGCATAGCGGTAACCGGCGCAGGTGATCAGCACTTTGGGCTCGATCTGGCCGAAGCGATCGATGACGCCCTGGGTGCCGAAGTCCGGTGAGGAGCAGGACCAGATCGCTCCCAGACTGGTGGTGCCGAGCATCGCCACGAGGGTTTGCCAGGTATTGGGCATGCACGCCGCGACGCGGTCACCGAGGCTAACACCGGCGGCTTTCAGGCTGTTTTGGAAACCGGCGACATGCTCGGCCAGTTCGGCCCAGGTCAGGTGTTCACGCTGGCCGTTCTCGCCGATGGCAATGACCGCCACGGCATCGTCGCGACGGCGCATCAGGTGTTCGGCGAAGTTCAGGGTGGCGCCGGGAAACCATTGGGCGCTGGGCATTTGCGCGCCCTCGACCAGCACAGCGTCCGGTTGATCGTGGAAACGGATGTCGAAGAAATCGACGATGGCCTGCCAGAACGCTTCACGCTGATCGATGGACCATTGATGCAGGGCAGGGTAGTCGTCGACATGGAGGTTGTGTTGCTGATTGATGAAGCGCCGAAAGGCCTCCATGCGGGTTTTGCCGATGCGCTTGGCGCTGGGTTGCCAGAGGATGTCGGACATGGCTTGCCTCTTCTTTCTTATGTATACGCACACTGGCTTTTGTGGCGAGGGAGCTTGCTCCCTCGCCACAGGGATTGGTGGCGGGTTATTGCGCCAACCACCCACCATCGATATTCCACGCCGCGCCACGCACCTGGCTACCGGCCTCACTGCACAAAAACAGCACCAGTTCGCCCAATTGTGGCGGCGTCACAAACTCCAGGGAAGGCTGTTTCTCGGCCAGCAAATCATGCTGCGCCTGTTGCGGGTCGACCCCTTTGGCGATGCGATCATCAATCTGCTTCTGCACCAGTGGCGTCAACACCCAACCCGGGCAGATGGCGTTGCAGGTGACGTTGGTGGTCGCCGTTTCCAGGCCCACCACCTTGGTCAAACCGATGACCCCATGCTTGGCCGCGACGTAAGCCGCTTTGCCCACCGAGCCGACCTGGCCATGCACCGAAGCGATGTTGATGATCCGTCCCCAGCCCTTGGCGCGCATGCCTGGCAAACTCAAACGGGTGCTGTGGAATACCGACGACAGGTTGATCGCAATGATCGAGTCCCAGCGCTCTGCCGGGAAGTCTTCCACCGGCGCCACATGCTGAATACCGGCGTTGTTGACCAGGATGTCCACGCCGCCGAATTCACGCTCGGCGTAGGCGATCATGTCGGCGATCTGCTCAGGGTTGCTTACGTCAGCCGGGTGATGGCCGACCTTTCCACCGAATTGCTCAACCTCGGCAATCACCTTGGACGCATCACCGAAACCGTTGAGGATCAGGTTGGCGCCAGCCTTGGCCAGGCTGAGGGCGATGCCCAGGCCGATGCCGCTGGTGGAACCGGTGACCAGTGCAGTCTTGCCCGAAAGAGTCGTCATGAATACCTCACACAATGCCAGTGGCGTAGAAAGTACCGATCACCACAAAAACCGCCAGGGTCTTGATCAGCGTAATACAGAAAATGTCTTTGTAGGCTTCGCGGTGGGTCAGGCCGGTCACCGCCAGCAAGGTAATCACCGCGCCGTTGTGCGGCAGGGTGTCCATGCCGCCACTGGCCATTGCGGCCACCCGGTGCAGCACTTCCAGCGGAATGTTTGCCGCATGGGCCGCTGCGATGAAGTCATTGGCCATGGCCGCCAGCGCGATACTCATACCGCCCGACGCAGAACCGGTGATGCCGGCCAGCAAGGTTACGGTAATCGCTTCGTTGACCAGCGGATTGGGGATGCTCTTGAGCCAGTCGGCCAGCACCAGGAAGCCCGGCAAGGAGGCGATCACCGCACCAAAGCCGTACTCCGACGCGGTGTTCATCGCCGCCAGCAACGAACCGCTGACCGCACTTCGACTGCCTTCGGCCAACTTGCCGCGAATCGCCTGGAAGCCGAACACCAACACCATGATGATGCCGACCAGCAAGGCTGCCTGAACGGCCCAGATCGCGGTGAGCTTGGCGATGTCGGTGGTCACCGGCGCGGCCATGCCCGGCAGCGCGAGGCTGTGGGTCTTGCCGTACCACTGCGGAATCCACTGGGTGAACAACAGGTTCATGATGCCGACGGCCAACAGCGGCGACACGGCGATCCACGGGTTGGGCAGTTTGATGTCGGCAGCGGTTTCCGGCTCGTTGCGCAGTTCGGTGCCATAACCCTCACCGGCGCGCTGAGCCTTGTTGCGTTGGCGCTGCAGAAACAGCATGCCGGCGCAGACCACGAAGATCGCGCCGATCAGGCCCAGCCAAGGTGCGGCCCAGGCGGTGGTGTTGAAGAAGGTGCTGGGGATGATGTTCTGGATTTGCGGGGTGCCGGGCAGGGCGTCCATGGTGAACGAGAAGGCGCCGAGGGCGATGGTCGCCGGGATGAGTCGCTTGGGAATATTGCTCTGGCGGAACATTTCAGCGGCAAACGGGTAGACCGCGAACACCACCACGAACAGCGACACGCCGCCGTAAGTCAGCAGGGCGCAGACCAGTACGATCACCAGCATTGCCTGGCGGGTGCCGAGCAGGCGAATCGCCGCGGCGACGATGGAGCGCGAAAAGCCCGACAGCTCGATCAGCTTGCCGAACACTGCACCGAGCAGGAATACCGGAAAATACAGTTTGATGAAGCCGACCATTTTCTCCATGAACACCCCAGTGAAAGCGGGGGCGACGGCGGAAGGGTCGGTGAGCAGAACGGCGCCGAGGGCGGCGATCGGGGCAAAGAGGATAACGCTGTAGCCACGGTAGGCCGCGAGCATTAGCAGCGTGAGAGCTGCCAAGGCAATGATCACACTCATGGTGTGTCTCCTGGATTGTTATTTTTTTAGGGTGGATCTTGGTGGGAGAGGGCTATAGCGAGTTTCGTGCCAGACAGGCAAGCCGTTGAAATATAAGGAAATATGTAGATTGTTTGAGTGAGGTTTTGGTTGTTTGTCTCTATTTGGAGACTTGTGTCGGCAATGCCGGACTCATCGCGAGCAGGCTCGCTCCTACAGGTTGACCGAGTTGCGTGCACGAATGCGGTTAAATGTGGGGGCGAGCCTGCTCGCGAAGGTCTGTCTATCGATGGAGATTTGTGTCTCTTTATAGAGACTCCGCAATCCCCAATGCCACCATCTTCTTGTACAACGTCGACCGCCCCAGCCCCAATCGCGCTGCCGCTTCAATCACCTTCCCTCCGCATTGCGCGAGGGTGCTTTCAATCAACTGCCGATCAAACCGCTCACGAGCCTCACTAAACGTCTCATGCGCAACCGACTCAATCGTTACCGGCGCCGCACGCTCTACCGGTGTGAACGTCCCAATCGCCGCGCGGATATCCGTGGCATTCAGCATCAGGTCATCGCTGAGCAATGCCGCGCGCTCCAGCACATTGCGCAGCTCGCGAATATTCCCCGGCCAGGCATGTTGACCCAGCAGGTCCAGGGCTTCGCGGTTCAATTCGTGCTGACTGCGCAGCTCCTCCAGAATCGCTTCACTGAGGGCGGGCAGGTCATCGAGTCGATCACGCAGCGGCGGGACCTGGATCGGCAGCACGTTGAGGCGGTAATACAGGTCGGCGCGAAATTCACCGCGTTTGATTGCGGCTTCCAGATCCGTGGAGGTCGCGGCAATCACCCGCACATCGCTCTGGATCACTTCGTTGGAGCCCACCGGTTCGAATTCTTTCTCCTGCAGTACCCGCAGCAATTTGCTCTGCAGTGGCAACGGCATGTCGCCGATTTCATCGAGAAACAGGGTGCCGCCCTGGGCAATCTGTAACTTGCCGGCGCGGCCCTTGCGATCAGCACCGGTAAACGCGCCAGGCGCGGTGCCGAAGAATTCCGCTTCCAGCAACGATTCGGGAATCGCCGCGCTGTTGATGCTGACAAAGGCTTTGTGCGCGCGCGGCGAAGCGCCGTGGATCGCCTGGGCCAGCAGCTCTTTGCCGGTGCCGGTTTCACCAAGTAGCAATACCGGAGACTCGGCGCTCGCGCTGCGCCGGGCGCGGCGTTTGACTTCGAGGCTGGCGGCGCTGGTGCCGATGAAGTGCGCGAAGTTGTACTTGGTCTGCCGCGCTCGCAACAGCGAGCGGGTGGACGCCAGTTCTTCCTGCATGCTCATGTAGCGCTTGAGCATCGGCGAGAGGCTGCGCAATTCGTCAAACAGTGCAAACCCGATGGCACCGATCACCACGCCGGCGTCGTCATGAATCGGCAGGCGCATCACCACCAGCGGTTCTTTGGGGGTGTCCTGCATGTCGAGCAAAATCGGCCGACCGGTGCGCACCACCTCACGCAACAGACTGCCGGGGATCACGCTTTCGCAGGCCTTGCCGATCGCCACTTCCGCCGACTCCAGGCCAAAGCGTCGGGCATAGCGCTCGTTCATCCAGACGATGTTCGCGTCGCGGTCGACAATCACCGTGCCTTCGCTGGACTGCTCGATGATCTCGAACAACGAACGGATCGCCAGCAAGCGAACGCGCTGATAGTCCTTGAGGCTTTCGGTGGTGTTCATCGGACGGCCCCAGGATGCGCCGCCGCCAACAGCTCTTTGGTATAGGGATGCTGCGGTGAATCGAATACTTCGTGGCTGGCACCGCTTTCTACTACTTTGCCGTCCTTGATCACGATCATGTCGTGAGCCAAGGCACGGACCACCGCCAGGTCGTGGCTGATGAACAGGTAGGTCAGGCCATGTTTTTCCTGAAGTTGGCGGAGCAGGGCGACCACTTGTTTTTGCACGGTGCGATCCAGCGCAGAGGTCGGTTCGTCCAGCAGGATCAGCGCCGGTTTCAGCACCAGCGCCCGGGCGATGGCGATGCGTTGGCGTTGGCCGCCGGAAAACTCGTGCGGGTAGCGATGACGGCTTTGCGGGTCGAGGCCGACTTCTTCCAGCGCCCGAATCACTTCGGCCTTGCATTCGTCAGCCGTCAACTGGCTATGCACTTCAAGGCCTTCACTGATGATCTGCGCCACGGACATCCGCGGGCTGAGGCTGCCAAACGGGTCCTGGAACACCACCTGCATTTTCTTGCGCCACGGCCGCAGCTGTTTTTGCGACAGGCCGTCCAGCGCTGCACCCTGAAAGCGAATGCCGCCTTCGGAATCGAGCAAGCGCAGGATTGCTTGACCCAGCGTCGACTTGCCGGAGCCGGATTCGCCCACAATACCCAGCGTCTTGCCGCGCTGAATGTTCAGACTGATGCCGTCCACGGCCTTCAGGTAGGTCTTGCGCTGAAACAGCCCGCCACCGAGGGCAAACTGAACGCGCAGATTATCCACTTCCAGCACGTTCTCGCGCTCGTCCCGGGGCAGTGCTTCACCATCCGGTTCGGCGTTCAGCAAGACGCAGCTGTAAGGATGTTTCGGTTCGGTAAACAGTGTTTCGCAAGGTGCCTGCTCGACGATTTCCCCGGCCTTCATCACGCAGACTCGCTGGGCAATGCTGCGCACCAGATTGAGGTCGTGGCTGATCAGCAGCAGCGACATGCCGAGACGCTGTTGCAGGGATTTGAGCAGCAGCAAGATCTTGCGCTGCACCGTCACGTCCAGCGCTGTGGTCGGCTCGTCGGCGATCAGCAACTCTGGTTCGCAGGCCAAGGCCATGGCGATCATCACCCGTTGCCGCTGGCCGCCGGACAATTGATGGGGATAGGCCTTGAGCCGCTCTTTGGGTTTCTGAATGCCGACCAGATGCAGCAACTCGAGAATCCGCTCTTGCGCGGCTTTACCGGCCAGGCCCTTGTGCAGCAACAGGGTTTCGCCGATCTGCTTTTCGATGCTGTGCAGCGGGTTGAGCGAGGTCATGGGCTCCTGGAAGATCATCGCGATGCGGTTACCCCGCAGTTCTCGCAACACCTTGGCCGGAGCGCCGACCAGCTCCCGGCCACGGTAGCAAATACTGCCCGTGGTTTCGGTGCCGGTCTCGGGCAGCAGTTGCAGGATCGAGTGAGCGGTCACCGACTTGCCGCAGCCCGACTCGCCCACCAGCGCCAGGCATTCGCCGGGGCGGATGTCCAGGCACAGATTGCGCACCACGGTCTGGCCACTGAAGGCCACGCGCAGGTCACGAATCTCGATCAGGTTGTTACTCATATCAGCCGTCCGCATCACGATCGGGGATCAAAGGCGTCACGTAACGCCTCGCCAATAAACACCAGTAAAGAAAGAATCAGCGCCAGGGTGAAAAACGCCGTCAGCCCCAGCCACGGCGCTTGCAGGTTCTGCTTGCCCTGACCGATCAACTCGCCCAGCGATGCACTGCCGGCGGGCATGCCGAAACCGAGGAAATCCAGCGCTGTGAGGGTGGAAATCGCTCCGGTCAGAATGAACGGCAGATAACTCAGCGTCGCATTCATTGCGTTGGGCAGGATGTGCCGGACGATAACCTTGCGGTCGGTCAGGCCCAGCGCCCGCGCGGCTTTGACGTATTCCAGGTTGCGTCCGCGCAGGAACTCGGCGCGCACCACGTCCACCAGGGCCAGCCAGGAAAACAGCGCCATGATCCCCAGCAGCCACCAGAAATTGGGCTCGACGAAACCCGACAGGATGATCAGCAGGTACAGCACCGGCAGCCCCGACCAAACCTCCAGCAACCGTTGACCGATCAGGTCGACCCAGCCGCCGTAATAGCCTTGCAGGGCGCCGGCGGCGATGCCGATCAGTGCGCTGACAAACGTCAGCATCAAGGCAAACAGGATCGACACCCGCGCACCGAAAATCACTCGGGCCGCCACGTCCCGCGCCTGATCGTCGGTGCCCAGCCAGTTGACCTTCGTCGGAGGGCTGGGCGCGGGTTGGTTGAGGTCGTAGTTCGGCGTGTCGTCGCTGAAGGGGATTGGCGGGAACAGCATCCAGCCACCGTCCTTGTGAATCAGCTTCTGCACATAATCGCTGCGGTAGTCCGCCTGGAACGGCAGCTGCCCGCCAAATTCCTGCTCGGTATGACGCTTCAGGGCCGGGAAGTAGAGGGAGCCCTGATAGCTGACGATCAGCGGTTTGTCGTTGGCGATCAGCTCGCCACCGAGGGTCAGCAGGAACAGGCCGACAAACAGCCACAGCGACCACCAGCCGCGACGGTTTTTCTTGAAACGCTCAAAACGACGACGACCTAACGGCGAGAGCTTGAACATCAGGCGTTCCTCGCGGCGAAGTCGATACGCGGGTCCACGAGGGTGTAGCAGAGGTCGCCGACGATTTTTATCAAGAGACCGAACAGCGTGAAGATGAACAGCGAACCGAATACCACCGGATAGTCCCGTGAAACCGCGGCCTCGTAACTCATGCGACCCAGGCCGTCGAGGGAGAAGATCACTTCGATCAGCAAGGAACCGGCGAAAAATACGCTGATGAACGCCTGGGGAATCCCTGAGACCACCAGCAGCATGGCGTTGCGAAACACGTGACCGTAGAGCACTCGGCGTTCGCTCAGGCCCTTGGCGCGGGCGGTAACCACGTATTGGCGCGTGATTTCATTGAGGAAGGAGTTCTTGGTCAGAATGGTCAGCGTGGCGAACCCGCCAATCACCAGCGCCGTCACCGGCAATACCAGGTGCCAGAAGTAATCGGCGATTTTGCCCACGGTCGACAGCGATTCGAAGTTGTCCGAGACCAGCCCGCGCACCGGGAACCAGTTCAACGAGGTGCCGCCGGCGAAGACCACGATCAGGAACATCGCGAACAGGAACGCCGGCATGGCGTAGCCGATGACGATCGCGGTGCTGCTCCAGATATCGAAGTGGCTGCCGTGGTGCACGGCCTTGCGGATGCCCAAGGGAATCGACACCAGGTAGGTGATCAGCGTCGCCCAGAGCCCAAGGGAGATGGTCACCGGCATTTTTTCCAGGATCAGGTCGGTGACGGTCGCACCACGGAAAAAGCTCTTGCCGAAGTCCAGGCGCGCGTAACTGGTGAGCATCAGCCACAGGCGTTCGTGCGCCGGCTTATCGAAGCCGTACTGCTTTTCGATGTCCTTGATCAGTTGCGGGTCGAGGCCGCGACTGGATCGGGAGGTGCCGGACATGCGTTCGCTGGAACCGCCGCCGACACTCGCGCCGCCAATGCCTTGCAAGTGCGCGATGGCCTGTTCCACCGGGCCGCCCGGCGCGGCCTGGACGATGATGAAGTTGACCAGAAGAATGATCACCAACGTCGGAATGATCAGCAGCAAACGCCGCAGTATGTAAGCCCACATCAGTGCGGCCCTCCAGGTCTGCCACGGCTGATTTGCTCAGCGGTCATCTGTTGGTTGGTCAGCGGCGTGGTGCTGATTTCCCACCAGCTCTCGATGGCTTCGTCATTGCTCGCTTGCTCGTTGGGCCTGCCGAAACGATTCCACCATACGGTGGAGCTGCCCGGCGGGTAGTAGTTGGGAATCCAGTAGTAGTTCCATTGCAGCACCCGGTCCAGGGCGTGGGCGTAGTGCAGCATTTCGGGTTGGGTGGTGGCGCGAATCAGCCCGGCGATCAGTGTGTCGACCGCCGGATTTTTCAACACCATGTAGTTATTGGCGCCAGGGTCGTTGGCCGAGACCGAGCCGAAGTAATTGAGCAGTTCACCCCCGGGCGACGTCGTGACCGGGTAGCCGGTGACGATCATGTCGTAGTCGCGGCTCATCAGGCGATTCACGTATTGGGACGAGTCGATGCGACGGATGTTCATGTCGATGCCGATCTGTTTCAGGGTGCGCTTATAAGGCAGCAGCAATCGGTCCATGCCGTTCTGGCTGACCAGGAAAGTGAAACTCAATGACTTGCCTTCGGCATTGACCAGCTGATCGCCATCGGGTTTCCAGCCGGCCTGTTTGAGCAAATCGAGTGCCTGCAACTGTTTGTCGCGTATCACGCCACTGCCATCGGTTTTCGGTGCCTGGAAAACCTGGGTGAAAACCTCGTCGGGGATCTGCCCGCGCAGCGGTTCGAGAATCGCCAGTTCGCCGGCGTCCGGCAGTTGTCGAGCGGCGAGGTCGGTGTTGGAAAAGTAGCTCTGCTGGCGGATGTACATGTCGCGCATCATCTGCCGGTTGCTCCACTCGAAATCCCAGAGCATGGCCAGCGCCTGACGCACTCGGCGGTCCTGGAACAGCGGGTTTTGCAGGTTGAACACAAAGCCCTGAGCCGTTTGGGGCGCTTGTGTTGCCAGGTGCGCCTTTTGTAGGCGCCCGTCGCTCAGGGCCGGGCTGTCATAGCCGATGGAGTAAGCGGTGGCGGAGAATTCGCGGTTGTAGTCGTAGGCACCGCCGCGCAGCACCTGGCGGGCGACGTCGGTATCGCCGAAGTACTCGATGCTGAAAAGATCGAAGTTGTAGAGGCCGCGACTGACCGGTAGATCCTTGCCCCACCAGTCGGCATTGCGCGTGAAGGTGATGCTGCGGCCGGAGTCGACTTTGCTCACCCTGTAGGGGCCACTGCCCAAAGGTGGTTCGTAACCGCCGCCATTGGCGAAGTCGCGAGTCTTCCACCAATGCTCGGGAAACACCGGCAAGGTCGCGATATCGAGGGGCAGGGTACGGTTTTCATTGCTCTTCAAGTCGAACCGAACTGTCAGGGGTGATTCCACTTCGACGCCTTTGACGTCGGCAAATTGGGTGCGATAACGCAGGCTGCCCTGGGTCATCAACAGGTCGAAGGTGTAGCGTACGTCTTGGGCCGTGATCGGTTTGCCGTCGGCGAAGCGGGCTTTGGGGTTCAGGTAGAAGCGCAGGAACAACCCGTCATCCGAGCGCTCCATCTTCTCAGCCACCAGACCGTACACGGTGTAAGGCTCATCCAGTGAACGCTGCGCGAGGGGCGAGTAAAGCAGGCCGTCGACCTGTGTGACGCCAATGCCTTTATCGATATAGGGCAACATATGGTCGAAATGACCGATTTCGACGGCCGAACGGCGCATCGTGCCACCCTTGGGGGCTTGCGGGTTTGTGTAGGCAAAATGACTAAAGCCGGCAGGATACTTCGCCGGTTCACCGTACACGGTCAACGCATGTTGCGGTGCTGCAGTCACACCAGTGACACTCAACAACAGGGCCACGGCCGTGAACAATAAAGTAGGGAACGCCAGTCGCATTGTCAGCCTTAGAGCCGGGTGGTCAGTAACCGCAATTTGTACGCTAGCGGCGCTTCCCTCGCCACTCGTATCACGTAACCGAAACACAACGGCCCACCAAAAGGCGGGCCGTTGTGTAGAAAACTTGAGGCTTGATCAGTCCTGACGGCTGGTCACTTCCAGCAGGTGGTAACCGAACTGGGTCTTGACCGGGCCTTGCACCACGTTGATCGGTGCGCTGAAGACCACGGTGTCGAATTCCTTGACCATCTGGCCTGGACCAAACGAACCCAGATCACCGCCCTGGCGGCTGGACGGGCAAGTGGAGTTGGCTTTGGCGACTTCGGCGAAATCGGCGCCGCCTTCGATCTGGGCTTTCAGTTCGTTGCACTTGGCTTCCGAGGCAACCAGGATGTGACGGGCAGTGGCTTTAGGCATGGGAAAATGCTCCTTTCAATGTTCAGTAAAGTGCTGAGCCTACCGGATTCAGTGGCCTATTTCTCCTCAAAGTTCCGTCCAGACCCTGGAGGCCGGTATGGCATTCCTTTATAGACCGGCATTTCTCAGACGCTCCGCATGCTGCACATACAGGGCAATCGGGTCGACGCCCTTGCGCAACGGACCGGCGGTCTGGCTGAGGCTGTCCAGATGATCCAGCGGATAGTCGGACCGGATGACTTTACCCAAATGGGAGCTGTAGCGGCCAACCAGTCCGTCGTTCTGCTCGGGCTCGGTGGTGAAGTATCGGGAAAAGGCGCGGAGAAACCCGTGCAGTGGACTCAGTGCATCAAGCCCTTTGTCCAGGATGTCGCCCTGCAAGGTGCCGCTCCAGGAGTAATAATGTACGCCGTCGACCCGTTCGCGACCCTTGCCACCCCAGGTTTTCGGCAAACCCTGGGGGTATTTGTCGTTGAACGCGCCTACGCCTTCGGTGGTCAGGGCGTTCAGAGCGGCGATGGCGTTCTGCGGCAGGTGACGGTGGCCGCTGAGCAACGATAGAAAGTCTGCAAACAACGTTGCGACCGTCGCGGCGACATGTTCCGGCAGGCGGCCGGGCGTCAGCGCCTTGCGCAGGAAGTCGGCCAGTTCCGAGCCGTGATTCGGTCCGCTGACGGACGTCACCGAAGCGATGGCCTCCGGCGCTGTCGCTGCCGCATAACGTGCGGCGAGTGCGCCTTGGCTGTGGCCGATCAAGTTGACTTTGTTTGCACCGGTTCCTTCCAGTACCCGTTCGACCTGCGCCAGAAGTTGGTCGCCGCGGGCTTCATTGCTATGGGTAGCCGACAGGTGCGGGATAAACACTCTTGCGCCTGCACTCCTGAGGGCCTGCTTGACGTCATGAAAGAGTTCGACCTTGCCGATGCGATCGAAGCCGAAGAGCCCGTGGACCAACAGGATCGGATACTGAGTGGTTGCATTCCGTAGCATGTTCTTTCCTTTTTCGCAGTCGTTCAGAGGTGTGTTGATGGGCTCACTCTAAAGCACACCCACTGTTCGGCGTTGTATGAAAAAGCCGCTGTAACCTGCTGAAAACGGAATAGAAAATGTACGAAAGTTCGAAAGTACATGAGGTCTTGGTCGGAATATTTGGACATCTTTTTATCTGTAACAGCGCGTTTTACTGCGATGGCCTACTTCGGGAACACCGTTTGCCTGTTCATCGTGTCTCGATTCCGACGTCCAGTCCTCGATGGGAGGACTGGAAGAGGGTATGGCTCACGCCGATTGTTGATCGCTGCTCTGCGCTCTGAGCCGATCGGCTGCCTGGCGCAACAACAATTCCGTCCCGTTCCAGCCAAGGCAGCCATCCGTGACGGACACGCCGTAACGCATTGACGGGCCCAGCGGTTGGCAGCCTTCGAACAGGTGACTTTCGATCATCATGCCGATCAGTGAACGATCACCTTGCAGGCGCTGTTCAAGCACATCGTTGAACACCGCTGGCTGACGCAATGGGTCTTTGCCGCTGTTGGCATGGCTGCAGTCGACCATGATCCGGGTCGGGATCTTCAGTTTGGTCAAATCGCTGTTCACCTGGGCGACGCTGTCGCGGTCGTAGTTTGGCCCGCGGTGTCCGCCACGCAGCACCAGGTGGGTGTCGGGATTGCCCGGCGTTTGAATGATTGCCGGATGCCCCTGGCTGTCGACGCCGAAATGGCGATGCGGATGGGCGGCCGAGCGCATGGCGTCGCTGGCCACACCGACACCGCCATCGGTGCCATTCTTGAAGCCTACCGGCATGCCCAGGCCGCTGGCCATTTCACGGTGGATCTGCGACTCGGTGGTGCGAGCGCCAATAGCGACCCAGCTCAGCAGATCGTCGAAGTAGCCGGCGGCCATCGGTTGCAACAGTTCGGTGGCAATCGGCAGTCCCAGGCGGAGCATTTCGCGCATCAGCTCGCGGGACAGGGTCAAGCCGCCGGCCATGTCGTCGCTGCCATCAAGCTGCGGGTCGTAGGCCAGGCCTTTCCAGCCGATGGTGGTGCGGGGTTTTTCGACGTAGGCGCGCATCACCAGCAGCATTTCATCGCTGACGTCGGCAGCGAGGCGGGCGAGGTTGCCGGCGTATTCGAGGGCGGACTGAGGGTCGTGAATCGAGCAAGGGCCGACAATGACCAGCAGACGGGAGTCTTCACCGTTGAGGATCGCGCGAACCGCTTGGCGGTGGGCGGCGACTTGCTGGGTCAGGGCGTTGCTGAGTGGCAGTTGCTGTTTGAGTTGCAATGAGCTGGGCAGACGCAGGGTCAGCGCTTCATTGGCAGGGCTCAAGGTGGACAGCGGCAGAGCAGAGACGGACGAGTTCATATTCGGGCTTCCTGGGCTGGCGGCGGGTTCGTTCCCGCGCACTCGGCCCTACTGGGGTGTTCGACAATTGGCCGGATTGGCTGCGTGTGTGTGCTTGCCACCTGTGGGTGACCGATCGGAGGCGGCAGGCTGTCCCGAGCGGAGGCTGCTAAATCGCCAGGCGGTAAAACTGTCGTAACGGTAATAAGTGGCGTAGTTCATTGTTGAATCCTCTGGTTGTCTGGTGTGTCGCTAAAAATGTGCGGGGCTGAAAAAACAAAACCCCCGGTCGGGAAGCCGACCGGGGGTTGAGAAATCTCTGGTGGCGACCCGTTTAAAGTGGGCGCCGTGTGGGTATCAGGCGCGCCAGTGGCTAAACCAATACCCAAAATAAAAGCTGACCGGAGCACAAACGTCATTCACCCGGGCAGCGGCCACCGAGCGCAGGGCGCTGACGGTACGAAGCTGTGAGAGGGCGTTGAACATGATTTGTCTCCGATGATTGCGCCGAGCTTACTCGAGGCCGGTACACGGATTCAATCAGAAAATGCTATCGATCACCGACGGCATTTTCTATCGCTTGAGTGCGTCGCCGGTTGTGACACACTTTGTGCTCCGCTTATATACAACGTCACAAGGACGAACCATGACGCCCCTGATCATCGCCGCTGCTCAATCGATCTCCATCGCCGGTGACCTTGCCGCAAACATTGTGTGGCATCAGCGCTTTATGCAACTTGCCGCGGAGCAGGGCGTGCAATTGCTGGTGTTCCCGGAGTTGTCGCTGACCGGGTACGAGCGTGGACTGGCGGCTGAATTGGCCATTGCGCCAGACGCCGAGGTTCTGCAGCCGCTGCGGGATTTGGCGCGGGAAGTCGGGGTGACGACTGTCGTCGGGATGCCGATTCGGTTGTCGGAAGATTCGCCCGTATTGATTGGGGCGTTGGTGTTGGGCGCTGATGGATCGCTAGGGATCTATAGCAAACAGCATCTGCATCCAGGCGAGGAGGTGGCATTTGCACCGGGAACCGGCGGCTCGACCCTGACCCTAGGTGCCGATACGGTCGCGTTGGCGGTGTGCGCGGATTTCTCTCACGCCAGTCATGCTGCCGCGGCGGCGCAGCAAGGCGCCGATCTCTATGCGGCGGGCGTGCTGATCACGGAAAACGGCTACGCCCCGGATACCGCGTTGTTGCAAGGCTACGCCCGCACTCATGCGATGGCGGTCCTGATGGCCAACCATGGCGGTGCAACGGGTGGCTGGGAATCGGCAGGACGAAGTGCGATCTGGGCGTCGGACGGCTCACTGATTGCGTCTGCATCCGGAACCGGTAACCTGATGGTCGTTGCTCGACGCAACGCTGACGGCTGGAAAGGGCAATTAGTGGAGGTTGCATTGGGGTGATGGTCTTTGAATTACGTCCGGCGACATCCCGGGACCTCGACTTCGCTCGTGAACTGACCCGCAACAACATGCTCCGCTATTACATTCAGCACGATCTGCTGTGGCAGGACGAAGGGTTCGATGTTGGCTGGGCAGGGCGCGAGAATTGGCTGATTGTAAGTGGCAGTACCGTGTTGGGCTTTTTCAGTCTGAGTCGTGACGCCCAAGCCCTGTACATCCGCGAACTGCACGTCCTCGAAGCGTTTCGAGGGCAGGGCGCCGGTTCCTGGGCGATTGATCAGGTATTCGCCATGGCGTGCAAGGAACGGCGTCCGGCATTGCGTTTGACGGTTTTTGAAAATAATCCCGCGCAAGCGTTGTATTCGAGAAAGGGCCTGAAGGTGGTCGGCACGGACGCGTGTTTCCTGAGAATGCAGCGTGATGTCAATGCCTCGCCCGGCTGAAACACGTATACGACAAGCCTTTCAAGATGAATTGAAACTTTTTATATGACGCTTGCCGCTAGGTCTGCCAGTTGCTTTTTGCTAAGGTGTCGGCAACCCAATAAGACCATTTCGCGAGGTGTCTGCTTGATTAGGGTGCTAGTAGTCGATGATCATGATCTCGTTCGTACAGGCATTACACGAATGCTGGCTGACATCGATGGCCTGCAAGTAGTCGGCCAGGCTGAGTCAGGCGAAGAATCCCTGCTCAAGGCGCGTGAGTTGAAACCCGATGTGGTACTGATGGACGTCAAGATGCCCGGCATCGGCGGTCTTGAAGCCACGCGCAAATTATTGCGCAGTCATCCGGATATCAAAGTCGTCGCGGTCACCGTGTGCGAAGAAGACCCGTTTCCGACCCGGTTGTTGCAGGCCGGGGCCGCGGGCTATCTGACCAAGGGCGCCGGGCTGCCGGAAATGGTCCAGGCTATCCGCCTGGTGTTTGCCGGGCAGCGCTACATCAGCCCGCAGATTGCACAGCAACTGGCGATCAAATCCTTCCAGCCGACCAACGATTCGCCTTTCGACGCCTTGTCGGAGCGTGAAATCCAGATCGCGCTGATGATTGTTGGCTGTCAGAAGGTCCAGATCATTTCCGACAAACTGTGTCTGTCGCCAAAAACCGTGAACACTTACCGTTACCGCATTTTCGAAAAGCTTTCGATCAGCAGCGACGTCGAGTTGACACTGTTGGCGGTTCGTCACGGCATGGTCGATGCCAGCCTCTGAAAATGACTGAAGTCTTCGATCCAAGCGCCTTTCTGTCGACGGTCAGTGGGCGCCCCGGTGTGTATCGCATGTTCGACAGCGAGGCACGCCTGCTCTATGTCGGCAAGGCCAAGAACCTCAAGAATCGCCTGTCGAGTTACTTCCGCAAATCCGGTCTTGCGCCCAAGACCGCGGCGCTGGTCGCGCGTATCGCTCAGGTCGAAACGACGATTACGGCCAATGAAACCGAAGCCTTGTTGCTTGAGCAGACGCTGATCAAGGAATGGCGTCCGCCCTACAACATCCTGCTGCGCGACGATAAATCCTACCCCTACGTCTTTCTCTCGGACGGTCAGTTTCCACGCTTGAGCATCCATCGCGGTGCAAAAAAGGCCAAGGGCAAGTATTTCGGCCCTTATCCCAGCGCCGGTGCGATTCGTGAAAGCCTGAGCCTGCTGCAGAAGACGTTTTTCGTTCGTCAGTGTGAAGACAGCTATTACAAGAACCGCACGCGTCCTTGCCTGCAATACCAGATCAAACGCTGCAAGGCGCCTTGTGTCGGGCTGGTGGAGCCTGAGGTGTATGCCGAAGACGTACGGCACTCGGTGATGTTCCTTGAGGGGCGCAGCAATGCGCTGACGGACGAGTTGTCCGCAGGAATGGAAGAGGCGGCGATCAACCTCGAATTCGAACGTGCGGCCGAGTTGCGGGATCAGATTTCATTACTGCGCCGGGTCCAGGACCAGCAAAGCATGGAAGGCGGGACGGGCGATGTCGATGTGATCGCCGCGTTTGTCAATCCGGGTGGTGCCTGCGTTCATTTGATCAGTGTGCGTGGCGGGCGGGTGCTGGGGAGCAAGAACTTCTTCCCGCAGGTAGGTATTGAAGAAGACGTTTCCGAAGTCATGGCGGCGTTTCTCGGCCAGTACTTCGTCAGCAGTCCCGAGCGCGACTTGCCGAGCGAACTGATCGTCAACGTGGTTCACGAAGACTTCCCGACCCTGATCGCGGCCATCGATGAGCTGCGCGGTCGCGAATTGACCATCAGTCATAGGGTTCGTGGTACGCGAGCGCGCTGGCAACAGTTGGCGGTCACCAATGCCGAGCAGGCGCTGGGAGCGCGACTGGCCAACCGTCAACACGTTGCTGCACGTTTCGATGCCCTGGCGGAAGTGTTGAACCTGGATGAGCCCCCGCAGCGCCTGGAGTGTTACGACATCAGTCACTCCAGTGGCGAAGCGACGGTGGCATCCTGCGTGGTGTTTGGCCCCGAAGGTCCGATCAAGTCCGACTACCGTCGCTACAACATTGAAGGCGTCACCCCGGGTGATGACTACGCTGCGATGCACCAGGCCCTGACCCGACGCTTCAGCAAGCTGAAGGACGGGGAGGGCAAGCTACCGGACATTTTGCTGGTGGACGGTGGCAAGGGGCAGTTGTCCATGGCCCGCGACGTGCTCAATGAACTGGCCGTGCCTGATCTGATTCTGCTGGGCGTGGCCAAGGGCGCCACGCGCAAGGCCGGTTTCGAAACCCTGTACCTGAACGATGCTGCCCACGAATTCACCTTGCGCGGCGATTCCCCCGCGTTGCATTTGATCCAGCAGATACGCGACGAAGCTCACCGTTTCGCGATTACCGGGCACCGCGCCCGTCGTGGAAAAACTCGCCGCACGTCTACACTGGAGGGCGTCGCCGGTGTCGGACCGACCCGTCGCCGCGATTTGTTGAAACATTTTGGTGGATTGCAGGAGCTGTCTCGTGCCAGCATCGAAGAGATCGCCAAAGCACCCGGGATCAGTAAAAAGCTCGCAGAGTTGATTTATGCCAATCTGCACAGCGAGTAGAATGCCCCCTCACCTCGTAGCCAGTTGTGCCGATGAATATCCCTAATCTGATTACCGTACTACGCGTCCTGCTCATTCCGATCTTCATTTTACTGTTCTACCTGCCGTATCAATGGAGCTACCTGGCGTCCGCCTCGGTGTTCGCATTTGCCGCCGCCACAGACTGGCTGGATGGGTATCTGGCCCGCCGACTGGAACAAAGCACGCCGTTCGGGGCTTTCCTCGATCCCGTGGCTGACAAACTGATGGTCGCCGTTGCGCTGGTACTGCTGGTGCAAGAACATGGCAACCTGTGGCTCACGCTGCCGGCCGCCGTGATCATCGGTCGCGAGATTGTCGTCTCGGCACTTCGCGAATGGATGGCTGAACTCGGCGCCCGCGCTCACGTCGCGGTGTCGAACCTGGGCAAATGGAAGACCGCCGCGCAAATGCTGGCGCTGGTGATCCTGCTGGCCAATCCATCGGATTTCACGTTCTGGGTATTGCTGGGTTACGCCTTGCTGCTGATATCTGCGGGCCTGACGTTGTGGTCCATGGTCCAGTATTTGCGGGCTGCCTGGCCGCATCTGAAGACCGACGTGGAAAAGAAATAAACTTTTTTGAATCAAGGGGTTGACGGGGCATCTGGATTCTATAGAATGCGCCTCACCAAGACGCGGGAATAGCTCAGTTGGTAGAGCACGACCTTGCCAAGGTCGGGGTCGCGAGTTCGAGTCTCGTTTCCCGCTCCAAATATTACGCTGCAGATTTCCACTGAATTCTGCAAGCGATTGAAATCAGGACCTTCGGGTCCTTTTTTCGTTCCGGCGAGAAAAACTGAAATCCAGCACTGTCCGGTGCGTTTAAGTTCAGGATTAAGTCCAGGATCCTGAGGTAAAGATCGGCGATGACGGGCAGCGGCTCTCTATGTGTCGAGCAACTTGCTGATTGTCGGTGCATCAATCCACTGCATAAGAAAGTCCCCAAAGTCCCCAAAGTGCCAGCAAGGGCTTGTCGGTTGACCTCATGGAATGGACTGCCGATGGTGGGTTGAACACCACACCGCCCGGCCCGGGATTCCACCAGCCGACATCGTCTCGGTACCAGTTACCTTCCGATAAAACGACATAAAACTCTGCTGGGGGGTGTTTGTGGTACGGATAGCAAAGTTCAGGCTCCATGACCGCTAACCCCACTGTCATAGTCGAACATTCAAGCAGTGCGCCCTTGCCGAGAATCAGCGCATGTCGGTGCTTTTCTTCGAAAGCAGCATCGTCCCCTTCTGAAGCGGATCGCTTTATCCAGCGACTACTGGGCAGCAGGGCCTCAAGAGCCGATAGGAGAATCTTGAAGTCCCGTTCTGTTCGGGGTGCATCAGCCAATGCCCGCGTTACCGTGGGTTCCAGGCAAGCGGGCAGGGGGGCGCCCGAGAACGGAGGCAAGCCGATGTCCAGGCGCGCATTGCTCAACGAGCGAACACAGATTTCTGTATCCACGCCATCAACGCCACTCACTTGAGAATGCCGGGCCAGGATTCGCACAAGTGCCTCCCGCATCACCACTCCCTGTATCAGGCGTTCTTGTTCCGACATCTGTGGTAACGACTGCATCACCTTTTACCTCTGAAAAGATCCGGTTAATTGCGAAGTAATCGAGCTGTCGCACTGACAAAAACCAGCAGAACACTTACGCAGCCAAGAGCGAATGACAAGGTACTCAGATGGGCGACCGCCCCGATAAATACGGGACCTATCAGAATCCCCGCGTAGCCCATCGAGATGACAGCGGGGATGGCTACCGCCTGTGGCATACGTTGCTGGCGGCCTACAGCCGTAAAGAGCACCGGGACAATGTTTGAGCATCCAGCACCGACCAGAGCGTAGCCGATCAGGGACGCGGCCCAGCCGTCGATTCCAAGCGACACGATCATGCCAGCGGCTGCGCAGAGTCCGCCAAGCGCAACGACGCGCACGCCGCCTAGTTTGCTGACGATGGCATCTCCTGTCAGGCGGCCCACCGTCATCGCTGCGGCGAAGGATGCGTAGCCCAAGCCGGCGATGCTCGGCTCTAACCCTCGGCTCGAGACCAGGAAAACCGCGCTCCAGTCGAGGATTGCGCCTTCAGTGAGGAAGACGATGAAACAGAGCGCCCCTAAAAACAGCACGATACCCCTGGGCACCGCGAACAGGGGTCCGCCCCGTTCAGTGCCATAAATCAGAAAAGCAGGCGCTGCCTTGTAAAGCGCTCCCAAAACGGTGGCAACGATACAGAGCGCGGCAATCAACGGATGCAGGCCCAAGGTCAGCAGAGCGGTCATCGCGCCGGCGCCCAATATGCCTCCGACGCTGTAAAGGCCATGGAAGCCGGATTGAAGTGCCTGCCCGCTGTTTTTCTCGACGATGACGGACTGGATGTTCATGGCGCAATCAAGCATGCCCATGCTGGCACCGAAGATAATGACAGCGATCACCAGGCCCGGTAGCCACACTACGGTGCTCAACAGCGGAAGAACGGCACACAAGACAATCGTCGCCCAGATGACGACCGGGCGGCATCCATAGTGTGCAGTGAGATAACCAGCGAAAGGCATGGCCACAATAGATCCACCGCCCAGGCCAAGCAGCAGCAACCCAAGGCCACCATCGTCCAGGCCAGTGCGGGCTTTAACCAATGGGACCAGAGGCGCCCATGCGGACATGAGTAAACCCGCGATAAGGAAGGCGATGCGAGTAGACATCCGCTCGCTGTAGTTAGCCGTGGGTACCAACACCGGCGATGGAGCATTCATAATTCTCGGTAATCCTTATCGATGATGCTAGCCATCGTTTGTTCGGCTTAGACAGTACGGGTTTCTTGTGTGTTTTTGGCGGGCCTGGGTTTCGGAAAACCTAGCGCCTGCGCTCATACGTTGCTCTATAACTACTCGGCGCTACGCCAAAGAAGTCACGAAAGCGCATATGAAAATTGGCGAAACTACAGAAGCCGGTCGCAATCGCGATATCGGTGATCGGCCGATTGCTCTGCAGAATAAGCTGGCGTGCTCGAGTCAAGCGCAGCTCAAGGTAGTAACGGGTGGGCGTGGCGCCCACGAAACGACAGAAGCGACGCTCCAATTGTCGTCGGGAAATGTTCACACATTCAGCCAGTTCATCGATCGATAGCGGCTCTTCGATGTTCTTTTGCATCAGTTCTAAAGCGAGTTTCAGGGTTTGGGGCAAGGTGGGGTCAGAGTCAACAATGACAGTCGATATCCCAGAGACTTCAGAGGTTTGATCGCAACTGAGTATTTCCTCGACAGCATGGGTCAGCGACACGCCTTGTTTGGCGGTGATGAGCTCCAGCATCATGCGTAACGAGCTGCTGGCGCCGGCGCACGTGATACGGTTTCGATCGATTACGTGCGTTCGACAAGAGACCAGCACTTTGGGAAAAACATCCTCCATCATCGCTCGCCCGTCTGGATGGAAGGCACACTCGACACCGTCCATTAGCTGAGCTTCTGCCAGGAAAAATGCCCCGTTCCACAAGCCTCCCATGGTCGCGCCAAGAGAGGCGACGTTACGCAGCTTGCGCCGTAATAGCGGGTCGCTAATCAGCTTCACTCGCAAACCACCGGCGACGATGAGCACGTCGATACGATCCGGAAGTTGTGATAGCTCCAGGTCTGCCGAAATCGCAATTCCCAGATCGCTCATGACCAGACGGCTCTTGATGCCGACAGTCAACACCTCAAACGCCGGTGTCTCGCTAATCAGGTTGGCGGTCACCAGCGCATCGATAGCGCCGGTGAACGACATCATCGAGAAATTGTTCAAAAGCACGAAAGCTACACGAGTCACCGCCTGCGGCTTTATTGGTTTCTCTGCCGTATAGGAGTACCCCATGTTCTTGTCTTTGAGCACGCTCTCGAATACGAATGACATAAATCCTCTTTGACACCTGAGCGAATAGCTAAGAAACCGTAGCGGATCTACGCAGCGGTTTTTGGAGCAGACAGCAACAAATCAAAGAATGATTGGCAGTCATCACTACCGGGCAATGCTTCAACGCTGTTTTTTATGGCATTGCTGAGCGTGGCTCCCAAACTGTCATCAGCCAGTAAATGGTATTTAGCGGTGAGTTCGTCACTCGACATAGGGTTGCCGGGGTCGCCCTTGGCCGTCGCTGTCGGGCTTGTAAGACGCGTGCCGTCTTTCAGGGTAACGGTGACGCGGGACAGAATTTCCTCCGGGAACCTGGCGGACAGGTCAGGCGCCTCGTGAAGGGTAATTTTCTCGCTGATGCTCAAGATGTCTGGCGCATGAATGGCATCCCCGGTGACCTCTTTAGGGCCCAGCTTCCCGCGAACGATCAAGGCAGCCAGCGGGAACGCCAGCGCATACTGGGCCTCGTCCGCATTCTTCGGAAAATGCCCCTGCAAGCACACAGACTCGTGGAACGTTTCCACATCAATGGTCTCGATCAACTCAGCAGTGATGGCTGGATGTGCTCGCATTAAATCGGTCATGGCTGTGAGCGCCGGTTGCGCCCAGCGACATACCGGCCACGGTTTAAAATATTGCTCGTCGATCTCCCAGCGGGTTCCGATGTCCTGCCAGAAAGTGGAAATCTCCAAAGGTTCAACGGTGGCGGCTGGAGCGCCAGTGACACCGAGCTGTGCCATCAGTAGTGCGTTGAGTCCGGCATACGCCCCGGCGCCGTGGGCATCACGCAACATCGTCGGAAAGCTCACCAGGCGCATCATCGGACACCTCGGGCCAAAGTATTCCGCGATTCCCAGTGCATGACGGAACGTCGTTTCATCAAGCTTCAGCAGGCGGGCACCGGCGCAAACGACCCCGATCCCGGAAAAGGCGCCTGAGGCATGATATTCAGGGGCAGTGGCCATCAATGCCTGACCGGCCCGCAAGGCGGTCTCGTAACCGATGCACAGTGCGCTGAGAAACTCTTCACCGCTGATGTCTTTGCCCTGACTGCGATACGCGTCAACCAATGCGACAATGGCCGGGACAACGGTTGCACCCGCATGCCCCTTGGAGGTGAAGTGACCTTCGTGTGCATCCAGGCTATCAACGCAGAAACCGCCTGCGTACGCGGCACCCAAAGGATGCACGGCCCTGCCATCGAACCAAAGGCGGCTGGACAGCTTGTTGGCAGAGTAGTGAGTGTCAGCGTAGGTTTTGAGCATCACGCTGGTTTGATTGTCGCGAGCACCGGCGGCCACACCAATGATGTCGAGCAGGCAAGTTTTAACCAACTCGCGTATATGCAGGGGCGCGTCCTGGTAACTGAAATTCTGGACGAATGAATACAACTGCATTTCATGATTCCTGAATGATGAACGCCGAAACGGATAAAAAGTTGCCCGGGGAAGGGCAACCTTTTATGCAGATTTAAATGAAGGGATTAATTTTTTGCGGTGGCGGTATTAGCGGCGGCTCGTGCGTCTACCAGCCAGCTGTCGTATTTCGCGTGATGGGCCGCGATCCATTCTTTGGCGTGACGAGTAATGTCAGCTGCACTTTTTTCACCATTGTGCATTTTGAGATTTTGCGCGCTTTCATCGTCAGTAGAGATCTGCATTTCAGACAGGAACTTCACGGCAGCCGGATTTTTCTCGGCGAATTCTTTGTTGATGACCGCTCTGACAGTGTCTACCGCGAAACCAAGGTTTTTGCCATTGAAGGTAGTGTTGACATCGTTCTTACCGCCTGGAAGATCCGTACGTGGCACGGTTAACCAAACAACATCTTTACCTTCGACCAGAACACCGGAGATCCACTGAGGTACCCAGGTGTAATAGAGAATTGGCTTGCCTTCTTTGTAACGAGCAATGGTGTCGGCCATCAGGGCAAAATAGGAGCCCTGGTTATTTGTGACAGTCTTATCCAGGCCATAGGCTTTCATATGGTGGGCAATGATCAGCTCACAGCCCCAGCCGGGGTTGCAACCAGTCATGTCCGCTTTACCGTCGCCGTTACTATCGAACAGCTTGGCAATCTCTGGCTTTTTCAAATCATCGAGAGAGGTGATGTGATACTGGTCAGCGGTTTTCTTATCGATCATGTAGCCCTGCAGTACGCCCGGCATAATATTGCCGGTTTTCACCATCGCTTCATCACCGCCGGCCTTCGCGTAGAACGATTTGTGCAGTTCCTCCCACAGATGAACCGAGAAATCAGCGTCACCATTGGCAAGTGCAATCATCATGGTGGAGTACTCGGTTTCCTTAGGCGTCTGAACGTCGTAGCCCAATTCCTTGAGCCCAGCCATTGCGATCTCTCCGCGAAATCGCTCTTCGGCAATTGACGGGAAAATCGGGGTGATTGATACACCTTTTCCGGGCTCCTGCGTCGTGGCGGCTGATGCGAAAACAGGGGAGACCGCTAGTACTAAAAGCGCCACAGAGTGAATGAATTTCTGTTTTATTCCGAAGGTTGTGAAGTTCATTATCGTTTGCCTTGGCTGGATTAAAGAAGTTGGCATTTCTTTTGGTTCACGACGCGCCGCTTAGCGGAGTTAGCTTTCTTTGGGACTGACTTCTATTTTCATGACAGTGTTTTTTCTTTTCAGGCGATAAATGACGCCCGCCGGTCCTGTCTGGTACCAGTGTTCACCTTTGGTTGCCCTGTTACTGCGTTCGCCCATTGCCTGGGTCAGTCGGTCGAGGAAAATCGCCAGCAATACCAGACCCAATCCACCGACGGTTGCCAAGCCCATATCGAGGCGGCCAATCCCTCGAAGTACCATCATCCCCAGTCCACCAACCGATATCATTGAAGCGATCACCACCATGGACAGTGACAACATCAATGCCTGATTCAGACCCGCCATGATCGTCGGTGCAGCTAATGGAAGTTGAACCCGCCTCAGCATCTGGCGTGGGGTGCATCCGAAAGCCCGTGCAGCTTCAACCTTGTCTTCCGGTACCTGGCGAATGCCCAGATTGGTGAGCCTGACCAGTGGTGCGACCGAAAAGATGATCGTGACCAGTACTCCCGGTACGTTACCGATGCCAAATAGCATCACCACGGGCACCAGATAAACAAATGCAGGCAGTGTTTGCATTGCATCGAGTACCGGGCGAAGAAGCATCTCCAGTCGGTCACTTCGGGCACACAGGACGCCCAGCGGAATGCCAATAACTGCACAGAAAAACAGTGAAGTGAGCACCAGGGCGAGGGTGATCATGGCGTCATTCCATACCCCGATCACTCCTAAGAGGGTGAGGGTGACGAAACAAAGTATGCCTATCTTTTTCCCTCCTATCTGCCAGCCGAAGAGCGTTGCAATAATAATGAATATTGACGGAGGAATAGCCAACAATCCGAACTGAATACCATTAAGTACTTGGTCGATTGGCCATCTTATCGATCGGAAAACCTCGCGGAAATTATGAACCAGAAAGTTCAGGGCAACTTCTACCCATTGGCCCAAAGGGACGTTGATAGATTGAAAGGGGTCTAGGAAATTGAATTCGTTCATGTCATCACCTGAATGTCCGAGCCTGGCAAGCCAGCAAATAGAGCCTGTTAGTGTCGGCTCATTGTTTGAAGCAGTAGGCTCTTGGAGATCGTGCCTTTGAACACACCCTGGCGATCGAGCACGGCAACTGGATTAACGGCATCAGCAACGATGTGAAAGACGTCCTGCAGCAGTACATCGTCGCGAAGCGTAGGAGTGGAGTGATCCATGGCGTACGGATGCTCTGCGCAAATTTTGGCGACATCACCCGCCTTGAGGATCTTCGAGGCATCAAAGCCTTTGAAGAAAGCTCTGACGTAATCATTCGCGGGGTTGCAAAGCAGCTCTTGCGGGGTACCGATCTGAACGACCTGACCACCCTCCATGATCGCGATGCGATGGCCGATGCGAATCGCCTCGTCAATGTCATGGGAGATGAAGATGATGGTGCGATGCTGTTCTGCCTGGAGGCGGATCAGTTCGCCCTGCATTTCGTGGCGAATCAACGGGTCGAGTGCCGAGAAGGCTTCGTCCATCAGCAGGATGGCGGGATCATTGGCCAGCGCTCGGGCCAGGCCTACCCGCTGTTGCATGCCGCCGGACAGTTGGTGCGGATAGCTGTAGGCGTGGCCATCGAGCCCCACCTGTTTAAGTGCCTCAAGTGCACGTTTATGCCGTTCACTTTCCTCGACACCAGAGATTTCCAGGCCGAAAGCAACGTTGTCGATCACACTCATGTGGGGCATCAGAGCAAACGACTGAAACACCATGCTCATGTCTTTGCGACGAACGCTGAGGAGATCAGCATCCGACAGACCGGTGATTTCATTACCGTTGAGATGGATCGTTCCGGAAGTTGGCTCGATCAGTCGATTGAACAACCGCACCATCGTCGACTTCCCGGAACCGGAAAGTCCCATGATGACGAAAATCTCTCCACGTTTTACGGAGAAACTGGCATCAAAAACGCCAACGACTTGACCGGTTTTGCTGAAAATTTCACTTTTATCAGCACCGCGAGCCAGCATCTCCATCGCGAGCTTTGGCTGAGTACCAAAGACTTTGTAAATGTTTTTTACCGAGAGTATCTCGTCACCAAGACTCATAACCCCTCCTGCTGCAATTACGACGTAAGATCAAGAACTTATGTGTACGTATCTTGATCAGTTAAGACGGTGCTTGTGAGGGCAGTCAAACTGTGAGAAAGGTTGGGAATTAGTCATTGTGACCATCCTCTTTATTATGTGATGTTTATTATTTTTGTTTTATCGGCTCTGAATTAAGCAGTTCCTTGAGAACCAAGTTATTACCTAATAGAGTCAGCGTCTAACAACATTTATTCCAGCCAATCAATAACGTGATGTTATCAATCATTTAATTATGTCAGTTTGCGACTGCGGCGGTGCTAGTTGCGAACACGAATGCCGCTGGCACTGTCTTAGACCCTGTGTTTCAGCTACGCTCCAGCGTAGGCTCTGGGCGGAACCCTCTCGCCGATTTCGTCCCTAACGGCCCTCCAAAGGGCCCCGAACCGGATATTCAATACTCTAGGTTATGGTTAAGCACATCGATCCAGACATGACGCTGCTGAAAATGCCGTCTCTGAAAGCAGTGAAGTCATTCGTAGCCGCCGCCAAATATCAGAGCTTTACGCGTGCGGCTGAAGCGCTGTGCGTTACTCAAGCGGCAATCAGCCGTCAGATTCGGGAGCTTGAGGCGTACCTTGGGGTGGATCTTTTCAAGAGGGTGGGTCGAGCGGTCGAGTTGACGGAAGCCGGATCAATTTTTTTTGATGCTGCACAGTTATCTTTCGTTAACATTTCCCAAGCGGCGGAGCGCATTCGAACCAACAACGCTGGCAAGCGCACGTTGACGCTTTGCTGTTCTCCCGCGTTCTCAGCCCTTTGGCTCGCAGCGAAGCTGCCGGGTTTTTTTACCAAGAATGCAGACATCGACCTCAATCTGGTAACCACTCAAAACTTTTTGTCGATGGAACCCGGTGTCACTCCAGACATCTTCATCACCAAAATGGCCAGGATTCAGGATGGATATCGTAGCTATCCCTTGTTCCATGACGTCATCTACCCGGTGTGCACACCTCGTTACAAAGAGGAGCACCCTGAGCTGTCCAGCCTTGAAGGAATACGTGACGGAGTTTTGCTAAACCTCAGTCCCTATGGCAGATCCCAGGTAGCGGAGCATGTTGACTGGGGCGTTTGGCTGGCTTATCACGATGTTGATATCGAGAAACGGCCCCACGACAGCCCTCACGTTTTCAACGCAAATGACTACAACCTGGTAATCAGCATGGTGTTGACCCATCAGGGCGTGGCGCTGGGATGGAATCACCTGGTTGCAAACCTGATCGAAAATGGCACGCTGATTCGTCCAATCGAAGAAGAAGTGGTTCTCCACGAAAGTCAGCACTATCTGACATTCCGTGAAGACCGGATCAATGATGACGCGTGTTGTCGGCTACGCGACTGGATTCTGGCCCAGTTTTCCAGAGCCGTTTAGAAGAAAGGAACGCGGCAGTGATTGAGCAATCACTCGAGGTGCGGGGAGCTCCATCGCCAACACGTATTGCTCAAAGCAGAACTGAAGCGAATGCCGGTGGTGATCATTCGTGGCTCTCACCACCGGCAGTGTTGCACTTAGCCGACAGATCTTAACGGGATCGTGTCATTGAGCTGTTCAAGCATCGTTTTGCAGTACCAATCATCAAACTGACATACACCAATTTCGCTGGCCACCGACAATGGGCCTGGCTCGTAAGCCGGAGAACTGACGCCGACCTGTGCCCCTTCAACCAAGGTGCGATCCTGGTCATTGGTTGCAAGCCAAACCTTGGTCAGGCGATCGATGTCGTAGTCGACACCTTCCTGCGCGTCCTTCTTGACGATCCATTTTGTAGTGACCAACGTCTCGCCAGGACCGATCGGCAGAACGCGGAAGCTCAGCGCGTGATCGCCCAGAAAGTGGTTCCAGGTTGATGGGTAATTGAAATAAAGCAGCGCACCGATGTTGGCTTCACCGGTTGTGTCCAACCGGCCAGCGACCGCAGGCTTGCCATCCATTGTGTAGCTGACTGCCCCGGAAAACAGGGGGATGCGCGTCATTCGGAAACGACCCTCCTCATCCATGACCAATCGACTAGGCAGACCTGCCGCCTCGCAGCGATCCCAGTGCTCTTTGAGTTCGAGATCTTCATCGCCGCCGGCGCCGCCCACTGATGGGTTGTCCACGAATGAGTGCATCAATTCCGGGTGAGTACAATCGCAGTGGTAGCACTCACGGTTGTTCTCGAAAACCAGTTTCCAGTTGCCTTTCTCGATGATGTTCGACTCAAACGCGACTTTGCAGTCGTCCAGGTTATGAGGCGCAACGAAAGGAGTGACGGATTTTCTGAACGACGAAAAGTCTGGGGCGACATCTGCAACGCACACATAGATGTACGTTTCGACCACCTCACAATGCACGGACTTCAACCCATGCTGAGACTTGTCGAAATCGTCCCCCATGTTCCCGGCGAACAGCAGTCTGCCGTCCAGCTCGAATGTCCATTTGTGGTAAGGGCACACCAGTTTGGCAACTTTGCCGCTTGCTTCCGGGCACACCTTGGAACCGCGATGGCGGCAGGCGTTGTGGAAGGCACGAATCTGCTTGTCTGCGCCGCGCACGATAGCGACAGGGTAATCGCCGATTTGCAGCGATAGATACTGCCCCGACTTCTCCAGCTCAAATGTGTGCCCTGCGAAGATCCAGCTTTTGTGCCAGATCTGTTCCAGATCCTGCCTGTAAACGTCTGGATCGCTATAGAGGGCACCTGGCAGCGCGTGGTCAGGCTTGCGCTGCGCGATAAGATTTGAAACTGCCGATTTAGTGCTCACGGTCAACACACTCCAAAATACCAAGGGGACGACACGTTCAGCCTGCTCAGCGAGGTGAGGCCAAACGGTCTTGAGTTCGCAGTACCGTCTGTGGATGCAAGCCCATCAAACCGTGCTGCTTCTATCCGCGAACCGGTACGTTTTGCGACGTCCAGAAAGCGCCTTACGAAAAATGTGCCTTCTTGGATGGGGGTGCCATCCGTGCACTCATTTCGTCCGAGTCCTTACTAATGCAGACATTCCTGTAATGCCGATGTTTGCATCAATAGCAATTTTCTACAGTTTCTATTCGAGCCCGGGCAAATAAATTCAAACTAATGAAACGAAGGTGCGAGGAATTCTATTATCCAATTCGTCGGTAGAATATCGCTGTTGTAAGGCTACGTCGGTAATCATGCACCAACAAGAAACTTTTACTCTTATCAATGCATAAACAAATGTTATCGATTGACGTCGCGGCCTTGGCAGGGAAATTTCAAGCCTTTGATAGTTAAGGTAATTTTATTTTTCATGACGAGCAAAGATGCACCCTGGAAATGCATGCGCTGGAAATACACTCTATTGACCGTCTTCTTGGCCCATGCCAGTCTGGATTCAACGGTTAACCGTACTAGTCGTGTGTTAAGCATTGGGAACTGTCCCGTGAAACATGGAAATTTTATCGCGCCTCATGGCATCCAAACTGACGCGCTCGTTTATCTTCCACCTAATTCGTATTCGGAGCATTTATCTTGAAATTTGAAGGTATTTATACGCCAGCAGTAACTCCTTATAACTCGGACGGGGAGATTGACTGGAATGTGTACTCGCAAGTTTTGGAGTCGCTGATTGAGGCGAAGGTGCACGGCATTATTATCGGCGGGTCGACCGGCGAGTATTATGCGCAGACGAGCGAAGAACGCACCGAGTTGGCGGCCTACGCCAAAGATGTGATCGGCACTCGGGTGCAACTGATCGTCAGTACTGGGGCGATTCGTACCGAAGATGCGGTTCAGTACGCCAAGGATGCGAAATCGATCAAAGCGGACGCCATTCTTGTCACGTCCCCGCCTTACGCGTTGCCAACCTCACAGGAAAACGCGATTCACGCGCTCACTATCGATCGCGCCGCGGACTTGCCGATCATGCTTTACAACTATCCGGGGCGCATGTGCGTTTCGATGGATGAAGAGTATTTCACGCGTGTCAGCCAATCGAAAAACGTCGTTGCCATCAAGGAAAGTTCTGGCGACATGGGTCAGGTGCATATGCTGGCTCGGCAGTTCCCCAACATCGCCTTGTCCTGCGGATGGGACGACCAGGCCCTCGAGTTTTTTGCCTGGGGCGCTCGCAGTTGGGTGTGCGCAGGTTCCAACTTCCTGCCCAAGGAACACGTTGCGCTTTATGAAGCCTGCGTGATCGAAAAGAACTTCGACAAAGGCCGTCAAATCATGTCGGCAATGATGCCGCTGATGAATGCCCTGGACGGTGGCAAATTCGTGCAGTCGATCAAGTACGGCTGCGAAATTGCCGGATTGAACGTCGGTAACGTGCGCCTGCCATTGCAGCCACTTGAAGCGTCCGAAAAGCAGAGTTTCGCGTCGGTCATTACTGAACTCAAACGTAACGTAGCCAACATTTCTTCGGGAGCCAGCCATGGGTGATCTTCTGAGCAAGGCCGACTATGCCGCTCTGGCCAAAGACATTTCATTGCCATCCAAAGCGTTCATCAATGGCGCGTATACACCTGCGATCTCTGGCAAAACCTTTGCCACGAATAATCCGGCGACGGGGGAGTTTCTGACTGACGTCGCTGCCTGTTCGTCCGAAGATGTCGACTTTGCGGTGAGCAATGCTAAGGAAGCCTTTGAGGATGGACGCTGGAGATCTATTTCTCCTCGGGAGCGCAAAGCTGTTCTGTTGAAGTTTGCAAACCTGCTTGAAAGCCATCAATACGAACTGGCCGTCCTCGAAAGTCTCGATAGCGGCAAACCAGTCAGTGAATGTCAGTTGGTCGACATCCCGGACACCATCCACACGATCCGCTGGCACGCTGAACTGATTGACAAGATTTATGACAACACCGCTCCGGTGGGCAGTGACGCGCTGACCATGGTGGTCCGGGAGCCGATCGGCGTGGTGGGCTGCGTATTGCCGTGGAACTTTCCACTGCTGATGCTGGCCTGGAAAATCGGTCCTGCGCTCGCTGCGGGCTGCTCGGTCATCGTCAAACCTGCTGAACAAACCTCGCTGACCACGTTGCGTGTCGCTCAGCTGGCGTTTGAAGCCGGTATACCCGCTGGTGTCCTCAACATTGTGACCGGCACGGGCAAAGAGGTGGGTGAGCCCATTGGCTTGCATAACGATGTCGACATGGTGAGCTTCACCGGCTCCACCGCGACCGGCCGCCGCTTCCTGCATTACGCCGCCGATTCGAACCTGAAGCGCATCGTCCTTGAATGCGGCGGAAAGAATCCGGCCGTGGTGATGGACGATGCCCAGGACCTGGATCTCGTCGCTCAGCATGTCGTCAATGGCGCGTTCTGGAACATGGGCGAAAACTGCTCCGCGACTTCACGTCTGATCGTCCATGCGTCTGTCAAAGACGAGCTGCTGGAGCGCATGGGCGCCTACATCCGCGAATGGAAAATGGGTGATCCACTCGATCCTCAGAACCGCGTAGGGTCGTTGGTCAGCCCAGAGCATTTCGCAAAAGTGAAGTCGTACCTTGAGCACGCCACCGCCGGGAAGCTCGCAGTCGTGTATGGCGGCGCAACCAAAGACGGTGCCTTCGTAGAACCGACGGTGATAGACGGCGTGGATCGGAATAGCCGGTTGTTCCAGGAAGAGATCTTCGGCCCGATTCTTTCAGTCACCACGTTCAACACGATCTCCGAAGCCATTGCCCTGGCCAATGACACGGTGTACGGCCTGGCGGCTTCGGTTTATACCGGCAGCCTGCGCCGTGCGATCAAGTTGTCGCGGGAAATTCGCGCCGGCATCGTCACCGTGAACTGCTTTGGTGAGGGCGACGCATCGACGCCATTCGGCGGCTACAAAGAGTCGGGCTTCGGGGGGCGGGACAAATCGATTTTTGCTCATGACCAGTACACCGAAATCAAAACGATCTGGATCGATGTGTCTGATCGGTCGGATGAAGAGACCGGAAAATGAGCACCCATACCATCAAGCGCCTGCCGGTAGACACCGGGGTTTCAGGTTGGGAGGCGATTTCCGCACGCACTGCGCCTGT
Source organism: Pseudomonas silensiensis (assembly GCF_050434865.1). NCBI lineage: Bacteria > Pseudomonadati > Pseudomonadota > Gammaproteobacteria > Pseudomonadales > Pseudomonadaceae > Pseudomonas > Pseudomonas silensiensis. The sequence continues at coordinate 160,962 of NZ_JBNDJH010000001.1, forward strand.
CCGCATGCTTGATGGAAACGTGACGGCGGATTGGCTGATTATCGGTGCCGGTTTTGCCGGCTTGTCCGCCGCTCGCAGACTTTCACAGTTACACCCGGGTGACAGCATTGTTGTGGTCGATGCTCATGAAGTCGCCAAGGGGCCGGCGGGCAGAAACTCTGGTTTCATGATCGATGTGCCGCACAGTCTGTCGTCCGGGGAATACTCCGTGGCGAGTGAGTCTGCAACGGCGATGGAGATCACGCAAAATCGCTTTGCGATCGATTTCGCTGCGCAGGCGGCACGCGAGTACGGCATGTCTGCCGACACCTTCGACCCTTCAGGAAAGATCAACGCGGCCGCCACTGAGCGGGGATTGAAGCTGAACGTCAATTACGCCAAATCCCTTGAGCGCATTGGCGAGAAGTTCGAGATGTTTGATGCCGCGCAAATGCGCGAAATCACCGGGTCCGCCTACTACCACGGGGGGATCTACACGCCCGGCGCAGTGATGATTCAACCCGCGCAATACATTAGAGACCTGGCAGCAGGGCTCGACGGGAAAATCACGCTGTTCGAGCGCTCTCCGATTATTGAGTTGACCAAGCAGGGAAGCGGTTGGAGCGCTCGATCTCATAACGGTACGGTGTACGCACCCAAGGTCATCCTGGGGGTTAACGGGCACATTGAAGACTTTGGCCATTATCAAGGACGCCTGCTGCACGTCTTCACTTACGCGTCCATGACGGCGGCGTACAGTGATGATGAATTCAGGAAAGAGGTGCCGGGCAAAGCCAAGTGGGCCTTGCTGCCGGCGGATCCAATGGGAGCGACCGTTCGCAAGATCTCTTCAGACGGTCTCTCGCGAATTATCATTCGGACAAAGTTCACCTATGACCCGAGTATCCAGGTCACTCCAGAGCGGGTAGCTGCGGTGGCTAAGGAGCAGCGACAGTCCCTGGATGCGCGCTTTCCCGAATTGAAATCCACGGCGCTGGAATTCAGTTGGGCCGGCCGCCTGTGCTTAAGTCGTAACAGCGCCGCTGCATTTGGCGAGATTGAAGAAAACCTGTACTCGGCTTGCTGCGAAAATGGACTGGGTACTGTGAAAAGCACCCTGGCAGGTGTGATGGTTGCGGAGTTGGCATCGGGTACGCGTTCGGAGTTTCTCGATAGCTTCAGTCACGCGCCAGGCCCCAGCAAGCTACCCCCCAAGATAATAACGAAACTGGGCGTCAGTTCGGTTATTCGCTGGCATGAGTTTTGGGCCGGGCGAGAAGGTTAACAAATTTAAGTTGTCGGCTTTTCCAATAAAGGCCGTTTAACAAGTCACTAATAAGAACGGAATAATCCATGAGAAATATCTGGAAGGCATCCTGCAAAGGGGAAGGGCATGACCGAAGTGCAATTGAAGAGCGACCGAACAAAAAATACTGCGCCCGCTGTTGCCGCTAATCCTGGGGTCGCGAAGCCCCAACTCGGGATCTTTCTATGCCTGCTTTCAATGCTTATCTTTGCGAGCCAAGACGGAATAACCAAGGTGCTTGTCAAAGACTTCCCGGTTGCCCAACTGGTCATGATGCGCTATTGGGTGTTTGTCGTTTTTGCCCTCGGATATGCAGCCTACCAAGGCAGGGCAAAAGCGTCGTTTCGCAGTAAGCACCCTTGGCTGCAAATCATTCGAGCGTTGCTGGCCGTGGGTGAGACCCTACTGTTTGCAGTGGGGCTACGATATTTGGGCCTGGCCGAAATGCATGCGCTCTATGCCGTATTTCCGCTGATGACACTGGCATTGGCGGGGTCGGTGCTTGGGGAGTTCATAGGTCTGCGGCGCTGGGTTGCTGCGGCGATAGGGTTCACCGGCACACTGATCATTCTCCGGCCAGGCGCGGGCGTTTTTGAACTTGCGGCGCTGATCCCCCTGCTGGCTGCTTTGGCGTTCGCGGTGTTCAACGTACTGACGCGCCGTATTAGCCAGCACGACTCCTTTGCTACGAACATGCTCTACATGGCAAGTGTGGGTGCCCTGACGGTCACATTTGCGGGGCTGCCTGCATGGGTTTCTCCGACTCCAGTCCAGGGCCTCTTGATGGGGATCCTGGCATTGACGGGAGTAGTCGCACAGATTCTCTTCATTCAAGCACTGAAATACGCGACCGCTTCTTCCCTGCAGCCGTTCAACTATGCGCTTCTGGTGTTCGCCACGTTGATTGGTGTGATCGTTTTTGCCGAGCGCCCGGACACCTGGGTGGTTGTCGGTGCGGCGCTGGTGATTATTGGGGGGTTGTACGCGATTAAGGCAAAGGCGTGAACGTACCTGAGTGTATGAAGTAATCAATGTGTGGTTGGTTTTCAGGGCGAGACACGGCGATAAAAAAGGGCAGCTCAACGCTGCCCTTTTCCCAACCTACTCCTTATGCCGCGCTAAACAGCTTGTGCGGATCCATGACGAATTTCTTCGGTACCCCGGCATCGAACTCGTGGTAACCGCGCGGCGCGTCGTCCAGGCTGATCACCTGCACGCCGACGACCTCGGCAATGTTGATCCGGTCCCACATGATCGCCTGCATCAGCTGACGGTTGTACTTCATCGTCGGGGTCTGGCCGGTATGGAAGCTGTGGGACTTGGCCCAGCCGAGGCCGAAACGGATGTTCAGACTGCCATGCTTAGCGGCTTTGTTGACTGCGCCGGGGTCTTCGGTGACATACAGACCGGGGATCCCGATATTGCCGGCGACCCGCACCACGCCCATCAGCGCGTTGAGCACATCGGCCGGAGCCTCGTGCTGCGCGCCGTCATGGCCGTGGCCACGGGCTTCGAAGCCGACCGCATCGACCGCACAATCGACTTCCGGCTCACCGAGCAGGTCGGCGATTTGCTCGTGCAGTGGAGTGTCCTTGGTCAGGTCGGCGATCTCGAAGCCCTGGGCCTTGGCATGCGCCAGACGCAGCGGATTGACGTCGCCGACGATCACTACCGCCGCACCCAGCAGACGGGCGGAGGCGGCGGCAGCCAGTCCGACCGGGCCGGCGCCGGCGATATACACGGTGCTGCCAGGGCCGACACCGGCAGTCACCGCGCCGTGGTAGCCGGTCGGCAGGATATCGGAGAGGCAGGTCAGGTCGCGGATTTTCTCCATTGCCTTGTCGCGGTCAGGCAGCTTCAGCAGGTTGAAGTCGGCATACGGCACCAGCACGTATTCGGCCTGGCCGCCAACCCAGTCGCCCATGTCCACATAGCCATAGGCACCGCCGGGGCGCGCCGGGTTGACCGTCAGGCAGACGCCGGTGTGCTGCTCCTTGCAACTGCGACAACGGCCGCAGGCGACGTTGAACGGCACCGAGACCAGGTCACCGATCTGCACGTTCTCCACGTCACGACCCTTCTCGATCACCTCGCCGGTGATCTCATGGCCAAGCACCAGCCCGACCTGGGCCGTGGTCCGGCCACGCACCATATGCTGGTCGGAGCCGCAGATATTGGTCGAGACCACGCGCAGAATCACGCCATGGTCAATGCGCTTGCCGCGCGGGTCTTGCATTTTCGGATAGGGGATGGTCTGCACCTCGACCTTGCCTGCGCCGAGATACACGACACCACGATTACCAGACATGATTGCACCTCGCTTTTGTTGTTGTGAGAACACGGCCCTTGTACTGCGAAGGGTCGCGTGGCCTTACAGTGCGGCGGTATATGTCTTGCGTTTGCGCGTGAATGCAGATGGGTTGGAAGTCACCTTCCAACGACGCGTGATTAGCCGTCATCGTATCGATCCTACGCCTGGTATCAGCACCCGGCGAGAGCATTTAGCACCCAATCACCACCAGTTTCAGGACTCTCAACTGTGCATACGCGAACTCTCGCGGCATCGTCAGTTCCGACCGAGCTGGGCGAATTCGATCAAAACGGCAGTGGCAGTTTCGCCGTGCGCCCCCCATCCACCACAAGCACTTGCCCGGTGATAAAGGCCGATGATTCGGAGGCCAGGAAAACGACTGTCCCGCCAACATCCGCCGGCAATCCGGTACGCCCGACCGGGTGAAGGCGCAGGAGTGCCTGGCGCGCCGCACGCGGATCAGCTTGAGCGGCGAGGTACGCATCACTCAACTCGGAATTGATCCACCCTGGAGCAATGGCATTGCAGCGGATCCCGTCCCGGCCGAGATCGATTGCCAAGGCTCGGGTCAGCCCATGGATGCCCGCCTTGGAGGCACAGTACGCGGCATGTTCAGGGTTGGCGCCTATCCCTTCGATCGACCCGATGTTGATGATGCTGCCACCGCCTCGCATACGCATCTGTGGCACCAACGCCTTGCACAAGAACGCTGGCGCCCGCAGATTGACTGCCATCATGCGATCCCAGTCCTGCTCGGTCATATCATCAATGGATTTCTCGAACATGAACCCGGCGTTGTTAACCAATACATCGATTCCGCCAAGCTGCTCCTGGGCGAACTGGGCAATCAAATTGGGTGACTCCATCGAGGCGAGGTCAGCCTCGACGAAATAGACTTGAGGGTGATTTTGCAAGTCGGCGTCCAGTGCCTGGCGCTGAGCAATCAACACGGAAGCTCCCGCCTCAAGCAATTGTTCGGTGATGCCTCGGCCAATCCCTCTGCCGCCCCCGGTCACCACTACATTCTTACCATTGAGCATCGCTACCTCTCCTTAGCCGGATACCGGCTTGGCGCCTGTGACTTCTACCGTTTCACCGGCGATGTACCTGGCCTCGCCGGACGCCAGAAATGCGATGACATCCGCAATGTCTTCAGGCTCGGCGATACGGCCTAATGGCACGCTCTTGTTCAGTTCTTGCACGGCTTTGTCTGGATCCAGGCCGCGACGCTCAAAGCCGCTGCGTATCATCGGGGTATTGATTTCGTGCGGGCACACGGCGTTGACGCGGATACCCAAAGGGGCACAATCGCGGCCCAGATTTTTGGTTAACGCCGCGACAGCCCCTTTGCTTGTGCAATACGCCACATGAGCGGGGCCTGGATAAATGCCCCAGACAGATGATGTGTTGACGATTGCGGCACCCGGGCGATTTTTCATGTGCGGTATCGCGGCACGGCAGATGAAGAACACCGCATTCAGGTTTACGCCCATGGCGTCGAACCACATATCGTCAGTGGTTTCCTCAATCGTGCCGCGGGGAATGATGCCCGCATTGTTCAATACGATGTCGATCCCCGAAAAAATATCGACGGCCGTTTGGACAATCGCTTCGCAATATTCTTTTCGGCGTAAATCGCCTGCCACGTAGTGCACTTCGGCGCCCAGGTCACGGACTTTGGCGGAAATTGATTTGCAACCGGCTTCATCAAGATCAGACAAGACAAGCTTTGCGCCTTCTCGGGCGAACAATAGTGCTAACGCCTGTCCGACACCGCCGGCAGCGCCGGTAATGACCACCACTTTATTATTGAATTTCATAGGGCAACCTACCTGAAGTTTTTGGCGCAGCCATTATTTGGTTTCAATGGATCGCAGCGTCCAACAACTTTTTTACTGGGCCAAAGATGACGTGGCGTTATCCAAAAAATCGCGCGCGCAACAAACATGCTCTTGGTATAGCGAACATATGTCTAAAAAATGTACGCCCATGTACATGCCGTGTACGCCACAGATCCTGCGGTGTACAGTGACGAGGAATTTTCAAAGAAAGGTCAACCCGAATGTCACAGACAGGAAGGGCGAAAACCAAAGCGCAGGACGCAGGCTGGCGAGGCTCCGTCGATGGTTGGCTGGATGCCGCCTACGACGCTCTTAAAGAGTCGGGTGTGGATGCTGTGCGGGTGATGCCGCTGGCCAAGCGCCTGAATTTGTCTCGTACCAGCTTCTACTGGTTCTATGAAGATCGGGAACAGTTGCTCGCGGCACTCCTGGCTCGATGGCGGGACAAGAACACCGGCGGTATGGTCAGCCAATGTGAGAGTTACGCCGAAAGTATTTCTGAAGCGATTCTCAACGTCTTCGAGTGCTGGCTGAACCCTGAGTTGTTTGACTCGCAGTTCGAATTTGCCGTGCGCAGTTGGGCGCTGCAATCGGACGAGGTCAAAGCTGAAATCGCTTTAGCCGATGAAGCGCGGATGAATGCCCTGGCCGCGATGTTCCGACGGTTTGGTTACGACGTCGAGGGGGCTGACGTTCGGGCCAGGACGATCTACCTCACACAGATCGGCTACATCTCGATGAAAACCGATGAAGATATTGTCGTGCGATTTCGACGGATTCCTCAGTACGTGAGCGTGTTTACCGGCAAAGTACCGAAGAGGCGCGAGCTGGACCGCTTTTATGGAAAGTTCGGCTACGCAGAAAAAGAGCCGGGCGTTTTCGTCCCCTTGGTCGATACATTCGAGGAGTCTCCTGCCGATGGAGAATAGAACCCTGGGCATCATTGGGGGCACCGGCTGGCTCGGGCGCGCAATCGCACAGGCGCTGCTCGATAGCGGGTTCATCGAGCCTGACCGCTTGTTGATCTCGAACCGCTCCGGCGTCAGTACTTTTGAGCCAGGCGTGAGGCTGCTGGCCGACAACCAGCAGTTGGTGGACCTCAGCGATATTGTCGTGCTGTCCATCCGGCCGGAGCAGTTTCGCGAACTGCTGATCAATGCCCGCGGCAAGCTAGTGATTTCTCTGATGGCCGGAGTTCCGGCGGCAGCCATCAGCGCGGCCACCGGTGCGGATGTAATAGTGCGGGCCATGCCGAATGCGGCCGTGGAAATCAGGCAGTCGTTCACGCCTTGGTACTTCGCCGGAAACCTTGTTGAACGCGACCGCCAGTGGGTGCAGCGACTCTTCGAGTGCGTAGGTTCGGCGGACGAAGTGCCTGATGAAGACTGTATTGATTACCTCAGCGCGTTGTCCGGGACTGGGCCGGCCTTCCCGGCGATGTTGCAAATGGCACTGACTAATCAGGCGGTGGCTGCGGGAATTCCCCTTGCCATCGCGCAGCGCGCTGCACAAGGCGTAGTGGTGGGGGGAGGCCAGATGCTTGCCAGCCGCGATCCGCGGCAAATGATTGAGTCGTTGATGGCTTACCGTGGCGTGACGGCGGCAGCGCTGCAGTCGATGGCCGATCAGAACATCGAGTCCATTGTGGGGCAGGCAGTAAAGGCAGGCGCTGAGGTTGCGCGGCGGGGAATGTAGCCAGGGCAGGGGATATACAGTGAAGGCCCGCTGAAGGGCCTTCACCGTAAAAGGCGTCATCGGTTGCGATTATTCGGCCTTGAAGCAGTAGACAGCCAGTTTGTTGCCATCAAGGTCCCGAGCGTAAGCGGCATAGGCATTTTCAGCCCAGCTACGCGAACCCGGTTGGCCTTCACAGATGCCACCCGCCGCGAGTGCGGTTTCGTGGAATGCATGTACCGCAGCGCGATTAGGCGCTTCGAAGCTCACAGTCACGCCATTGCCAACGTTGGCCGGATTGCCGTTGGCGGGTTTGAGCACGAAGAACGACGGTTTATCCACGCCCCAGATGGAGCCGGATTCATCAAGGTCGGCAACACGGTTGAGGCCAATTTCTTTGAGAACGCCATCATAGAAGGTCCGTGCTTTGGCAAGGTCATTGGTACCGACAGTGACATGGGTAAAAACAGACATTTTGATTTCCTTTGGGTTGTGATGCGGGTGTGAGCGCTGGCCGATTTCACGGCAGTGCCTTGGTCAGAAATGAATGACGGTGCGAATGCTTTGCCCGGCATGCATCAATTCGAAAGCCTTGTTGATGTCTGAAAGGCCAAGGTTATGAGTGATGAAGGTTTCCAGCGGAATTTCGCCGGTGCTCGCTTTCTCGACGTAGCTGGGAAGCTCCGTGCGGCCCTTGACTCCACCAAACGCGCTGCCCCGCCAGACGCGCCCGGTTACCAGTTGGAAAGGGCGGGTACTGATTTCCTGGCCCGCACCGGCAACACCGATAATGATCGATTCACCCCAGCCCTTGTGGCAGCACTCCAGAGCAGCTCGCATCAATTTGACGTTGCCGACACATTCAAACGAATAGTCCACGCCACCGTCGGTGAGCTCGACAATCACGTCCTGGATGGGCTTGTCATAGTCCATGGGATTTATGAAGTCGGTCGCGCCGAGCGATAGGGCGACGTCCCGCTTGGCCGGGTTGATATCAATGGCGATGACTCGCCCGGCGTTGGCCATTTTCGCGCCGATGATGGCCGCCAGCCCGATCCCGCCGAGCCCGAATATCGCAACGCTTGCCCCGGCCTCGACCTTGGCAGTATTGAGTACGGCACCTATGCCTGTGGTCACGCCACAGCCCAGCAGGCAAACCTGTTCTAGCGGCGCATCTTTGGGGATTTTGGCCAGGGAGATCTCAGGCAGTACTGTGTACTCGGAGAAGGTCGAGCAGCCCATGTAATGGAACACCGGCTGACCCTGAAAGGAGAAGCGCGATGTTCCGTCAGGCATCAGGCCCTTGCCCTGCGTCGCTCTGACTGCCTGGCACAGGTTGGTCTTGCCCGACAGACAGAATTTGCATTGCCGACACTCGGCCGTGTACAGCGGAATCACATGATCGCCGACCGACAATGACGTCACGCCTTCGCCGATCGACTCGACAATCCCGCCACCCTCATGACCCAGCACGGCAGGAAAGATCCCCTCGGGATCGTCGCCCGACAGAGTAAAAGCATCTGTGTGGCAGACTCCAGTTGCCACGATTCGTACCCGTACTTCGCCAGCCTTGGGCGGTGCGACATCGATGTCCACCAGCTGTAACGGCTGTCCTGGGCCGAAAGCGACTGCCGCCTTCGATTTGATGGTCACTGCTGACATGGTTTCCCTCTTGTTCATGGCGAGCCTCCGTTCCAACAGGAATGGAGGTTCGGATTCAGATTTCTTTCACCAGGCGCAAAGCGTCGTAGATGGCCGCGTGGGTGTTGCGAGCAGACACGGCGTCGCCGATCCGGAACAGCTGGAAGCGTCCTTCGGGATTGGTGACGATGTTCTGTGCCGTGCCGGCGATCAGGTCATGCTGTTCTACCGCGCCGCCATTGGTGGAGAGAGGACGCAGGTCGAAGTACAAGTCATCCAGGGGAAGGGTGCCGTGGTTGACGACTACCTGATCGACCACGCGCTGCTTGTGGACCTGTCCGTAATCGCTGCCGAAGGTTGCAACGAGCCCGCCATCACGTTTTTCTACTGTATCGACCCGGTAGGTGACGGTGAAGGTGACGTCCAGGTCCTGCAGGCTGCGCATGTAGGGCACCAGGTTCATGGCCATGACTTCAGGTGCAAACGAGCGGTCAGGGGTCACGATTTCTACTTTCGCGCCGCTATTGGCGATGACTTCGGCTGCCTGTAGAGCAGCATGATCCCCCGCATCGTCAAAGATCAGCACGTTGCGACCGGGCTTGATGTCACCGGATATGATGTCCCAGGTTGAAACCACGAGTTCGTTGCCCTTGCGGAGCACCTCGGTATCCGGCAGGCCGCCGGTCGCAACGATGACCACGTCAGGCTCGAAGGCTTGCACGGTGTCGGCTTCGGCCCAGGTATTGAAGTGAAACTTCACCCCCAGCCGTTCGCATTGCGCCATGCGCCAATCAATGATGCTGATCATCTCGCGACGACGTTCGCTCAGCGCAGTCAGACGAATCTGCCCGCCGGGTTGGTCAGCCGCCTCAAGCACCGTCACGTCATGGCCGCGCTCACCGGCAACCCGCGCCGCTTCCAGCCCGGCAGGGCCGGTGCCGACCACCAGCACCTTGCGCTTGACGGCGGCTTTGGGAATGTCGTGAGGCATGGTGGTTTCCCGCCCCGTCGCTGCGTTGTGGATGCAGTAGGCCGCGCCACCCTGGTAGATGCGATCCAGACAATAGTTGGCGCCCACGCACGGGCGAATGTCTTCTTCGCGCTTCTCGATGATTTTGCGCACGATGTGCGGATCGGTCATGTGCGCGCGGGTCATGCCCACCATGTCCACTTTGCCCGAGGCGATCGCGTAGCGCGCCGTGGCCACGTCGGGAATCTTCGCCGCGTGGAAGGTCGGGAAGCCTGTTGCCGAACGGATCTCGCCAGCGAAGTCGAGGTGGGGTGAGTTGCGCATACCCTGAATCGGGATGACATCGGTCAGGCCGGCGTCCGTATCGATGTGGCCGCGTACCACGTTCAGGAAGTCGACCAGTCCACTGTCCTTGAGCATGTGGGATATCTGCATACCCTCGCTGGCATTGAAGCCACCGGGCAGTTCTTCATCACCGGTGTAGCGAACCCCGAGCAGAAAATCTTCGCCGACCCGTTGGCGGATGCCACGCAAGATGTCGAAGGTAAAGCGCATGCGGTTTTCCAGCGAGCCACCGTAAGGGCCGTCGAGGTCATTGGTCAACGGCGACCAAAACTGGTCCATCAAATGCCCGTAAGCCTGAAGCTCCAGACCATCGAGCCCTGCCGCCTTCATGCGTTCCGCCGCGTCTACATAGTCCTTGATGATCCGCTCGATGTCCCATTCCTCCATTTTCTTCGGGAAGGAGCGGTGTGAAGCCTCGCGACGGTGTGACGGCGACACCACCGGCAACCAGTCGGCCTTGTCCCAGCGGGTGCGACGGCCCAGGTGAGTCAACTGGATCATCACTGCCGCGCCATGTTCGTGGCATTCATCGGTCAGGTCCTTCAACCATCCGACCACTTCGTCCTTGTAGGCCAACACATTGTTGAACACCGGCGGGCTGTCTCGGGAGACGGCAGCGGAACCGGCGGTCATGGTCAGGGCGACACCGGCCTTTGCGCGCTCCACGTGGTAGGCGCGGTAGAGATCCTTGGGCATGCCGTCCACAGGGTAGGCCGGTTCATGGGAGGTGGTCATGATCCGGTTTCTGAGGGTCAGATTCTTGATTTTATAGGGTTGCAGCAAGGGATCGCTGGACATCGTGGTGCGCTCCAAAGTGGGCTTCATCAGGCTTGGTGACTTGAAATTAGGATAAATGTACACCTGTGTCAATGGTTGGTGACACAGGTGTACATTTTGCTTGCGCAACAAAAAATCCAGGATTAACATCCGTCAAAACAAGGACTGAACTGGCTCATCCACGCCTGTCATCCATTGCATCGATTGATGAGTGCCCGAGGAAATTATGAAAGTGCTCGTAGCGGTAAAACGCGCCATCGACCCGAACGTGAAAGTTCGTGTTAAAGGTGATGGTTCAGGCGTCGACCTGAATGGCGTAAAAATGGCCTTGAACCCTTTCTGCGAGATCGCAGTGGAAGAAGCTATTCGCCTTAAGGAAAAAGGCGTGGTTTGCGAGGTGGTGGTCGTTTCAGTTGGCACTTCTGCTGCGCAAGAACAATTACGCACGGCATTAGCGCTTGGCGCGGATCGAGCACTCCTGGTCGAAACGAGCGCGATGCTCGAGCCGCTCAACGTGGCCAAATACCTAAGCAAAGTGATCGATAACGAAAAGCCGCAATTGATCCTTTTTGGTAAACAGGCTATCGACCAGGAGAACAACCAGACCGGGCAGATGGTTGCGCAATTAATAGGTAGTGGTCAGGCCACCTTTGCCTCGGCCATCCGCTATGCCGATGGCCGATGGGTTGTTGAACGTGAAGTCGATGGTGGCAGCCAGGTTGTGGCCCTTACGGCACCCGCAGTTGTTACCTGTGATCTGCGCCTTAATGAACCGCGCTATGCCTCGTTGCCGAACATCATGAAAGCCAAGAAAAAACCTCTTGAGGTGATTGCCGCTGATGACTTGGGCGCGAACGTGAGGGAGCACACCCGGCTGCTCAAGGTGACGCCACCTCCTGTGCGAAAAGCAGGTATCAACGTCAGTTCGGTATCTGAGTTGGTGGAAAAACTGAGAAACGTGGCGGGGTTAATTTGATGCGCACATTGGTTATAGCCGAGCACACAGGGAGTCAACTCACGGCAGGTACGTTGAGTGCAATTACTGCTGCTATCGATCTGGGCTTCGAAACGGATTTGCTTGTGATGGGCGGGCCAGAGTTGTCAGCCGTTGCGGAACACGCCGCGCTTACCAAGGGCCTGCATCGAGTGCTGCTCGCGCAGGATGAGATGTTCGAGAAGACTCTGGCCGAAAATGTACAACCACTGATCACTTCGCTAGTGGGCGACATTTATACCCATGTACTGGCCGATGCGAGCAGCATGGGTCGCAATGTGTTGCCACGGGTAGCGGCCAGCCTGGATGTCGGCATGCTTTCGGACGTCATCAAAGTTGTGTCGGCAGACACCTTCGAGCGGCCCATTTATGCGGGCAACGCGATCGCCACCGTTCAATCCATCGATTCAGTCAAGTTGCTCACCGTCCGCGCCTCGGCTTTTGCCCAAGCCTCGTCCCATCAGGATCGCTGCGATGTCATCGCCGTTGATGGAGGGCAGAACGCAAACACTGTTCGCTTTGTAAGCGAACAACTGACGGTTAGCGAAAGGCCTGACCTGTCGAGCGCTCGTGTCGTCGTTTCCGGTGGCCGCGGGATGCAGAGCAAAGCGAATTTTGCATTGATCGAACGTGTGGCAGACAAACTCGGTGGCGCCGTAGGCGCATCACGCGCTGCCGTGGACGCAGGTTTTGCCCCCAACGACTTGCAAGTCGGGCAGACGGGGAAAATAGTGGCGCCGGATCTGTATATCGCCGCTGGTATCAGTGGCGCCATTCAACACCTGGCGGGTATGAGTGGATCAAAGGTAATCGTCGCGATCAACCAGGACGCTGAGGCGCCAATCGCCCAAGTTGCAGATTACATGTTGGTTGCGGATTTGTTTGAGGCATTACCGGCGCTCGAAAAGGCATTGTGAGTGAGTTGATAATGATTCCATGGCAGAGCAATGAGCTAAATTTCATATTTGAAGATTTAATATTAGCTTCGCACTTTTATGAGGGAAGTTGATGCTTCTGCTGTCCTGCCAATAACTATTAATACAGCACGCGGAGATGCACATGATTACGTTATCCAGTAAAACTTGTACCGGCTGGCTTGCAGGTTTGGTTATGATCTCCAGCAGCCTGATTGCTCAAGCCGAGGAGCCCGCGCCTATCCGTATTGGTTGGGTGAATTGGTCGGATACGGAAATTGCTGTAAAGCTGGCGGACACGGCGCTGCGAGACCACCTGAAGCAACCGGTCAAATTGATTCTTGCCGATATTGGTATTCAGTTCCAGGCTCTGGCTAACGGTAATATCGACCTGATTCCTATGGTTTGGCTGCCAAGCACTCACAAGTCTTTTTATGACAAATACCGCGACAAACTCGAAGACTTGGGTGTGCTTTATGAAGGTCGGATTGGCATGGCGGTGCCTACTTCTATTCCTGTCAGTGAAATCGCCAGTGTCGAAGACCTCAACAAGCCAGAGGTAAGGGAAAAACTCGGCGGCAAGATTCTGACTTCCGAAGTGGGTAATGGTCAGTACAAACTTACGGAAAAGGCCATTAAAGAATATCGTCTTGATGGTTATAAGATGGTCGCTTCGTCAGAATCTGGAATGTTGAGTGAGTTGGATCGTAATCTGAAACGTGACAAGTGGTCTTTGATTAACGCATGGAGCCCGCACTGGATGTTCTCCAAGTGGTCACTGCGATATTTGGATGATCCGAAGCAGATTTTCGGAGGCTCTGAGCAAATCCACGCGGTTGCCCGCAAAGGTTTTAGTGCAGAACATCCCGATGTTGCTCGATTCTTCGCCAACTTCAAAATTCCTAAAGCTGACCTTGAGAAAATGATGGCTACTGCGCGTGATAGCTCGGCAGATAAGGTAGTTGCAGAATACTACGCAGCCAACAAGCCCCGCTTTGCAGCAATGTTTGACAGCACAACCGCTGCAACAACAGCGGGCCAGTGACGACTGCCACTGTTTTGTCACTATTTTGCAGTTCGATGCCCTTTGCAGTGAGTGAAGGGTGTTGAATGTTTATCTTCGGGTCGGGTTTTTATAGGAGGCGAGATTAAAGAGGGCGCCACCGTGCCTTCTAGATCTTCTGCCTAATTGATTTTTTGGAAAGGAGAGCATACGTGACAGAGTTATTTGATATTCGTCTGGCTAGCAAACAAACAGCTTTCACTGAAATTCCAGTCATAGATATATCGTCGCTCATAAACGGCGAAAATCCACTGAAGGTGGCAAGCCAAATAGGTGATGCCTGCGAAAAGGTGGGTTTTTTTTATATAAAAAACCATGGCATTGACCAGCAGTTGATAGATGAAATGTATGCGCTCACCAAAAGCTTTTTCAAGCTTCCTTTTGATGAGAAGAACAAGCTTAATGTCGTAAATTCCGGGCCCACGCTACGTGGTTATATACCGATGTACGCGGAAAACGTCGATCCTGCTAATACCCGCGATTTCAAAGAATGTTTTGATTGCGGAGCTCATTACGATGAGGTCTCTCCATTTTTTGGTCCTAATCAAATGCCGTCGGCACTGCCGCAATTTGAGAAGGTCGCCGAGGATTACCATTCCTCTGTATTGGCACTCGCGCGAATGCTTATTGGCGGGATCGCGCTGAGCTTGGGTCTACCACAAGATTACTTTGAACATCTTCAACGTAAGCCCATCACTATCCAACGAATTTTGCATTACCCGCCCCAGATCGGAAGGGTCTCCCAAGAGGAGATCGGCATTGGCGCACACACGGACTATGGTTTCTTGACGGTCCTGTCCCAAGATGCAGTTGGCGGTTTGCAAGTCAGGAACCGTGCAGGGGAATGGGTTACTGCACCACCCGTTGAAGGCACTTTTATTGTCAACATTGGTGATCTGGTTCAAACCCTTACCAACGATCGCTACACCTCGACAATGCATCGCGTCATAAACACTAGCGGTCTAGAGCGCTATTCAATACCTTTCTTTATTGATTTGGATTTCGATGCGGTGGTTGAACCTGTGCCAACCTGCGTGAGTGAGGCTCTACCCGCGAAGTATGAAGCGTACACGTGTGGCCAGCACAAATTTAAGCGATTCGTTGATAGCTATGCGCATTTGAAAGGCGAATAGGGAGTTTTCAATGTGCATCCTATACATGGCCGACCCCGCCGATGCGCAGAAATGGCGAGATGGCTGTCAACGCTCGCCCCTCAACTAGAGTTCCGCCAATGGCCTGATATCGGTAACCCGGCAGAGGTGCACTACATCCTGGCTTGGGAGCCTCTTGCCAGCCTTGCGGAACAGTTTGGGAATCTTCGACTCCTCTATGCTGCCGGGGCTGGAGTTGATCAGTTCGATTTGGCCCGTTTACCTGCTCACGTGTCGCTCATACGGCTGGTGGATTTTCACCGTGCCCTGCAGAAGGACGGTGCGATAGCGCCAGCCTTTTTTGCTGCCGATAGAATCGTCTACACACCACGTCGCGGAGCCTCTATACCGTTATTGGCGGAGAAGAGGGGAGTAAGCTGTGATGATCCTTCGTCAGGTGCGTTTTAATGGACATCGTTCACTCGATGCAGGTTTTCGTCAGCGTCATGGAAACCGGCAGTTTCACCAAGGCAGCACAGGCCTTACACCTTCACCGGCCTGCTGTTTCCAAAACGATTCAGCTTTTGGAGCTGCAACTGGGAGGGCGATTGCTTAATCGAACAACTCGCCAGGTGAGCTTCACCCCTGAGGGTGAAGTGTTCTACAACCGGTGCAAAGCCATCTTGGCTGAGGTCGATGAGACCATGGCGTCATTCGGTAGTCGTCCAGCACGTCTCACTGGAAAGCTGCGTGTAGATATGCCAGTCGCCCTGGGGAAGCTGCTTATTATCCCGTCCCTGATGGAGTTTCAAAGCCAATATCCAGGTATCGAATTGACCCTTGGCACGAGTGACAAGCCCATCGACATGATCGCAGAGGGAGTGGATTGTGTCGTGCGGTTGGGGGCCCTCGAAGACTCAAGCATGATCGCTACCGGCATAGGTTTTCTACCGATGGTGACATGTGCTGCGCCGGCCTACCTTGAGCGCTTTGGAGAGCCCCGCACATTAGCCGACCTGGACACCCATCAAGCCGTCAATTATTTCTCCGGAACCCATCCACGGCCAATCGAATGGATCTTCGTCGTGGACGGGCAGGTGAAGACCATGCGCCTTAATTCGGGAATCAACGTGAATGATAGCGAAGCGTTCGTTGCGTCGGCACTAGCCGGGTTTGGACTGCTTCAAGCGCTTGAGTTAACGGTGCGAGAGCATCTAAAAGACGGTTCGCTTGTTCGAGTGCTGGGCGGTTACCCGGTACCTTCCAAGCGGGTCTCTATTCTCTACCCCCACCGAGACCTATTGCCGCCAAAGGTCGAGGTCTTTGTGCAATGGCTGAAGGCTTTGATGGCCACACATAACCTGGCCTAGACCGGATTGTTATTTTTGGGATAACAGTCTGTGTCTCTGGCCGGTCTTCTGGGGGGGGCAGTGAAGGATTACCTTTGACGCTTTCCAGATACCGGGAGTTTACCCATGTCAAAAGTCGTCCGTTTCCACCGCATTGGTGGCCCAGAAGTGCTGCAGATCGATGAAGTCGATGTGCGTGAACCCGACGCCGGAGAGGTTCGAATCAAGGTGAAAGCTTTGGGGCTGAACCGCGCCGAGGCGATGTACCGTTCCGGCCAATACGGGTTCGTTCCTGAAATGCCTGCTGTCTTGGGTTATGAAGCAGCTGGCACCGTTGAAAGCATCGGAGAAGGCGTGACTGAGTATGCTGTAGGCGATGAAGTCAACGTAATCCCCGCGTTTTCCTTTGCTGATTACGGCATGTACGGCGAACTGGTCATCGCTCCTCTACACGCTGTTGTAAAGCAGCCTGCTGGTATGACGGCGGTCGAGGGAGCAGCAACCTGGATGCAGTTTGTTACGGCATACGGTGCCCTTATCGACATTGGAAAACTCCAAAAAGGCGAAACTGTACTGATCCGCGCAGCCTCCAGTAGCGTCGGTTTAGCCGCCATTCAGATCGCAAATCTGGTGGGTGCGGTGCCTGTTGCGCTCACCCGTACAAGTAAGAAACGACAGGCTCTCCTGGATGCCGGGGCTGCCTACGTGATCGCAACTCAAGAGCAGGATCTGGTCACTGAAGTTAACCGCATTACTGACGGAAAGGGTGCTCGTATGGCGTTCGACCCGGTCGGAGGAACTGAGGTAGCAAACATTCTTCGCTCGCTGTCTACCCGGGGTATTTTCTTCCAGTACGGCGCTCTTGAAACCGGTGATATGAGCATTCCGGTATGGGAAGTACTCGGCAAGAACCTGACTATTCGCGGATATCAGCTATTTGAGGTCACCCAAGAGCCTGAGCGCCTGAGTCGGGCCAAAGCCTTCATCACCAAGGGGCTTGAGGCTGGTGCATTGCATCCGCTGATCGCCAGAACGTTCCCGCTAGCCCAGATTGTTGAGGCTCATCAGTACATGGAATCCAACACCCAAATCGGCAAAATCGTTATCGAAGTTTGACGCAACAATCGGTAAAAAAACGGGGATGCTCACCTCTCGTTGTCCTGAAGCGTTGGCGATTCCCAAGCACTCAACAGTTCAACAGGATCGGCTCCGTCACTGTGGCGTAACCCAAGTGTTCCGACTCAGCCATCAGGCGATCTGCAGTACTCGTGGCTAGGGTGTCCCAGTCATTGAAGAGTGTGAGCTGCCAGCCATCAATCTCTACGAGTAGGCTGCATTCGGGGTATTGTGGATAGGCGCCCAACCACGGTTGGGCGCCATTTGACTCAGCCAGTGTGGTGACTCTCGGCAAGGCCATAGACGGATGTGTCGATGCCTTCGAAGCGCGCTTTTATCTGCAGCGCCAGATACAGCGAATAATGCCGTGACTGATGCAGGTTGCCACCGTGGAACCAGAGGTTTTCCTGCTGTGTTGGCTTCCACATGTTCCGCAGTTCGCCCTCGTACGGGCCAGGATCATTCGTGGTTCCAGAACCCAAGCCCCAGCAGCGGCCGACCTTGTCAGCTACTTCCTGGGAAATCAGCTTCGCTGCCCAACCATTCATTGAGCCATAGCCCGTGGCGTAGACAATCAGATCTGCCGGTAGTCGGCTGCCATCGTTGAGTACGACGGCATCTGCTTCGATGCGTTCGACACCCAGGCCAGGCGCGCTCTTGAGCCTGATCGTGCCGTTAGCGATCAGTTCGCAGGCGCCGACGTCGATGTAGTAACCAGAACCACGGCGTACATACTTCATGAAAAGGCCAGATTCATCGTCACCGAAATCTAGCATGAAGCCGGCCTTGGCCAAGCGCTCGTAGAAGTCCTTGTCGCGCTCCTTGATCGCGTCAAATATGGGTTGATGAAAGCTTGGCATGACCTTGTAGGGGATTGAGGCGAACAGCATGTCAGCCTTGTCCGTGGTCAAACCCGTCTCCAGGGCGTCTTCTGAGTAGAGCCCGCCGAAGACGAGATCCATTAAACTGTCGGAGCGCACGATGTGGGTGCTGGAGCGTTGCACCATGGTCACCTCGGCGCCGTTCTCCACCAAGTCGGCGCAGATGTCGTGAGCCGAATTATTTGCGCCGATGACCACCGCGCGCTTGCCGCTCCAGGCGTCTCCGCCGGGATGGCGGCTGGAATGATGCTGCTGGCCATTGAAAACCTCGGCACCCGGATAACTGGGAATATTGGGTACGCCAGACATTCCGGTGGCGAGTATCAACTGGGTTGGCTGTAAAGTCACACGCTCCCCATCGCGCTGAACTTCAACCTTCCAGGTGCCACTTTGCTCGTCAAAGCTGGCGCTCACGCATTCCGTACGCGGCCAATAATTGAGCTCCATGACTTTGGTGTACATTTCCAGCCAGTCGCCAATCTGGTCTTTTGGGGTGAAGACTGGCCAGTGATCGGGGAAGGGCAGGTAAGGCATATGGTCGTACCAGACTGGGTCGTGCAGGCACAGCGACTTGTAGCGACCGCGCCACTGATCACCAGGACGCTCGGCCTTGTCGACGATCAGAGTTGGCACACCCATTCGCTTGAGCCGCGCAGCGAGCCCCAGCCCACCCTGGCCGCCACCCACGATCAGGCAGTAAGGTTGGGTGGTGATGCCTAGCGAAGCTTCCTCATCGCGACGGCGCTCTAACCAGTTGCGTTTGTCGGTGTTGGCGTGACCATGATTGGCACCCATTGGACGACGGCGGCCGCTGGGTTCTTCAAAGCCTTTGAGCTCGCGCATGGTCGTCAACAGCGTCCAGCACAGGCCCTCCTTTAGACGCACGTAGCCTTTACCTCGCGCCGCATCGGTTTCCACGCTGATCCAACCTTCGAGCACACCGTCATTCAGCGTCGCCTCACCTTCCAGTTTCCATCGCTCAGGACGAGTCTGGTCGAGGCGTGTTTCGAGCATGTCTCGGATGGCAGGCTTGCCTTCCAAGGTCACTAAGTTCCAGCTGAAAAGTAGTAGGTCACGCCAGTGACACTCTTCGGCAAACAGTTCCAGTACGCCGTCCACATCACGTTGGGCGAGACGCTCGCCGAGGTTTTCGATCCAAGCAGCGAGCTGAGCAGTTGGCGTGTGCAGAGGCGTTTCGACAGCGATGTTCATGGGGCTTCTCCAGATCTTGTTGTTTTTGTACAACTTGCTCCAGAGCAAGGCTCGGGCCACCTTCGCGAAAGCCCCATTGCAGAGCTGCTGCGGCAGTATTGCTCAGGCTTGGGTTCACCTCTCTGTCACGATTCTGGAAAGGGTGGATGACAGAGTGTCACTCGGTGCAAAAAGCGCTCGTTGCGATCTTTTCATATAAGCTGCGAACAGACCCGTGTCCTAACCGTAACGGAGAACAAGAACAATGAAGCCGGCCTTGATCAACGCCCATGCACAACAAGTGCTGCAAGCCGTGCAGGACACTCACGCCAGCCATGGCCCTATTGTTGACCGTGCCATCACACGATCTTGGCGTCGGTGCCTGGATCAGTATCAGCTCGATCCTGCCAGTCGCCGCGCACCGAACGTGGTTGAGCATCCACGCTTGCAGGATCACCGCGCGCCACTGGAACACATCATCGCTGTGGCGCACTGGCAGATGAGCAACCTGCACCAACAACTCGGACGTGATGGTCACGTGGTGCTACTCACCGATGCTCGCGGTGTGGCGATCGACAGTGTGTTTAACGAATCCGAACGAGCCGAATTTCAGCGTTCCGGGCTGTGGCTCGGCTCTGTATGGAGTGAAGATTGCGAAGGCACCAACGGTGTCGGCACCTGCTTGGTCGAGCGAGCGGACGTAACCATCCGTCGTGATGAGCATTTCCGTGGCAAGCACGTCGGTCTTACCTGTTCGGCGAGCCCGATATTTGATGCGAGTGGAGAGTTGCTAGCCGTGCTCAACCTCTCTTCTGTAAGGGACGACCACAGCCTTCAGCAACACTTCCAGGCCATGGCATTGACCAACCTATCGGCCAAGTTAATAGAGAGCTGTTTTTTCTTGGGGCATGATCCACAGCGTTATTTGCTGCGCTTCCACCCTGAGGCAGGCTTCGTTGGACTGTTGGGTGAAGGTCTGCTCAGTTTCGACGAGAGTGCCCGTATTTGCTCAGTCAATCATGCTGCACTGGATCTGTTGGGCCTCAGCCGTGATCAAGTGATCGGCCAGTCTCTAACAGCGTTGTTGGAAACACCTATTGAGCAGGTGATGAGCCAGGCCAGCGCTCAGCCGAGTGTCTGTTGGCCAGTGCGGCTGGTGGACGGACGCCAGTTCTATGGGCAGCTGCGAGAACCCGCGCACCAGGCGCCTTTAGTCATTCCCGCGACCTCCAAAATCAACGATGTGCACGTGTGCTTGGAGGACCCACGCCTGCAACGCGGCTTTGCTCGCGCATTACGTGTTTTGGAGCGTGACGTTCCGGTGTTTTTACAGGGCGAAACCGGTACTGGCAAAGAAGCTTTTGCTGCGGCGCTGCACCGCGCCAGCTCCCGAGCGACCCAGCCGTTTGTGGCGATCAATTGCGCAGCCATTCCAGAAGCGCTTATCGAAAGCGAGCTGTTCGGCTATCGCGGGGGCAGCTTCACCGGTGCACGTAAAGACGGGATGATCGGTAAGCTGGAACAGGCCCACGGCGGCATACTATTTCTTGATGAGATCGCCGATATGCCTCTGGCTTTACAGACTCGCCTGCTACGCGTGTTGGAGGAGCGTCAGGTGGTGCCCTTAGGCGGCGCGACGGCACGTCCGCTCGATGTTCGCCTCATCAGTGCCAGCCACCAGGATCTGCACGCCTGTGTGGCCGAAGGGCGCTTGCGCGAGGATCTGTTCTACCGCGTTGCCGGATTCGCCGTGCAGCTCCCACCGCTGCGTGAACGATCAGACAAGGGGCGTTTGCTCGACCTATTGCTGCGCGAGGAGGCAGCAGGGGTCAGGATTCGGCTAGAGGCGGGCGTCAGAGAGCGCCTGCTGACGCAGCCTTGGCCGGGCAATGTCCGGCAGTTGCGTACGTGCCTGCGCACACTGGTAGCGTTGGCATTGGAGGGGCGTGTCACCCTTGACGATTTGGCGGAGTTGCTGCCGGCAGTGCCAGCGACAGTTGCGCTGGCTGAAAATCCGCTAGGCGTATCCGAGCGGCAGACACTGCTCACATTGATTGAGGCGGAACATTGGCATATCGCCCATGTTGCCGCTCGCCTGGGGATCAGCCGCAATACGCTCTATCGCAAACTGCGTCATCACGGTATTTCACGACCCGGTTGAATGCAGAATGACATCGTCGCGTTTCCTGCCTCTGTGGACTTGGACTGAGAGGCTCTGTTCCGCATGCTCAGGACTTGTTATAGCGTGATGGATGAAGCTCAGTGTGCACAAGCAGGTCCAAGTTTGGTCGCGGCGCCGTGAAGTACTTTATCGCTT
Organism: Pseudomonas silensiensis; assembly: GCF_050434865.1. Classification (NCBI taxonomy): domain Bacteria; kingdom Pseudomonadati; phylum Pseudomonadota; class Gammaproteobacteria; order Pseudomonadales; family Pseudomonadaceae; genus Pseudomonas; species Pseudomonas silensiensis. The sequence continues at coordinate 182,722 of NZ_JBNDJH010000001.1, forward strand.
TGCTCATCTGGCGGATTTCAGTAATTTTTCACCTTGCAAAAATGTGCGGCCCGATGAGTTTGACGTGCTTTATTTCGACAGCAGCAGAAAGTAGATACTCATCGTTCCCAAAATCATCGCCAGTGAAAATATTGAGCCTGAAAAGTACTCGTTGTTGAAATACGTGCCGGTACCTTGGAAATGTCAGTGCGCTGCGTTGGGCCTCTTGGTTTTTACTTAACCCATTGCGCATCGCAAGCGTCCTGCTGACTCGATGCAACGAATGCCACGTCATGACCTCATATAAAAACGAGCGGCGCCTTTGGTGGAGAGGGGCGAGTGCGGTTTTTTCATTACAGAGGTGATTGTTTCCATGACGGCAGCTGAGAAAAATCATGTCGACTGGCTGGTCGAACAATCGATGCTTCATGCCGCAAAACAGCGGCCCAAGCTCTATTCGGGACAAGGTCGATTGTGGCAACAGCCTTACGCCCATACCCGGCCCCGTGATGCTTCGGCCCTGGCGTCGGTGTGGTTCACCGCTTACCCGGCGTCCATTGTCACTCGCGAAGACGGCAGCGTACTGGAAGCCCTGGGGGATGAAACCTTATGGCACGCGTTGTCGAGAATCGGTATCCAGGGCATCCACAATGGCCCGTTGAAAAAGTCTGGCGGCCTTTCGGGCACGGAACACACGCCGACGATTGACGGCAACTTTGACCGCATCAGTTTCGATATCGACCCGCAATTGGGCACCGAGGCTCAGCTTCAGGCGCTGGTGCGCATGGCCGCCGCGCACAATGCGGTCATCATCGACGATGTAATCCCGTCGCACACCGGCAAAGGCGCGGATTTTCGCCTTGCCGAGATGGCGTATGAAGACTATCCGGGGCTCTACCATATGGTGGAGATCCGCGAAGAAGACTGGCCGCTACTGCCCGACATTACCGAGGGACGCGATGCGCAGAACCTGACCCCGCAGCAGGTAGACGTTCTGCGAGACAAGCATTACATCGTCGGTCAGTTGCAACGGGTCATCTTCTTCGAGCCAGGGGTCAAGGAAACCGATTGGAGTGCGACACCGATCGTGATGGGGGTCGACGGCAAGCCGCGACGTTGGGTTTACCTGCATTACTTCAAGGAGGGGCAACCATCGCTGAACTGGCTTGACCCGACTTTTGCCGCTCAGCAGATGATCATCGGAGATGCGCTACATGCCATCGACGTCATGGGGGCGAAAATCCTGCGTCTGGACGCCAACGGCTTCCTCGGCGTGGAACGCAAAATCGATGGCACCGCCTGGTCCGAGAGCCATCCGTTGTCGATCACTGGCAACCAACTGCTGGGCGGGGCGATTCGCAAGGCCGGTGGCTTCAGTTTCCAAGAGTTGAACCTGACGGTCGACGACATTGCCGCCATGTCCCACGGCGGCGCCGACCTGTCCTATGACTTCATCACCCGACCGGCCTACCAACACGCCTTACTGATGGGCGACACCGAATTTTTGCGCTTGATGCTGCGTCAGATGCACAACCTCGGCATCGATCCGGGCTCGCTGATCCATGCCTTGCAGAACCATGATGAATTGACCCTGGAACTGGTGCATTTCTGGACGCTGCACGCTCACGACACCTACCTCTATCAGGGCCAAACCTTTCCCGGCAACATCTTGCGCGAGCACATTCGCGAGCAGATGTATGAGCGCCTGGCGGGAGAACATGCTCCCTACAATCTGAAATTCGTCACCAATGGCGTGTCCTGCACCACCACCAGCATCATTACGGCGGCTCTGGGCATTCGTGACCTCGAGGCGATAACCTCTGCGGATATTCAGCAGATCCGCCAGGTCCATCTGTTGTTGGTGATGTACAACGCCATGCAACCCGGCGTGTTCGCATTGTCTGGCTGGGACCTGGTTGGCGCGTTGCCATTGCCTGCGGAACAAGTCGAGCATTTGATGGGCGACGGTGACACACGCTGGATTCATCGCGGTGCCTATGATCTGGTGGACCTCAACCCGCAGGCATCGATGTCGGCGGGGCGGATGCCACGTCCGAAGACTTTGTATGGCAGCCTGCCGAGCCAACTGAAGGATTCGGATTCGTTCGTCTCACAACTGCGTAAAATTCTTGCTGCGCGCCGCGCCTACGACATCGCCGCCAGTCGCCAGATCCTGGTGCCGGATGTCGAGCATCCAGGGTTGCTGATCATGGTCCATGAGCTGCCGGCCGGCAAAGGTACGCAAATCACCGCGCTGAACTTCGGCTCGACTCCGATCACCGAAACTCTGCATCTGCCCAATATCGCACCCGGGCCGGTGGTCGACATCATCAATGAACGGGTCGAAGGTGATCTTACGCCTGAGGGCGAGTTCACCATTACGCTGGATGCGTATGAGGGGTTGGCACTGCGGGTGGTGAGCAGCTCACAGCGGTGATTCGTTGTGGGTATTCCAGCTCATGTACAGCCCGATGGCGGGGTTGGGCGACTCTGTCACCGGGAGGATTCTGCGAAACAGGACCTTGTCGCGCATGATCGAGTTTGCGATGGACTCGGGCACCAGGGCCACGCCGAAACCGCAGGCCACCAGGCCGATCAAGGTGTGGATCTGCGCGGCTTACGCTTTCGTCCTTTCGTTTCAATGACGGTGCTTGCGATCCTCAGGGTCGCTTTATCACCGGATTGATGGACGAAGCCCACAGCAAAAATACCTGCAAGCTGTATCGATATGATGCAGGGCTGAACGCCTCGGTGATGCTGGACCATATTTGTCTGCCCAATGGCCTGGTGTGGTCGATCGATGGTAGTGAACTGTTTTTTGTCGATTCGGTAGCGCGCACACTATTTATCGCGCCCGCTATCCGGTCGCTGGCAAATACCTGGAGCAGGTATCGGTGTTTGCCCATACACCGCCGGACCTCGGCCGCCCGGATGGGTTGGCGATGGACGCGTGCCAGTTCATTGGCGGCTGTCTGCTCAGGTACGATCGCCACGGCGAACTGACCCAGACGATTGAGATTCCGTTTCGATTTTCAAGGTCTGAGAAGCAGTCACACTTCGTAGCCTGATCAAGGGCACGACGCTTTTCTGGTGAGCTAATCCGGCCCAGCAACGCATCAGATCACCGGGAGAAGTAAAAAACAGACCGGTTTTTACGCCGTTAACGCCTTCATCAAGTGATGGGTAGCGATGATTTTCATGACCCGTTTCAGGTTGTAGACGAGCACGTTCAAGCTCATTGTGCACTCGAGATAAAACGGCCATTTGAGTCTTCGCGCTGCCAACCACCACCCAACGCTTTGAATGTGGCCACTGCAGCGCGAGCCGATTCAGTTTGTGCTTGGGCTCTACCATCAGATGCCGCTAAAAGGTTTTCATCGGCGTCCAATACTTCTATCAGACTGACAACGCCTTTTTCATACGCGGTAAACGACGTCGCTCGTGCTTTCGCATATGCAGACTCGCCCTGGGCTAACTTTTCGGATTGCTGCTCGCGGTTGATCAGTGCCGAAAAAGCGGTTTCGACATCCTCGCAGGCCCGCAGAACTGACTGGCGGTAAACGGCTAACGCTTCGGCTTCTTGACCCTTCGCCAAGTCAATTTGGGCGTTGATGCGGCCAAAATCGAATAGCCTCCAGCGTAGTCCCAGGACCGCCGAGGCCTGACTGGCACCGTTGCTGAAAAGATTCCCGCTGGATACCGATGTAGCGCTGCCTAGCAGCGCACCCACAGAAAACTTGGGGTAGTACTCGGAGATGGCTTCGCCGATGCGAGCATTCGATGCCGCCAGTCGGCGCTCAGCGACGATCAAATCTGGACGCCGACGCAGCAGATCGGCCGGAGAGCCTAGTTTGGCGAGACTTGGCACATCAGGGATGCGCGCCGACTTAATCAATTGCGCGCTGTAAGTACCCGGCGGTTTGCCTAACATGACATCCAGCGCGTTCATCGCAGCTGCAAGGCCCGCCTGCAGTACCGGCACGGTGGCCTGTGCTTGATTCAGCGCCCCTTGGGTCTGGTTCAACTGTAGTTCAGCAGCTATTCCTTTTGCATACAGGTGCTCGATGGTGGTGAGCAGTTGTTGTCGCGTGTCTACTTGCTTTCGGGCAATTTCCAGGCGTGCTTGCAGGCCACGGATGCTGATGTAAAGGTCTGCAGTCTGCGCTACCACCGCGAGGCGTGTGGCAACCGCTCCGGCTTGGGAGGCCTGATAATCGGCGAAGGCTGCCTCTTTGCCTCGGCGTAGTCCGCCAAATACGTCCAGTTCCCAACCTGCATTCAGATTCGCCTCATAGGCGCTCCCGTAGCGATTAAAGGATGGGTCTGAACTCAGTACTTGGCCCAACGGTGTCTCCACGGACTGCCGGGCTCTGGCCGCTTGCCCATTGACTGTAGCCGATGGCAAAAGCGCTGCGTTAGCTGCCCCCAAACCCGCGTGAGCCTGCTCGATCCTTGCTGTTGCTTGAGCTAAATCGAGATTTTGTTCAAGTGCACGATTGATCAGTTGACTGAGCACGGGGTCATTGAACGCGTTCCACCAAGCGGTGAGATCAGTTGGTGCTGCATCAACCTGGTGTGCTTTAGGTGTTTGCGCTAAAAAAAAATGCTCAGGCAATTCCACATTGGGCTCTGAATAGTCAGGGCCCACTGCGCAACCCGCAACCATACCGAACCACAGCAAGACGGCAAAACGAGGAGGGTGCATGTGATACCTTCGGAATGATCGATTTGTGACGATATTACAATTTGGTCACAAGTTGTCAACCACCTTCAGGGTGCGTAAGCTGCTCGCATGAACCAGCCATCAGTTTCTTCGCCAAGCGCCCGCGGCCCAGCCGATCACGACATCCGAGACCAGATTGTCGCGGCGGCCAACGAACACTTCAGTCAATACGGTTACAGCAAGACAACAGTCTCCGACCTGGCCAAAGCCATCGGTTTTTCCAAGGCTTACATCTACAAGTTCTTCGATTCCAAGCAGGCGATTGGTGAGGCTATTTGTAGAAATTGTCTGTCAGAAATCGTCGCGGCTGTTGAGCAGGCCACCAATGTTGAGGGTATCTCCCCGACCGAGCGCTTTCGACGGTTGGTCAAAACCTTGATCGCCAAGGGTGTAGACCTGTTTTTTAACGACCGAAAACTTTATGACATCGCGGCGTTCGCCGCTTCGGAAAGCTGGCCCAGCTCACGAGTTTATGACGCGCGTATCAAGAGCTTCGTGCTGCAGATCGTGCGAGAGGGGCGGGAACTCGGTGAGTTTGAGCGCAAGACACCGTTGGACGAGACAGTGGAATCGATTCATCTCGCTCTACGGCCCTTCATCAATCCTTTGCTGTTGCAGTACAACCTCGATGTTGTTGAAGAGGCTCCAGGGCTCATTTCCAACCTCATTCTACGTGGCCTGATGCCTTAAAAGGCTTGGCTGATGGATCCGTTGCGCATCCGCAGCAGCATGCGTATCTAAATAATCAGATCTCAAACCCCTCTGTGTTGCCCTGATCATCAGGGCAACTTTCATTTGTCTGAATGGTGACCATTGACATAATTGGTCACTTGAATAAGCATGGTGCATCCGCTTCCAAGAGGTCTCTATGATCCAGCGCCGCCACATGCCATTTATTTTCATTGGCTTATTGCCGTTTGCCTTAGCCGCATGCAACGAAGCCATACCTTCAGATCCTCGCCTCCAAACGCCCTTGGTGCGCATCGCGGTGGTTCAACCCTCCGTGCCTGCAGATCGCGTATTCACCGGTATCGTCGCAGCTCGAGTTCAGAGCGATCTCGGATTTCGAGTCCCAGGGAAAGTGCTGGAACGTTTGGTGGACACTGGACAGAGCGTCAAGCGCGGGCAACCACTCATGCGAATCGATGCTAATGATCTGGCGCTGACCGCACGGGCGCAGCAGGAAGAGGTGCTGGCCGCCATGGCCCGATCCCGGCAGGCCTCCGATGACGAGCTTCGCTACCGTGATTTGGTGTCTGTTGGTGCTGTTTCTGCTTCTGCTTACGCAGGGTTCAAAGCGGCTGCCGAGTCGGCGAAAGCGCAGCTTAACGCGGCCAAAGCCCAGGCTGATGTGGCGAGAAACTCTACCGGCTATTCGACGTTGCTGGCTGATGCTGATGGGGTTGTTGTGGAAACCTTGGCAGAGCCGGGGCAGGTGATAGGCGCAGGTCAGGTAGTGGTCCGTGTTGCCCATTCCGGGCAGCGCGAGGCGGTGATCCAGTTGCCTGAAACGCTACGTCCTGCATTAGGGTCGTCGGCGACGGTTGAACTTTATGGGCAAAACCAACGTGCAGGCACCGCGCGTTTACGCCAGTTGTCCGATTCGGCTGACCGGCAAACCCGTACATTTGAGGCGCGCTATGTGTTGGAGGGCGCGCTTGCTGATGCCATCCTGGGTTCGACCATCTCAGTTGCTATAGACGGTACGCCAGTCGCCAATTCCAATGAATTACAAGTGCCTATCGCTGCCCTCTACGACGCGGGTAAAGGTCCTGGTGTCTGGGCCGTTGGGGGCGAGCCTGAGCAGGTGACGTGGCGCCCTGTCACGGTCCTCAGCCTAAGCAATGCAGAAACTGCTCGAGTTACGGGCAACCTCCAGATCGACGATCGTATCGTTGCGCTGGGGGCGCATCTGTTAAGTGAAGGGGAACGGGTCAGGTCTCAAATGGCAGTCAGCGCCCAAGCACCGGTGGCCGAGGTGCGCCGATGATCGGGTTCAATCTGTCCGCACTGGCGGTGCGTGAGCGTTCGATCACGCTGTTTTTGATCCTGCTGATTTCCGTAGGTGGGCTGTATGCCTTCTTCAAACTGGGGCGCGCGGAAGACCCAGCCTTCACCATCAAACAAATGACGGTGGTTACTGCTTGGCCTGGGGCGACTGCTCAGGAGATGCAGGACCAGGTGGTTGAAAAGCTGGAAAAGCGCATGCAGGAACTGCGTTGGTACGATCGGACCGAGACCTTTACCCGACCAGGCTTGGCTTTCACCACAGTTTATCTGCTCGACGGCACGCCGCCCTCCGCCGTCCCGGAGGAGTTTTACCAGGCACGCAAGAAAATCCTTGATGAGGAGAAGGGGTTGCCGTCCGGGGTGATCGGCCCGATGGTCAATGATGAGTATGCCGATGTCACTTTCGCTCTATATGCGCTAAAGGCCAAGGGCGAACCGCAACGCTTGCTGGTGCGCGAGGCCGAGGTCTTGCGCCAGCGTCTGCTGCATGTGGCGGGAGTGAAGAAGGTCAATATCATCGGTGAGCAGTCCGAGCGCATTTTTGTCGAATTTTCATACGAGCGTCTGGCGACACTGGGTGTTTCCGCACGAGATATCTTCAGTGCGATGAACGCGCAGAACATGATGACTCCGGCCGGTTCGGTTGAAGCGAAGGGCCCACAGGTTTTCATCCGACTGGATGGTGCGTTTGATGACTTGCAGAAGATTCGAGATACGCCGCTGGTAGTGCAGGGCAGAACCCTCAAATTATCCGATGTGGCTGAGGTCAAGCGTGGTTATGAGGATCCTTCTACGTTCTCGGTGCGCAACAACGGAGAGCCGGCATTATTGCTCGGCGTAGTGATGCGCGATGGCTGGAACGGCCTTGATTTAGGTAAGGCGCTCGACGACGAGACAACGTCGATCAATGAGCAAATGCCTTTAGGCATGACGCTGACCAAGGTCACCGATCAGGCGGTGAATATTGGCGGGTCCGTCAACGAGTTCATGGTCAAGTTTTTCGCGGCGCTAGGGGTAGTGTTGCTGGTGTGTTTCCTCAGCATGGGCTGGCGAGTCGGTATCGTCGTCGCTGCGGCGGTGCCGTTGACTCTGGCTGCGGTGTTCATTGTCATGGCCGCCACAGGTAAAGACTTTGACCGGATTACGCTGGGATCGTTGATTCTGGCGCTGGGGCTGCTTGTGGACGATGCAATCATTGCCATTGAAATGATGGTGGTGAAGATGGAGGAGGGCTACGACCGAATCAAAGCCTCCGCCTATGCCTGGAGCCATACTGCTGCCCCCATGTTGTCCGGCACGCTGGTCACTGCCATTGGCTTTATGCCCAACGGTTTTGCCAAATCTACGGCCGGTGAATACACCGCCAATATGTTCTGGATCGTCGGCATTGCGCTCATTACCTCTTGGGTGGTGGCAGTGGTGTTCACACCTTACCTGGGCGTCAAACTGCTGCCGCAGATCAAGGTGCCCGAGGGGGGGCATGCAGCGATTTACGGTACACCGAATTACCTGCGTTTCAGGCGTCTGTTGGGGGCGGTTATTCGCCGTAAAGGCCTCGTAGCGATATCCGTCGTGGCCTTGTTCATTGTGGCGATTCTTGGCATGGGCTTGGTGAAGAAACAGTTCTTCCCTACATCAGATCGGCCCGAGGTGCTGGTTGAGGTGCAGATGCCGTACGGGACGTCGATCGAGCAAACCGATTCGGCGGCGGCCAAGGTCGAGGCGTGGTTGGCAAAACAAACGGAGGCTCGGATAGTTACCGCCTACATTGGTCAGGGCGCGCCACGCTTCTATCTGGCGATGGCACCTGAGTTGCCCGATCCTTCGTTTGCAAAAATCGTCGTGCTGACGGCGAGCCAGGAAGAGCGCGAGGCGCTCAAAATCCGGCTCCGGCAAGCCGTGGCTGATGGCTTGGCGCCTGAAGCACGGGTGCGTGTAACACAGTTGGTGTTCGGTCCTTATTCGCCGTACCCGGTGGCCTTTCGGGTTATGGGCGCGGACCGGACAGTGTTGCGCGATATCGCCGCACAGGTGCGCGAGGTCATGGCTGCCAGTCCCATGATGAGAACCGTCAACACCGACATGGGCGAGCGCGCTCCGGCACTCCATCTCACACTGGATCAGGACCGTTTGCAGGCCTTTGGCTTGACCTCCACTGATGTTGCTCAGCAGCTGCAGTTCCTGTTGACCGGAGCGCCTGTCACCCAAGTGCGTGAAGACATCCGTTCGGTCCAGGTGGTCGCTCGCTCTGCGGGAAATACACGTCTGGATCCTTCAAAAATTGACGCCTTCACGCTGACCGGTGCTCAGGGTCAACGGGTATCGCTGTCTCAGGTTGGGACGGTGGATGCGCGCATGGAGGAGCCCATCCTGCGGCGCCGTGACCGTACCCCGACAATCACCGTACGCGGTGATGTGGCTGAAGGTCTTCAGCCACCAGATGTCTCCAGCGCCGTGATGAAGCAACTGCAACCGGTCATTGAACAGTTGCCTGTGGGCTACCGGATTGAGTTGGCAGGCGCGATCGAGGAGTCGGGTAAAGCGAACAAGGCATTGCTGCCGTTGTTCCCGATCATGATCGCGCTGATGTTGCTGACCATCATTATTCAGGTGCGCTCGATGTCGGCGATGATCATGGTTTTCGCCACCGCGCCTCTGGGACTGATTGGTGTGGTGCCGATTCTTCTGCTGTTCCAACAGCCGTTCGGGATCAACGCTTTGGTGGGACTGATTGCGTTGTCAGGGATTCTGATGCGCAACGCGCTGATCCTTATCGGTCAGATTCATTCCAATAAGAAAGCCGGCCTGACGCCTTATGACGCATTGGTCGAAGCCACTGTACAGCGGGCGCGGCCGGTGATCCTCACGGCGATGGCAGCGATGCTGGCTTTCATTCCGCTGACCCATTCGGTGTTCTGGGGCACGCTGGCCTACACGCTGATTGGCGGTACGTTTGCCGGCACAGTGCTGACATTGGTGTTCCTGCCAGCGATGTACTCCCTCTGGTTCAAAATCAGACCTGAGTCTGCAAGTGATGTGGATGCGCGTACTCAATCCGCATGAGCAATGCGAGCCTGGACCGTTTCGAGACGCAGAGGAGAACCAAGATGACTTCGTTGGCCCAGCTGGTGGAACAATTTGATCCCGGTGAGCCATTTGAGGCTGCTGCTTATTGGTTGCAGGGTGGAACGGTATTTAACGGGCTATCTGCGGCGCTATCGCTGCAAGCGATCTTGCACCGAAGTGCAGCGGGGCTGCCGCCCCTCAAGTCCGCTCAGGTTACTTTTATAAGCCCTGTGACACAGGCGCAGACGTTCAACAGCCGCGTGTTCCGACATCGCCGATCGGAGGTTTCGGTAACAGTGGATTGCATGTCTGGCGATGATTTGGCACTGCGCACCACCATGCTGTTCGCCGAGCCGCGTGTCAGGCAAGCGACTCTTGAGCCATTGGAGTGTCGGTCATACAAAGTACCTTCGCATTGCCAAGTGCAGGAGGTGGATAGGCAGGTTGTAACGGCGTGCGGATGCCACTTCGAAATGCGTCCAGCGGGAGGGTCGCTGCCAGTGTCAGGTGATGAAAATTCAGAACTCCTGATGTGGGTGCGTCATCAGGACGCGCAGGGTGTTGACCCCGCTGTCGCATTGATCGCGCTGGTAGACAGTTTACTGCTGGCTGACACGAATGCCTTTATCGACCCCGCTGCCATTACCTCAGCGTCTTGGACCATTGACTTGCTGCAGCCTGCTGCTGACGGCCAATGGTTTCTGATCAACGCATTCAATCAACAGGCCCGCGAGGGCTACTCCATGCAAGATATGGAGATCTGGAATGAGAGCGGTCAACGGGTGCTTTGGGCGCGTCAGATTGTGGCAATGCTTACTTAGTATCGAGAGAGTCGAGTTGTCGGGGGCTGTTGTTTCTCGGCCCTACGTTCATTGATCACTGTAGAGTTCCAGTAATGAAAAATAGTCCTCAAGACCCCGCTCGGCCTCGCTGTCGCGCTGGCATCTTCGCAGTTGTTCGCCAGTGGCTTCGCGTTCAACGAGCAGAGTGTCAGCGGGATGGGAACCAGGTTCGCAGGTCGATCTTCTTCTGCAGATGATGCAAGTACAGTTTTTGGTAATCCGGCCGGCATGTCTCGATTGAAGCGTGAACAGGTCAGTGTGGGCGCTGCGACTCTTGTCACAAAAACAGACATTAGTCGAACCCGGAGTACCTTCGGCGGCCAGCAAGACGGCGATAGGGTTCCTGTTACCACCGTGCCCATGGGTTACTGCGCTCAGACCGCTGCCACGTCTCACCATTCCACCTGTACCTGACGTTGCGGCATGGGAAGCTTTCGAGCGCTGACGCGGCTTCTTGGCACAAGGATTCAGCAACTCCCAACCGGCTGCACGCTACCGCTTTTGAAGACAGTGGTGACGTCTGACGAAGGTGCGTTGGCATTGCTTTGCCAATGGTGCGCGTTGAGATTCAAATCGTTTTGTTAACGTGCATTGAGTTCGGGCAAGGGTGCATCCGCCTCAGTGCTAGATGGCATCAACGACGCGAGGATGGCGTCGCGACACGCCGAGAGAATCTCATCGGCAAGCAGCGAGTCGTCAGGGCAGGCGCGCGACAGAGCGATTGCGCCGACTGCGTGAGCCATTAAAGCGAGGCGCTTGGCACGTGTCTGAGCTGAATCCGCACTGTCCGGTTCGTCTTGTAACACCGCGAGTTGGGCCTCGATGCCGGCAGCAAACGTGGCTCGGACTTCTTCCTCTTTACGGGCCGCATCCCCGCACAACGCGGCCATCGTGCAGCCCGCGGCGCGATTGTCGCGATGCTCGCGAGAGAGGTAAACCTTAACGAATTCAGACGCTGAAGCACCCACTGTCAGCGCAGCGGATTGCATCATGCCGCAGTTTGCCGATTCCGCCATCAGGTCGGCTTTGGAGCGGAAGTGCTTGTAGAAGCCCCCCTGAGTGAAGCCAGCCGCCGCCATCAGATCGGCAATACCCACCCCGTCATAGCCTCGCTCGCGAAAAAGCGCTGACGCGGTTTCAACAATATGCGCCCGATTGGCCCGCGCCTGTTCTTTAGTGACTTTCATCGCTCATCCAACAACGTTTATCCAGCTGTGATCGCGCCACTATACATTGATGTTGATCGACATCAAACCCTTGACATTTTAGAGTTCGATCGTAATCATTGCGGGCATCCCAACACCAGAAGCTAATCAAAATGTCCGAGAAAACGCTTTTCGAACCCTACGTCCTTGGCGACCTGACACTCGCTAATCGCGTGGTGATGGCGCCGTTGACCCGCAACCGTGCAGGCGCCGGACTGGTCCCCAGTGAACTGACCGCGACCTACTATGCCCAACGTGCTTCGGCCGGATTCATCATCACCGAGGCTACCCAAGTTTCAGCCAACGCTCAGGGCTATCAGGACACACCCGGTCTTTACACGCCCGAGCAAATGGCTGGCTGGCGCAAGGTCACGGATGCCGTGCATGCCAAGGGTGGACGCATCTTTGTACAGCTCTGGCATGTCGGCCGCGTTTCTCACGTTGACGTGCAACCGGGCGGCGCAGCACCGGTCGCGCCCTCGGCAATCCGGGCGCAGACGAAGACCTTCGTCAATAACGGATTTATCGACGTTTCCGAGCCACGCGCCTTGGCGCTGGGCGAACTGCCAGGCATCGTGAACGACTTTCGCCAAGCGGCGGCCAATGCCATTGCCTCAGGCTTCGACGGTGTGGAGATTCACGGGGCGAACGGCTATCTGCTGGAGCAGTTCATCAAGGATGGCGCCAACCAGCGCACGGATGCCTACGGCGGCTCGATAGAGAACCGCGCACGCCTGCTAATTGACGTTGTCAGCGCCGTGGTGAAAGAGATCGGTGCCAGTCGCACCGGAGTGCGTATCTCACCGGTCTCACCTGCCAACGGAATTTCCTGCAGCGATCCGCAACCGCAATACGACTACATTGCCGAGCAACTCGATGTTCTGAACATAGCCTTTCTGCATGTAGTGGAAGGTGCGACCGGCGGCCCGCGCGATGTGGCCGAGTTCGACTACGACGCACTACGCCAGCGGTTCAAGCAGGCCTACCTGGCCAACAACGGCTACAACCTGGAACTTGCCACGACCCGTCTCAACGCTGGCAAGGCAGACCTCTTCGCCTTCGGCCGCCCGTTCATCAGTAACCCCGATCTGGTTGAGCGCTTGAAAACCGGGGCGCCGCTGGCGCAGCCCAACCCGGCCACGCTCTATGGTGGCGGCGCTGTCGGCTATACCGACTACCCGACAATCTCCGGCTGAAGCGCTTATCTGCTTAGTTCACGTCAGAACAATTTGCGAAGGAATTACCTCATGACAAAGCTTGCGACCGTACTCATCACCGGCGCTTCCTCAGGTATAGGCGCCGTCTACGCTGAACGCTTCGCCCGCCGTGGCCATGACCTCGTGCTGGTCGCACGAGACATGGCACGCCTTCATGTCCTGGCCGGACGCCTGCGAGAAGACAGCGGTGTTGCTGTTGAAGTGCTGCAGGCCGACTTGACCAAGCCCGCTGATCTTGCCGCGCTTGAAACGCGTCTGCGCGACGACGCTCGCATTGGCATCTTGATAAACAATGCCGGGATGGCTCAGTCCGGCGGTTTCGCCCAGCAGAGCGCTGAGTCCATTGAACGGCTTATCACGCTCAACATCACGGCCTTGACCCGCCTTGCGGCAGCGGTCGCTCCACGCTTTGCGCAATCTGGTACAGGTTCAATTGTCAATCTTGGATCAGTGGTGGGTTTCGCGCCCGAATTCGGCATGACGATCTATGGCGCCACCAAGGCCTTCGTGCTGTTCCTGTCCCAAGGACTGAACCTGGAATTGTCGCCCAAAGGCGTATACGTCCAGGCAGTTCTGCCGGCGGCAACCCGCACTGAAATCTGGGAGCGCGCAGGGATCGACCTCAACACGATCTCCGAGGTGATGGAGGTTGAAGAATTGGTAGACGCCGCATTGGTCGGGTTCGACCGCCGCGAACTCGTCACAATCCCGCCGCTGCACGCGGCTAGCCGTTGGGATGCGCTGGACCAGGCGCGCCAAGGCTTGCTGTCCGACATTCGACAAGCCCATGCCGCCGAGCGTTATCGACCGCAAGCATGACCCTCATCACGTGCTTGCCCGAATCCGAGGAGTTACTGATGAGCAGATCGACGCCGTTTACCCAATTGACAACCTCTTATGTCCAGGCACCCAACAACCTGATCATCGTGGGGGAGACTGCTTTCGCGTACCGCGAGTTGGGTTTGAACACCGGCATCCCTGTTTTTCTACTCAATCATTGGGGGGCCGTACTGGATAACGTCGATCCGCGCATTGCCGATGGTCTTGCCCGTAAACACCGAGTCATCGCTATTGATTATCGAGGAATCGGGTTATCGGGCGGCATTGCACCGGTGACCGTAGATGAGATGGCCCGCGACACTCTCGCGCTGATTCGCACGATGGGTTTTGATCAGGTCGACTTACTGGGCTTTTCGCTGGGCGGTTTCGTGGCGCAGGACCTGGCTCTGAAGGCGCCAGGTCTGGTGCGCAAGCTCATTCTCGCTGGCACGGGCCCTGCGGGAGGACAAGGAATTGACCGCGTCGGTGCGTTGTCCTGGCCACTGATGCTCAAGGGTTTGTTGATGCTGCGCGATCCCAAGACTTATCTGTTCTTTACCTCCACGAAGAGTGGCCGGCAAGCAGCCAGTGCCTTCCTGAAAAGGCTGAAGGAGCGCGAATCGGACCGCGACAAAGGGCCGACTCCTCGCGCGCTATTTCGCCAACTCAACGCTATCAAGGCCTGGGGCAGGCAGGCGGCGCAAGACCTTGGCCGCTTACGCATGCCTGTCCTGGTCGTCAACGGAGACAGCGACATCATGGTGCCGACTGAACTGAGTTACGACATAGCCCGCCGCATACCCCACGCGCAACTCGTGATCTACCCGGACGCAGGGCACGGCGGCGTTTTCCAGCACCACGCAGAGTTCGTGCCCAAGGTTCTGGAGTTTCTTGCGTAAAGATTCGTTTGGGTTCCATTGAAAAAACCACTTTTCCGTAGCCCCCGTAGAGCAGGGGCCTGGAGCGGATCTTGTCGAAGCCCAAGCCTTCCCCACATACCACAGGACCCTTCGGAATCAGAGCACTATGAAAGCGCTTACTTTCAAACGCTATGGCAAATCGCCTGAAATCGGATTTGCTCAAGTTCCTTGCCCAGAGTTGAAGCCCAACGAAATTCTGGTCGAGGTGCATGCCGCTGGAATAAACCCCATCGACAACATGATCACCACAGGAGTATTCAAGCCTATCTTGAGGTTTAAATTGCCAGCCATTATGGGCAGCGATCTGGCTGGCGTCGTTACCGACGTTGGAAGCAGCGTAACCCGCTTCAAGATAGGTGATGCCATCTTTGCCAATGTGTTCGACCTCGGCACAGGGTCAATCGCCGAATTTGCGGTCGTACCTGAGAATGTTGCTGCACCAAAGCCAGCCAACCTGGACTTTGTGCAAGCGGCTTCAATTCCGATGGTAGGGCTCACCTCGTGGCAAGCACTAAAGGAGCGCGCTGATCTTCAACCAGGCCAGAAAGTATTTATCCCTGCGGGATCCGGGGGCATTGGTACCTTTGCGATCCAGTTTGCCAAATACCTGGGGGCCAAGGTGGCAACCAACACCAGTACAGCCAATGTCCAGATGGTGAACAGCCTGGGCGCAGATGAGGTGATCGATTACAAGAAGCAAGCGTTCGAGAAAGTGCTGCGCGGCTACGATTTGGTGCTCGGCACGATCAAAGGGGACGCGATCGAGAAGTCCGTCGACATCCTCAAGCCTGGTGGCAAGATCGTTTCCCTCGTTGGGCCGTTGGATAAAGCGTTCGCTCGCGCTCGCCGGTTGAACGTCTTCCTCGGGTTTGTCTTCGGGCTGATGAGTCGCAAGATCGTGCGGCTGGCGAGAAAAAAAGACGTGGAGTATTCATTTCTCTTCGCTCGCCCCGAGGGTACCCAACTCTACGAAATTGGCAAACTGCTCGAGTCTGAGCGCATTCGGCCGGTGATCGACAAGGTATTTGCGTTCGAGCAAGCGAAGGAGGCGCTCGAATATTT
Organism: Pseudomonas silensiensis; assembly: GCF_050434865.1. Lineage (NCBI taxonomy): Bacteria > Pseudomonadati > Pseudomonadota > Gammaproteobacteria > Pseudomonadales > Pseudomonadaceae > Pseudomonas > Pseudomonas silensiensis. Next base: position 198,565 of record NZ_JBNDJH010000001.1, read on the forward strand.
AGCCCAAGGCCGGGCCAAAGGTAAGGTCGTGATCAAGATCAAATAAAAAACGGCAGTCCAGTATGGCTCGTGGTGGTTTTCGGTGTGACGCTTTAGGCGGGATTACCGGATAGGGATCATCCTATTATGAAGAGTGAACTCCGCTGTCGGGCGAAAGCGAACCCACCGGATTGGCTACTCTCGACTGATTACTGCCCGTCGCACCCGGTAAATAACGGATAAAAACCAGCAGTCGAATGTGCCCGGAGAAACCCACGGCGATTCAAGGCAAACACCTTGCGCCGCGTTTTATGGATGACCGCCAAACCATGGAGGTCGGAATGAGCCAACTCCCGACCTCCAGGTGTCGCGTCTTTTTCCCGCCCGAAGACTACTCCACCGACGTTTGCAGTACCTCAATCCATAACGCACCTTTGCCCGACGCCGCTTCACCGACACGTTTCAAGGCGCCGTTTTTGCTGACCGCGTAAGTGCCGATTTTTTCGCTTTTCTCGCCCGTCACGAGCAACCAGCGCCCGTTGGGTGAAAATGCGATATTGCGTGGCTGCTTCTCTTCCACCGGATAGTTCTCGAGAAAACTCAAGCCGCCTGTTGAAGGGTCAACCGCGAATGCCGATACAGAACTGCTGGTGCGCTCGCTCATCAACAGCAGCGTGCCATCGGGAGAGATCCGCAGATCCGCCGCCCAGATACGTGGTGTGGGGTCGTCCTTCAAGTCGTTGTTACGTGCATCACGCACTTCGCCGTGAGCCAGTTTCAAACGCTCGGGAATGCCATTGGCAACGGCAATCCGAGTCAATGCGCCGGTGCTGTCATTGATTGAAAACGCTGTGACCGTGCCGCTCATTTCACCGACCACATACAGGTATTTGCCATTCGGGGAAAAGGCCAGGTGTCGAGGCCCGGTATTGTCCGGGACACTGATGTAGCCGCTGCCGATGGGGGTGAGCGCGCCGGTTTTGGCATCAAGGCGATATTGCAGGACCTGGTCCGCGCCAAGATTGCCCGCGTAGGCAAAACGGTTGCTCGGGTCGGTTCGAACCGAATGCGCATGCGGGCCAGTCTTGTAGCTCAGGATGCTGGCAGAAGGCTGATAGGCCTTGTCGATGGCCTGAACGCTGACGATGTCGGCACCATAGGATGCGCCAAGCAGATAGTGTCCTTTTCTGTCGGTAGACAGGTAAGCCATGCTTTCTGCCAGTGGCGCTTTGGACAGCGGCGTCAAATGTCCGCTCTTGGGATTTATGCGGTAGCCCAGCACCTGAAACGGCTTGACCCGCAAGGCGGCAAACAACACGTTGCCGTCAGGGGTGATGGCCATGGGGTTGACCTGATCACCGGCGTTGACCTGTTCTATCAGGCTCAGCGCGCCGTTGTTCTGATCAAGGCGATACTGGGAAATCAGACCGTCTCCCGGGCTCGAGATATAGGCAAAGGTGGCGGCATTGGCTTGCAGGCTGAGACCGTAGACAACGGCAGCGGCCAAGAGGAGGGGGTTTCTCACAGGTGATCCCTTATTTTTATGGTTGTGGTCGGTCATCCTATGACTGTAGTTGAATAGCATCAATACCTGTTTTGCTCGGACAGCCGTGATTCTCTGGGAGTTTGCGATTAACGCCATAGGGACAGACCCCAGAGTGGAAACATTTCAACATACTCTTGCTTAAGAATAGTTATACGACGTCTTATCTGTTGTGTTCGACTGCGCTCGTTCTCACAAAAAAAATAAATGGAGATACCCTCTATGACGAGCATTCCTACCGTCGAAGGCCAGGCTGCGGCGCCCGTACAAAATCGATTTTCCCGAATACTCAAACTGCTGGGCCCCGGAATCATCGCCGTGCTGTCTTGGCTGGGCGCAGGTGACCTGATCACGTCGTCCGTGGCCGGTGCCAATTACGGTTACGCAATGATGTGGGTGCTGGCGGTCTCTCTGCTCTTGAGATACCTGATCGTCAACATCATTGCTCGCTTCCAGCTGTGCAATAACCAGGGCATGACCATCCTGCAAGGCTATGCGCAGCTGAATCCCTTTTTCGCCTGGTTCATGCTCGTCTACGCCCTGCTGATGGGGCACCTGATGAACGCCTACATGATCAAGGGGGCGGGTGAGTCGCTGGCGATGCTGTTGAAAATCGACCAGCCGCTGCTGTGTTCACTGGCGGTGGTACTCGCGGTGTGGATGCTGGTGGGTCGTAATATTTATTCGATGATCGAAGGCGTAATGAAGGTGTTGCTGGCGATCATGACCCTGGCCTTTATTGCCTTGGCCGTGATGTCCGGACCCGATGTCGTCGGCATTGTCAAAGGCACCATCGGCTTCAGTATCCCGCCGGATGAAGGCGTGCATGGCGCGCTGCTGGTGGCGGTATCGGTTATCGGCGCGGTGGCAGGCTCCATCGCCAACTTCGTGCATCCGTATGTCATGCGCCAAAAGGGCTGGGTAGGACCGCAGCACAAGCGTGTTCAACGTAACGATTTGCTGTTTGCAGTGTTCGTCGGGATCGTCATCAACCTGGCCATCTGGATCGTCGGCGCGGAAATCCTGCGGCCCAACGGCATTGAAGTGAAGACCTTGGGCGACCTGGGCAAGGCGCTGGAAATTTTCTTCGGCCCGATGGGTTGGTATGTGTTCTTCATCGGCGTGTTCGCGACACTGTTTGCCAGTATTTCAGGCAAGACCACCGCGTTCCCGATGCTGATTACCGATGCCTTCCAACACGTTCGTCCTGAACGTCGCGAAAAGTACGGCAAGGAGTTTCATCATGATCCGATGCACAAATGGTTCATGCTGTTCATCCTCGTGACGCCGTTGGTTTGGTCGCTGCCAGGCATGCCGGATTTCGTGACCCTGACCATTGGTGTCAGCGCGTTGAACATCATTGGCTTGCCGGTCATTTCCCTTGGCCTGCTGATCATGTCCAACCAGAAGTCGCTGCTGGACAAGAAGTATCGCAACAACCTGTTTGAAAACATCGCGCTGCTCTTTGCTACAGGCCTCGCGCTGTGGGTCGCCTTCCAACTGGGCGTCGATCTGTTTACCTGACACCGAGCCGCCGAGGGGACGCAACGTCTCCTCGGCGGCCAATGTTCAGTCAGTCACAGACCCTTGCGGTATTCTCCCGGCGAAACTGTCCACCAGGCTCGCCACCACCATCTCGCCCATCCGCGTGCGAGTCTGCAGCGTCGCACTCGCGCGATGGGGTTGCAGCACCACGTTCTCGTTACCAAACAGTGCTTCGGGCACGTTCGGTTCATCGACAAACACATCCAGCGCCGCGCCTGCGATCTCTCCAGCGGCCAGTGCCGTCACCAGATCGACCTCGTTGACCAGCTTGCCGCGCGCCACGTTGATCAGATACCCGTCCTTGCCCAGCGCCTGCAGCACCTCGGCATTGATGATGGCTTCAGCCTTGTCGGCGGCGGCCGCGAGAATCAGCGCATCACTGTTGCTGGCCAGCTGCTTCAGATCGGCAATGAACGTGTGGTTTACATCGCTCATCGGCTGCAGATCGGTGTAACTGATCGGGCAGCCGAACGCGGCGGCCCGGGTCGCCACTGCACGGCCGACCCGGCCCATGCCGACGATCCCGATGCGCATGCCCGACACCTGACGCGCCAATGGCAACGGGGCCAACGGCGTTGGGCTATGGGGCCATTGCCCCGAACGCACATAACGATCACTGGTGCACAGACCCCGGCACACGGCAATCAACAATCCGATGGCCAGGTCGGCGACGTCTTCGGTCAGCGCGCCGATGGTTGCGGTCACGCGAATTCCGCGATCCCGGGCGTACGCCAGATCCACCGCATCGGTACCCACGCCGTTGACCGCCACCACTTCCAGTTTGGGCAGTTGCGCCATCAGTGCCTGGCTGATCCCGGTATGCCCGCCGGTGATCACCCCGCGAATGTTCGCGCCGTGTGCCTGCAAATAAGCCTGCTTGTCGGCCTGCTGGAAGTAACGTCTGACGGTAAACAGCTCATCGAGCCGCGCGTTGATTTCAGGGATCAGGATCGGGCTGAGCTGCAAGACTTCTGGCTTCATTTAAACCTCGCGTAACGGAATAAAAAGGCCGGTTTAACCGCGACCGGCAAACGGCATGGCACTGGCCATGACGGTCATGTTCAGGACGTTCGCCTCCAGCGGCAGGCCGGCGATGTAACGCACGGCATCGGCCACATGCTTGACGTCCACCATCGGCTCCACGGCGATGGTGCCGTTGGCCTGGCGCACGCCTTTGGTCATGCGCACCGACATTTCGGTCAGGGCGTTGCCGATGTCGATCTGGCTGCAGGCGATGTTGAATTCGCGCCCGTCCAGGGCCAGGGATTTGGTCAGTCCCAGCACCGCGTGTTTGCTGGCGGTGTAGGCGCTGCTGAAGGGGCGTGGGGTATGCGCCGAGATCGAGCCGTTATTGATGATGCGTCCGCCCTGTGGCTGTTGCCGGCGCATCAGTGCGAAGGCACCACGAGCGCAGAGGAAAACGCCGTTGAGGTTGGTGTCGATCACGTTTCGCCACTGCTCGAACGTCAGCTCATCAAGCGGCACGGCAGGGGCGTTGACCCCGGCGTTGTTGAACACCACGTCGAGGCGTCCGTATACCTCGGTGATGGTGGCAAACAGCGCATCGACACTGGTCGGGTCGCGCACATCAGTGGGCACCGCCAAGGCTTCGTGTCCTTCGCTGAGCGCCAATTCGACCAAGGCCTGCAACGGCTCCGGCCGACGTCCGGCCAACACCAGGGTGAATCCGTCGGCCATCAGCGCCAGGGCCACGGCGCGGCCGATTCCGCTACCGGCGCCGGTGACCAAGGCTACTTTTAAAGGAAGAGTGTTAGACATGTTGTTATCTCCTTTTCAATTCACGAGGGCGTATGCCGTGTTCAAGGTCGCTGACCGACGCGCATTTCCAGTTGGCCGATGCCGTCGATCCCGGCGTTAATGATGTCGCCCGGTTGCAGCACATCGACGCCTGCCGGGCTGCCGGTCATGATCAAGTCACCGGCCCGTAGCGCTACCGATTGCGAGATGCGGCTGATGATTTCACTGACTGACCAGATCTGGCTGTCGAGGCTGTCGCGTTGGCGCTCTTCGCCGTTGACGTTCAGCCACAACTCGCCGTCCGGGTGTCCGGCGCGAGTTACCGGCACGATGGCAGTCATCGGCGCGGCGCCGTCGAACACCTTGGCACCTTCCCACGGCAAGCCATTGCTTTTGGCCGCGCGCTGGACATCACGACGGGTCAGGTCAAGACCGACGGCATAGCCCCAGACATAGGCCAGCGCCTGACTCTCCGGAATATTGGCGCCGCCTTCACCGATGGCCACGACCAATTCGATTTCGTGGACAAACTCTTCGGTCAACGGCGGGAAAGTCACTTCACCTACCGCATCCACCACGTTGCTCGCCGGTTTCATGAAGAACACTGGCGGCTGGCGGGACTGGCCTTGGGTGTCTGGCCAAGGGTAATTGCGGCCGACGCAAAATACCCGGCCAACGGGAAAGCGCTGCTGGCTGCCGGCAACCGGCAAGGTCACGGGTAGATCCGGGGTAAACACATACTCAGTCATCGTCATTTTTGTAGTCGTCCTGTTAGAAGCGTCAGCGTACGGCGGCAATCTTTTGCAAAGTTGGACGAATGCCGCCTCGTGTTGGAGAAAAACGGTGTCTTGGCTCAGCGCGCCTTGAGTTCGATGCGATACAAGCGACCGAGCAGCAACGAATAGGACAAGGTACCCATCAGCGCCACGCCCCCAATGAACCAGAAGGCGTAGGCAAACGAGCCTGTCGCGTGGACGATGCCGCCAATCACAATCGGGGTAACGATCCCGCCGATATTGGCGGCCAGGCTGGTGACCCCGCCGGTCAGGCCGATCAGTTCCTTGGGCGCGACTTCCGACACCGCCGCCCACGACGACGAGGCGATTCCCTGGGCGAAGAAGGCTATGGTCAGTACGGCAATGCAAATCACGTTCGAGTCGGTGAAATTCACCAGCACAATCGACATGCCCAGCATCGACCCGACCACCAATGGCAACTTGCGAGCGAAGGACATTGAGTAACCACGGCGTATCAGCAAGTCAGAAACGATGCCAGCGAGCAAAATGCCGACCGTTGCGCCCACGAACGGCAGCACCGCGAAGATTCCGGCCTTGATCATGGTCAGCTTGCGTTCTTCGATCAGGTACGTCGGGAACCAGGTCAGGAAGAAGTACAACGCCGAGGTGCTGGCGAACTTGCCAATGCAAATCGCCCAGATCTGCCGATAGCTGAACAGCTCAGCGATCTGTCGCCAGTTGAACCGGGTGCGCTCCTGACTGCTCTTGACCAGGCCACCCCCGGCTTCGATGTACTTCAGTTCTTCCTGGCTGACGTTCTTGCAGCTCAGCGGATCGCGGTACAGGTACAGCCAGATCACACCGAATACAATCCCGAGAATCCCGGTGCTGTAGAAAACATGGCGCCAGTCATAGGTCGTCGCCAGCCATAACAGCGCGCCGGTAAACAGTGCCGTGCCCAGATATTGGCCGCACACGTAAATGCTGCTGGCCAAGCCCCGTTCGCGGGCCGGGAACCACACCGTTACGGCTCGGCTGTTGGCCGGAAACGCTGGAGCTTCCATGGCACCGACGGCCAGTCGCAGCCCGAACAGCGAAGCGAATCCTGTGGCAAAGCCTTGGCACACGGTGACCGTCGACCAACTGATCAGCGACACCCCGTAAGTGAACCGGGAACCGAAGCGATCGGCAATGAACCCGGCGGGGACCAAGGCAAGTGCGTAGGTCCAGGCAAACGCGGAAAAAATCAGGCCCATTTCGATCTTGTCCAGGCCCAGGTCCTTGGCCATGAACGGTGCGGCAATCGAGATGTTCACGCGGTCGATGTAGTTGATGATGGTCGCAATCAGCAGCAACGACAGCATGAACCAGCGCCGACGCGTCGGCAGTCGCTGTGGCAACAGGGCGTCCCGGGCGCCGGCGCTCACCGACGGTGCGGTGGACGGGGAGGTTTGCGAGTTCGACATGAGTAGACCTTTTTATTGTTAGAAGAATCGAGATGTTCGCGCGCAGCCGAAGCCGATGCCCCAGTGTTCGGGCAGAGCAATCGCTACTTGAATGAGAGGCGCGGACAGCCGCTGTCAGGCGCTCAGATACGCCTTCGGATCGGCTCGATCGGGGGAGGGTTGGCGAGGGGGAAAAACAGGTTCATCACGTGCGCACCTTTTGATTGTTTTTGGGAGGGGCGGGCTGCATTGGTTGTTACAGTGGTCGTACAACCTCTCAAAATCAACGGAGGCGTTAGATCGTTTTTTCTTCTGGAAAAGGCGATTAATGCAGGTGTCCAAGAAAAACCAATTCAACTAATTTCCTTCGTTATGCATTATGTGTTTCGTAAGTATATGTTATTAAAAGATTAATTATTTTTTGGTGCTCGTTGTTTTTTGGACAGACGACACATCGCACACGGATACAATTAATTCTCTGTATTTCGTTGTCATCCTATGACGTGTTGAAGCCAGCGGTCTCTGCCTTCACAATCACCGCAGTCGCCGCTTGCATCCCGGCGCGACGACAACCTGTCCATGTACCTGTCGAGGATCCCCAGGCGATGTCGTCACCCGATCGAGTGCCCACTTACGTCATGCAGCAACGCAGCGAATTGACGGACTTTTACATCCGCGACAAAAAGGGCCGGCGCGCCGAAACCAGCCCGCATCGCCATGAGTATTTCCAGATCCAGGTCAACCTCGGTGGCGATACTGTGCAGCACATCGGCAACGTCGAACGTCCGTTTCCGCGCAATACGCTGGCCTTCATCCTGCCGCATCGCGTGCACGTGATTCCGCATCCGGCCGACAGTAATTTCATGGTGATCAATTTTTCCCAGACCTTTCTGCTGCCGCATTTGCAGTGCGACCCGATGGATCTGGAGGAAGTCTCGATTCTCCTGGCGCCGGAGTTATCGCCGTTCCGCTTTCAGGAGCATCTGGATTTCATTCTGGCCGATGAGGATTTCAGCAAAGTCTGTGCCCTGATCGAACAGATGCGTGTGCTCGATGAAAACCGTCAGTTCGGCACTCGCGAGATGCTCAAGGGGTTGTTGCTGCAACTGGTGGGGAGCGTTTGTGCCTTGTATGCCGAGCCGCTCAAACGGTTGGCCGAAGAGAATGCCGCCGAAGTCAGCCGACGCGATGCGCTGAGCAGGATGTCGGAATACTTGCGCAAGAACATCGCCGACCCCGACCTCAACCTGATCAAGGTGGCTGCTGCGACTTACTTGTCACCGACGTATCTGACGCACTGGTTGCGCAAGGAAATCGGCAAGACCTTCACTGAGCTGGTGCTCGAGCGCAGGATGCACGCGGCACGCAATTATTTGCTCAATGGGACACGACCGGTGGGGGAGGTGGCGCGGTTGTGCGGTTTCGCTGACGAGGCGTATTTCTCCCGGCGCTTTCGCCAGATCCATGGCCAGCCACCTGGGCAATTCAGGCGTCAGCAACTCAATCCTGATACGCCGCAATCGCCGTCCAATGCGTGATTGTTCATCGCTCACATTGCAGCGCAAACTCGACGGCGCTCAGCAAGACATCGCCGCTGAAGGGTTTACGCAAGCATTCGATGGGCTCATAGCGGCTGGATTCGGCCAGTGTGGCTTCATCCCAGTGTGCCGACATGCAAATCACTGGAAATTTTCTGCCCTTGAGCGTCAGCGCGCGCATGACGTCCAGCCCTGAGAGGCCGTTCATTTTCAGATCCAACAGCAGGCAGGCAACATCATCGAAGTTTTCGAGGGCCAGGAATTCCTCGCCCGAGGCGAACACCCGAGAACGGTATCCGGCCGACCGGAGCAGGTTGGCCAGGCTTTTGCGTACGGACGAATCGTCGTCCACGATGCAGACGATGATCATGGCGCTACGGGATGATTCAGGGGGGGCGCAGCCAGTCTCCATAGTCATGAAGAGCCCTGCATGCCAAACGCTGGCTCCGTGCTGATCAAGCCATACAGCTTGACCAGATTGACCAGCGAGCGCGTCTGCATCTTCTCCATGATGTGTTTGCGATGGACCTTGGCGGTGACTTCACTGGTGCCCAGCTGGTTGGCGATGTGCTTGTTGGACAGACCCGCGACGATCAGCGGCAGCACTTCACGCTCACGGGGGGTCAACAGGGCGGCCCTTTGACGGGCGCTTTGTATGCGTTGCCATTGCTCGAACGCCGTCGCTGCACGTTGACGGGTGGCGCGCAGGGTGTCCAACAACTGGTCGTCGTTGAATGGTTTGGTAAGGAATTCGACCGCCCCTGCTTTCATGGCCTGCACCGACATCGAGATGGTGCCGAAACCGGTCATGAAAATGACCGGCCACGGATGCCCGCGCTGTCCGAGCGCCGATTGCAGTTCCAGGCCTGTCGCCTCGGGCAGACTGACGTCAAGCAACAGGCAAGCGGGGCCGACGTCGAGGTCCGCGTTGAGCAATTCTTCGGCCGAGGCGAATATCCGGTGCGCGATGCCTTCGGCCCGCAGCAGTCGGCTGAGTGCTGTACGTACGGACGCTTCATCGTCGACGATGAACACCGGCACGCTGTCAGGATTGATCGTCTCCTGATCCTCGGACGCCAAAGGGCCCAGTGCCACCGGATGGAACAGGGGCAGGGGCGGTTCACGTTCTTTCAATAGTCGGTAACCTCGGCGCGGGACCGTCTGGATGAGTTCTTTTTCTCCGAACAACTTGCGCAGTGAGGAGATCTGCACCTGCAGATTGTTTTCCTCGACGACGGTGTCGGGCCAGACCTGTGTGATCAATTCATCTTTACTGACAATCCGGCCATCGGCCCGCATCAGCACCGAGAGGATTTCGAACGCGCGGCCCCCGACACGCAGCGGCCGTCCATCAAGAAAGGCTTCGCGCCGCTCCAGGGAAATAGTGGCTTGGCCGAGTCGGATCATGCGTTCCTCTGCACTGCGTGGACGGAGAGTGACGCCGGAGCATCGATTCATCAGGGCTACACGCTAGGGGACGGCCTCGCATAATGCAATTATCCCGAGGGATAACACACCGTGATTTCAGTGCGAAAAAACCATCGGCTACGGGGCATTACGACAGCCATCATGGTGCTGATGACGGACAGGATTGCCCGCATGCAGCCGTCGGGCCAGAGCCTTGCGTATACTCCAGGGCCCAGCCCGAAACGAATCTTCAGCGGTGATTGCTCATGTCCAGCCGTCCTCTCTCAACATCCGGTGCCCGCGGTCTTGATGTCGTCCACGATGAAGCCTGGCTGGAACGCTGCACCTTCTCCATGCTGCGCCGGGAAAACGACCTGACCTGGTTCACGCTTCAGGACCCGCCGTCGGGCACACACTGGCTTGCCGCCCGGGCACCGATTCAACTGCCCGCCACGTGCCAGCGGCTGGAGCGCGATTTTCATCTGCGCCTGGATCCGGCGTGGGCGATTGCCCCTGTCGCGTTCATCCGCTCGGCCGAGGGGCCCTTGTTGATCTATCCCGCATCGGGGACGCCGCTGATGGACCTGGTCGGTGACACCACGCTGCCGCTGGAGCGCTTGCTGGCCATCGCCGTGGCGGCGGCCAACGCGCTGGCCAGCGCCCAGAAAACGGGTTTGCGACATGCCAGCCTGCTGCCCCACCACTTGATGGTGGAAACCGCCGATTCGGTCAGACTCCTGGGTTTTCACAGTCATACCGCAGAGACGCTCACCGTTGAGTTGCCCGGCCTGGAACAATGGCCGTACCTGGCGCCCGAACAGGTACGGCGCGATGCCGCCAGTTTTGACGCGCGCAGCGATATCTACACCCTGAGCGTCATCCTCTATCAAGCGCTGACCGGCCGACTGCCGCTCACCGCCCGCGACCCCTCGCAATGGCTGCACGTGCACGCCGCCGTGCAACCGCAATCACCGGCAATCCATGTTGCCGATCTGCCGGAAGGCATCTGCCAAGTGCTGCTCAAAGGCTTGGCGAAGGAACCGGGTGCCCGCTATCAGCGCGCAGAGTCGATGGCCGCGGATCTGGCCTGGTGCCAACAGCAGTGGCGGGAACACGAGCGCATCGATGGGTTTCGGCTGGGTGCCTTCGATGCGTTGCCTTCTGTGGCCCGCGGCGATGTTCTGTTTGGTCGAGAGGCTGAACGCACGCAGTTGATCGAGCAGATAAGTCAGGTGCGCAGCGATGGCATCGCCCGGGTCCTGCTGGTCGGTGGCGCGCCGGGTGCCGGCAAGTCGACGCTGATCCACCAGGGTGTCCGGCCTCTGGCGCCCGGCTACTGGGCCAGCGGCAAGAGCAATCTGCTGCAGCAAGAAATTCCCTACGCGCCCTTGGCGGAGATCTTCAAGTCGCTGATGACCCAATTGCTGGGCAAGCCGGCTCTGGAACTGGCGACGCTGGGCGAGCAATTGATTGAACGCCTCAAGGGGCGGGGCAAACTCCTGGCGGAGCTGGCGCCCGAGGCCGAGCTGGTCATCGGTGTCGCGCCTGAACTGCCGAACATGCCGGCCCGGCACGCGCTTGATCGCGCCAATCAAACGCTACTCGATGTTTTGGAAGTCTTCGCTCAGCCGGGACGACCCCTGGTGCTATTCGTCGATGACGTTCAGTGGGCCGACGATTCGACGCTGTCGTTCTTGCAAGCCTTCATCGCCCGGCCACCCCGGCATCTGGCGCTCATTCTGGCGTACCGTGAGGCCGAATCGCAGTCCCTCCAGCGTGAGGGTGGGTTGCTGCAGGTGTTGGAGCATGGGCAATCGTTACCCTGTGCGAGCATCATGCTGGGTCCACTGTCGGTGCCAGCAGTCACGGAGCTGATCGCCGCTGAACTGGACACCGACCCCGAGGCTATCGAGTCGCTCGCGCCAGTCGTGCACTACAAGACGGCCGGCAACCCTCTTTTCGTCAGCCAGGTGTTGCGCGCGTTGATCGATGAACGTCTGGTGTGCTTCGACGTGCACGATCGCCGCTGGGTCTGGAACCAGGGGGAGGTGGACGGTTATCGCTACGCCGATAACGTCGCGGACTTAATGGTGCAGCGACTCGAACGGCTGACGCCGATGGAACGCGAGGTGTTGCGCACGGCCGGATATATCGGCGGGCGCTGTGATGAGTCGCTGCTGCACCGGCTGTTGCCGTGTGATCCGCAACAGATCAACCGTGATGTGCAAAGCCTGGTCGATGCCGGATTTCTGTTGCGCGAGCGCGAGCAACTGGTGTTTCCCCACGACCGTGTACTTGAGGCTGCCTGTCAACTGGCTGCACCAGTGGGACGCGCCGCCGAGCATGCCCGTATTGCCGCCGCCATGCTTGATCAGTGGGGCGCGCAGAGCCATGAGCGTGTATTTGAAGTCGCCAGCCAGATTCAGCGCATTGACGCCGATGAACCGGAGGCGCATCGCCGCGCCGCGTTCGTCGAGCTGTTGGTCGAAGCCGCCGAACGCGCCAGGGACACCGCCGCAGTCGAGCAGGCCGTGGGCTATCTGAGCACGGCCGAGCGTCTGCTCGGGCAGACGGGGTGGTCGAGCCTTTACACTCAGGCGTTCGCCACCCAATGGCTGGCTGCCGAATGCGACATGTTGCTGGCCGATCTGGCCAGCGCCCAACACCGCCTCGACGACTGCCTGAATCACGCCACCACAGCGCTCGACCGCGCGAAAACCTATCGGTTACGGGCCACCTTGCGCACGTTGCACTCCGATTACGAGGGCGCGATAACCGAGGCGCTGACCGGGTTGGCCCTGCTGGATATTCCCCTGCAGCGCAAGCCATCGCACGAACAGCTGAGCCTCGCGTTTGCCCAGGTACGCTCACTTGTGGGCGCGCGCCGCATCGCCGATCTGGTGCATTTGCCCAAGGCCGATGACCCGCCTGTCGAAGTGGCCATGGAGTTGCTCAGCACGTTGATTTCCTCGTTCTTCGTCGACGACGACATTCGTTTTCTGCATTTGGCGAAAATGGTCGAACTTACGTTGATGCATGGCACCACGCCGAGCAGCGGTTACGGGTTTGCCTGGTTTGGCGTGATGATTGCCGAGCGCTATGGCGAGTATGTGGACGGGCAGTCCTTTGCCGAAGTGGCCCTTGAACTCACTGACAAACACGGCTACGAAGCCGGACGCACAGGTACGCTGGTGGCGCTTGATCAAGTCAGCCCGTGGACCCGACCGATGGCGTACGCCCGACAGAAGGCGTTCGCAGCATTCGAGTGCGGTCAGGCCGGCGGCGACCTGGGTATGTCCTGTTATGCCTGCAACCACATCGGCTCCGACCTGTTGTTCATGGGCGAACCCTTACAAGGAGTGTTGAACGAGCTGGAGCATGGCCTGGCCTGGGTGCGTCAGTTTCACTACATCGACATCGAACGCATCCTGCTGGCGCAACAGGCGTACGCCAGCGATCTGCGCGATGGGCGTCAGCACCGGCCGCTGACCGAACTGGACGGCACTGAACATGACCGTTTCGGCCCCATCGACCGCACCAGCGTGTCACAGCCGACGCTGTTCTGGACGTGGCTGTATTCAGGCATGTCTGCGTTTCATTTCGGCGATATCCCTTACGCATTGCGGCGTTTCGAAGAGGCAGCCGCGCTGGCCTGGTCCATTCCGGCGCACATCAATCTCGCCGATTACTACCTGTTCTACAGCCTGGCGCTGGGCAGTGCGCAGGCACCGGGGGAGGTGGCCGAAAAACTGGAACAACTCGAGCGGCAACGTCTGCGGTTTCTGCCATGGGTTGAGCTCAACCCGACAACCTTCCGCAACAAATTGCTACTGATCGAAGGGGTCATCGCCCGTTTGCGCGGTCAGGAACTGGTTGCTATCCGTTGCTTTGATCAGTCCCAGATCGCTGCGGCGGCGGCCGGTTTCATCCACGAGCAGGCGCTGGCCCATGAACAGCTGGCTGAGATCTGCTTACCAAACGGACTGGTGTCGGGTGCCAATCACCACCTGCGCGTCGCGCGCGACGGTTACAACCTCTGGGGGGCCAAAGGCAAGGCCCGCCAGCTGGAAGCCTTGCACCCGTTTCTGAGCGCAGAGTCGTCGTTCGAACCTGTCCGGCCTGTGACCCAGGTCCGCCTTGATCTTGAAGTGGGAATCGAGGCGGCGCGCGCACTTTCACAAGAGGTATTGCTGGAACGACTGGTCGAAACCCTGATGAACCACCTGATGATTCAGGCGGGTGCTGATCATGGCGCTCTGATGATCGTCAGCGGCGCCGAGCTGCAACTCGCGGCAACCGCTTCTGTCGAGGCCGGAAACGTGCGGGTCGCGCTGGACAGCGGGCAGCCGCTCGAACAGATGGCGCCGACCTCGGTGCTCAACACCAGCATGCGCACCCGCAACACTCTGGTGCTCGACGATGCCCGGGCAGATTGCCCCGAGGCCTACAGCGCCGACCTTCTACCGCGCCAGACGCGTTCCATGTTGTGCCTGCCGTTGCTCAGACAAGGCACATTGATCGGTCTGGTCTACCTCGAAAACAGCCTGGTCCCCAAGCTGTTCAGCGCCGAGCGCCTGACCATGCTGGAAATTCTAGCCTCCCAGGCCGCCGTATCACTGCAAACCGCCCGGCTGTACGCGCGGCTGGTCGAGGACACCCAGCTGCGAGCGCAAATGGAAGCGGACCTGCGCAGTTCCCGGGCAGAACTGGCGCGTAGCTCGCACCTTAAAGTCATGGGCGAACTGTCTGCTTCGATTGCCCATGAAATCAGCCAGCCGCTGCTGGGCATCTTGTCTAACGCCTCGGCGAGCCTGCGCTGGCTCAAACGCGACCAACCCGATCTGGAAGAGGCGATTCAGGGGCTGGAAGACATTCGCTCAGACAGCGCCCGTGCTGCCGACATTGTTCAAGCGCTTCGCGCGCTCGCCAAACAAGCGCCGTTGCAACGGCTTCCGGTGCAGATCGACGAGCTGATCGGTGAGGTCGTGCGCCTGACCGCCACCGATCTGGCAAACCGCAACGTACAACTGCAAACCCGGCTTGATGCGCAATGCCCGGTTTGGGTCGATGCGGTGCAGATCCAGCAAGTGGTGTTCAACCTGATCACCAATGCACTGGATGCCATCGCCGGAGCCGGGTTGCCAGAAGGACGCATCATCATCGGCTCATCGGTCAAGGACGATCATGTTCAAGTCTGCTTCCAGGACAACGGGCCGGGAATTGGCGCACAACAGCGCGAGCAAATCTTCGATGCGTTCTACACCACCAAAGGCAGCGGCATGGGAATGGGGCTGGCTATCTGCAAGTCGGTGATCGGCGCGCACGGCGGGACGCTGGTGGTCCAGGACAGCGAGCAGGGCGCCAGGATCTGTTTCAATCTGCCGGTCGCGGCCGCCAGCGTTGGATAAAAAAAGGCCGCATGAGCGGCCAAAAGGGAGGAGTTCGTTCTATCAGTCGATCAGTTCACGCGTGCAGCGCCTGCGCGCGAGGTTGTCTCAAACCGTTGGCCACGCTATCGGGAATTCTCCTGCCGGATATGTCCCGATCAATCATGGGCGTGCTGGGACGTCGGTTTGTGATCACGTGATCAACGGCCCGCCGCCAGGCTTTGGGTGTCATCCCTTCCAGCCGGCTAAAGGTGTGGGTGAAATGCGAGTGGTCCGCGAAACCGCATTCATAGACGACGTCGGTGATCGGCATCGAGGTGATCAGCAGGTTTTTGGCTTTTTCGATTTTCATCCTCATCAGCCAGCCTTGTGGCGAGTGGCCGGTACCCTTTTTGAACGCCCGGGAAAAATGGCTGCGCGACAGGTTGCAGTGTTCGGCAATCTCGCTGATCCGAACGCAGCTGCCCATATCACGCAGCATCAGTTCCTTGGCGCGGCGCTCTTGCCAGCTGGACAGGGCGCCCAGCGGTCGCGCAAGTTCACATGAATGGTCTGAATTCACCGATTGCGGGTTCATGGCAGCTCTCCTGATCGTTAGGGAAAGTCTGTCCGCCGGCGACCTTTAAAGTCCTTAAGCAAGCCTTAAAAATTATGAAACCCATGGCCACACCGCTTTAGCGTGTGTTCATGGGCGATGGCCAGGACGAAGCGTCAGATCCGCGAACTTTGCGGGCCGAGATGAAGTTAGCCGCCACGGTGACGGCCAACGTTCAGCCCGGTCAATTCCATTGAACCCAGGTCAAGAATGAACAGGGTAATCCACGTATCCACGCTGATCGCCACCAAAAAAGGTGCTCGGATCCGGCGTATTGAGCGACAACCCGTCGCGAATTCGCCGTGGCAGATCAGGGTTTGCCAGAAACGGTCTGCCGAAAGCAATGATGTCCGCGCGGCCGTCGATCAGGGCCTGTTCCGCCGTCTCAGGGTCGTAGCCACCGGCGATCATCAACACGCCGTCCCACGCCGCACGCAATTGGCCGATGATTTCATCCCAGCGCGGATCGAAGTTCTCGTCCTTGACGGTGCCGACGACGGCTGGCTCGACGAGGTGTAAGTAGGCCAGCGTCCATTGGTTCAACGAGTGCACGATGTGGCCGAACGTCGCTTGCGGTGTCTCATCGCCCATGCCCATGAAGCGTCCCATCGGCGTGAGGCGTACGCCCACGCGCTCTGCGCCTACTTCGTCGACCACGGCCGCCACCACTTCCAATAACAGGCGTGCACGGTTTTCCAGGCTGCCGCCGTAAGCATCCTCGCGCTGGTTACTGTTGCTGTTGATGAACTGGTCCAGCAGATAACCGTTGCCCGCATGAATTTCCACGCCATCCATTCCGGCGTTCAGCGCATTGCGAGCAGCCCGGCGGTAATCGCTGATGATGCCCGCGATCTCTGAGGTCTGAAGTGCTCGCGGCACCGGCACATCACCCCAGACACCGTTGCCATCCGTGTCGACGATGAACGTCTTGCCCGGCACGGGTAATGCGCTCGGGGCAACCGGGAGTGCGTTGTCAGGTTGAAAACTGGGGTGCGACACGCGGCCCACGTGCCAGAGTTGCATGAAGATCAGACCGCCGGCCTCGTGCACTTGG
This sequence comes from Pseudomonas silensiensis, assembly GCF_050434865.1. Classification (NCBI taxonomy): domain Bacteria; kingdom Pseudomonadati; phylum Pseudomonadota; class Gammaproteobacteria; order Pseudomonadales; family Pseudomonadaceae; genus Pseudomonas; species Pseudomonas silensiensis. The sequence continues at coordinate 215,553 of NZ_JBNDJH010000001.1, forward strand.
GTGCTGACTTCACGCCAGGCTTGTACCTGCTCATCGCTGTAGATTCCCGGCGTCCAGGCATAGCCCTGGCCCTGCCGGGAAATCTGCGTCGCCTCGGTAATGATCAACGCGGCGCTCGCACGCTGGCGGTAATACTCGGCATTCATCGCCGTTGGAATATCGCCCGGTTGCCCGGCGCGAGAGCGTGTCAACGGGGCCATCGCTACTCGGTGCGCAAGCGTGTAGGGGCCTAATGCGATGGGTTGGAACAGGTGCTGCGTCATGAGGTGTTCTCCAGTATTCGAAAAGAGGAAGCAGGGCGGCGTCGGACGTTTGGTCAGGCATCGGATGGCCGTAAGTTAATCCGCGGGATGCCGCTTGATAATCCGTAAAAACCAGCACACTGCATTGCGTAAAGCGCAACGCTGCGCAGGTCAGGACGGTTGCTCCGAGCGGGTCAGAGGAAGGTTCAACCAGCGCCGGCCGGTGGCGCTCGCCACGGCATTGCCGATGGCCGCGGCCATTGGTCCCTGGACGATTTCGGCGGCGCCGAGAAACGGTTGTCCCGGTTGGTCGAGCAGATGAACGTCGACCTTTTCAGGCAACTGCGAAAAGCGCAGGATCGGGTAGCCACTCCAGTCGTAGCTGCGAATACCCCCGGCGTCATAGGCGACTTTTTCATACAGCGTCCAACTGGTGGACTGAACGATCCCGCCTTCCACCTGGTTGCGCAGGCCATCGGGATTGACGATCTGCCCGACATCCACCGCCGTGACAACATGATCGATCTGCACTTCGCCAGTCTGCGGATGTACCTGAAGACGCACCGCAATCGCGCAATAGCCCATGATGTTTTTGTAGCGGGCAAACGCGAAGCCGATGCCTGCGCCAGGCTCGCTGCTTTTTTGCGACCAGCCGATGGCGTCGCGAACCCGCTCCACCACGGCCCGTGCCCGGGGATCCACCAGATGGGCAAGGCGCAAGGCAACCGGATCGACCTCGGCCTTGGCGGCAAGCTCATCGATGCAAGCTTCGATCGCGAAGATATTGATATGCGCACCCAGCGAGCGCATGGCTGAGGTGCGAAACGGCATCTCAGTGACGAAGTTCATGTCGATGCGAGTGGAGGCCAACGTGTACAGCGGCACGGCATTGCGATCACCGTCGCCTTCAGGTTGAGCGATGGGCACCGAAGGCGCGGAGGTGAACGGTCGGGCCAGTAGTCGCGCAGGCAGCAACCGGCCCGCATTGACGATGCGTTCGTTATGCGGCGTGGTCCACAGTTCATAGCTCCAGTCCTGCAATCGACCTTGCGCATCAAGATTGGCTTGCACTTCGGTCACCATCGCCGAGCTGTAGGGCTCCCAGAGATTTTCCTGCTCGCGCATCCACTGCACCCGCACTGGCGTGCCCGGTATTCGTATGGCAATCAACGCCGCGTCGGCCGCCGCATCGTCTGCGCCGTTGTGGCCATAACAACCGGAGCCTTCGGTGTGGATGCAGCGAACGCGGTCTGGAGGTAGCTGCAGCATTTCGGCGATCCCGGCGCGCAGCGGATACACGCCTTGGGTGTGGGTCCAGACGGTGAGGGTGCCGTCCTTGAACCAGGCCACGGCGCAGGATGGGCCGATGGATCCGTGCATCAAATATTGCTTGGTAATGCGCGCTCGATAGCTGCTGTCGGTCGCGACCTGTGGCGTGCCCTCATGGCTGATCGGATAGCGGCGCGAAGGGAGGCGTTCGAGCAATCCGTGAATGTTCCGTGACTCGGGTATGGCTTGTCCGCCGCTCCAGCGCGCTGTTTCATATCCGCTGCGCATGGCTTTGATTGCTTGCCATTCATCATGTGCTAATACGGCAAGGTAATTGCCGTCGCGAATCACCTGCACAACCCCAGGCAACGTTTTGATCAACTCCGCGTCGAAGGCTTCCAGCGTGCAGCCGGGACGAGGAGGGCGAATGACCCGAGCGTGCAGCATGCCAGGCAGCCGAATGTCTTGAACAAACGCGGGGCCGCCGCTGACTTTTGCCGGAATATCCAGCCGTTGCAGCGAATGGCCGATCAGCTTGAATTGCGTCGCAGGCATCGTCGGCGATTCGGACTTGGCGAAGAGGTGCAGGTCGACTTTTTTGACGGCGTCGGCGTAGGATATTTGTTGTCCGGTGGGGCCGTGAATGATGCCCTCCTGAGTCGTCAACAGTGCCGGCGCAACCTCCCAGCTGCGTCCGGCTGACTGAAGCAGTAACTCGCGCACCTGCGCCGCCGCGTTGAACAACGCGGTGCCGCTGTCGAAAATACTGTGACTGCCGGCGGTGTAGCCTTCGTTGGGCGTCAGCGCCGTGTCGGCGGTGAGCAAGTTGATCGCTGTCGGGGAAACCTCCAGACGTTCAGCGGCAATTTGCAGCAAGGCAGTTTTGACGCCGGTGCCCAATTCGACCTTGCCGGTGTAGACGGTGATGCCTTCAGGACCCACGCGGATCCACGCATCGAGGTAGGGATTGGTGCGCAGACTGCCGGGTAGATCCGGCGCCAGCACCACTGTGCCAAGCGTATCGACTTCGGTGTCCGCCCATGCACGCCGCGCTACCGGCACCAGGGTAAACGCCACCAGCAAGGCGCCTCCACGCAAGAAAGCGCGGCGACTGTGATCGACCTCTTTAACCACCGTCATAGCGCGCTCCCGTGTTGCCTGGCCACCAGGCTGATTGCCTCGATAATCCGCAGGTGCGTGCCGCAACGACACAGGTTGCCTGCCATGTACTCGCGAATGGTCTGTTCGTCCGGGTGCGGATTGCTTTCCAGCAATGACTGCGCGCGCATCAACATGCCGGCGATGCAGTAGCCGCACTGGGCCGCCTGTTTGTCGATAAAAGCTTTTTGCAAAGGGCCGGGACGCTCGGCGGTACCGAGGCTTTCAACCGTTCGAACCTTTTTGCCTTCAAGGCCCGCGCAGGGCGTCACGCACGAAAAGACAGGCTTGTCATCGACGATGACCGTACAGGCGCCGCACTGCCCCAAACCACACCCGTACTTGGCGCCGTTCAGCCCCAGATGATTGCGCAGCGCATAGAGCAGCGGCATGTCAGGTTCCAGCTCCAAGGCTTGGGCCGAGCCGTTGACGTTGAGCGTAACGGGGGTCATTTCTTCTCCTGACGTATCGCTTCAATAGTGGAAGAAAGGCCTGTCCAGGGTTGGTCAGGTCTGGCTTGCTGGCGCAGGTATGACGCCAGGGCTGTGAGTTGAACGTTGTCCAGGCTGGCGGCAAACGGCGGCATGATCGGTCCGGGCACGCCCGGAGTTGCCGGCACGCCTTCGAGCACCGTTTTAAGAAAATTGCGCGCGCTCGGGGCTTGCAGCGCCGACGTGCGATCCAGCGCCGGACGCCCGTCGATTTCGCGCATCGGCGCTGCCGGGGCATGACAACCGGCGCAGGCGCTGGCGAACAGCTGGGCGCCACTGGCCTGATCTGAGGGCTCAACGCTCGCAGCGCCGGGTTGGTTTTCGGTGATCGCAGCTTTGGTTTGCAGGCTCAGCAAATACTCAGCAATCGCTTCTGCGTCACTGACTGGCAAGCGAGCCAGACTGAGGCTGACCGGGCGCATCGGGCCAGCAGCGGTGCCGTGTCCGTCCACCACTTCCGCTCGCAGGTAGCTCACCAACTGATCGCTACTCCACGCGTTTGCGCGACTGGCCATGCCGAGCAACGAAGGCGCTTCCCAGCCATCCACGGCACCGCCCGCCAGGCTTTTACCGGACTTCTCGGCACCGATCAGGTTCAGCGGTGAATGGCAGCCCGCGCAGTGGCCAGGCCCTTCAACCAGATAACGCCCGCGATTCCACGCCTCAGATTGCTGCGCCACAGGCGTCAGCGGCTTTGCATGCAGGAACAGCAGATTCCAGAACGACACCAACGGCCGGATGTTCATCGGGAAATTCATGCGGTTTTGCATGGCCGGCGAGTCGACGGCAGGGCCGCTCATCAAGTACGCATACGCGTCGGCAATGTCACCCGCGGTCATGCGACGGTAGTGAACGTACGGGAAGGCGGGGTACAGGAAATGGCCATCGCGGGAGACCCCTTCACGCATCGCGCGCTCGAACGCCGGCAGTGACCATTGGCCAATACCGGTCTGCGGATCGGGCGTGATGTTGGTGCTGTAGAGCGTGCCGAACGGCGTCACCAGCGCCAGCCCGCCCGCCATGTATTGACCGCCGGGACGCGTATGGCACACCGCACAATCGCCAGTCTCGACAACCCGCGCACCGCGCTGCAATTGCGCGGAATCGAACGCTCGCAGGCGCTCAATGGACGCTATCGCTGGGCGCCACATCAGCATCGCCCCGCCGATTGCGCCTATCGAAGCGAGGACGGCCGCGCTGATCCATAGGGGCCTGGATCTCAGGAAGTTGCCCTTCATGAGGATTGGAAGCGCGAGAGACGCGCGGTGGGCATTGATGATGGATTCGAGGTCATGAACAGCTCCTTGAGCAGCCGGGGAAGGGCGCTGATGGAGAGCCCTGCGCCAAGTGCCCAAGGGTAGAGAAGGCGCAAGCGCCGCAGTATTGCCAAGTCGCGCAATAGCGCATTGCGCCAACAGCAACACCGGAATCGTTGCGGATGGCGCATCACTCCATTGCCTGGGGGATGGATTCTCTGCGTCGACCCGTGCCCTTAGCCTTGCCACCACTTTCCCGAACTCAACGAGGTGTCATGATGCTCACGGGTAACCCCGCAGCAGCGGCCAAGGCCGAACAGCCTGCTTCACTCTCCGGCCTGATGGTCGCGTTCCTGGCGTTCTGCTGCGGCGCGGTCGTGGCCAACCTCTATTACGCCCAGCCGATTGTCGAATTGATCGCGCCGCAGATCGGCCTGTCCAGCGCCAATGCCAGCCTGATCGTTTCACTCACACAGTTTGGTTATGCGTTGGGCCTGCTGTTGCTGGTGCCGCTGGCCGACCTGATGGAAAACCGGCGTCTGGTCGTGGGCTTCACCCTCGCGGCGAGCGTTACGCTGTTGTGTGCCGGGCTGACGCACTCGCCGTCCATGTTCCTCGTTTTTTCATTGCTGATCGGCCTTACTTCAGTCGCGGTGCAGATTCTGGTGCCACTGGCAGCGCACCTGACGCCTGAAGCAACGCGTGGCCGCGTGGTGGGAAATATCATGAGCGGGCTGCTGCTGGGCATTCTGTTGTCGCGTCCGCTGTCCAGCCTGCTGGTGGACGTGTTCGGCTGGCGCGGCGTGTTTTTCAGCGCAGCGGCACTCATGGCCGTCATAGCCCTGATCACCGCGATTGCGCTGCCGCGCCGCGTGCCGACTCATCAGGCGACTTACGTCGCGTTGATCGGCTCGGTGTTTGCGCTTGCCCGTCGCCACCCGGTGCTGCGTCAGCGTTCGTTGTATCAGGGGTTGTTGTTCGCCAGCTTCAGCCTGTTCTGGACCCTCGCGCCGATTGAGCTGATGCGTCACCACGGTTTCAGCCAGGCGCAGGTGGCGATTTTTGCTCTGGTCGGAGCAGTAGGTGCAGTCGCTGCGCCGATTGCCGGACGCTTGGCCGACGCCGGTCACAGCCGCCGCGGAACACTGGTCGCACTGCTGTTGGCACCAGTTTCATTGTTGATCGCTGCGCTGCCCGGCAGCAGCTACCTGTGGCTGGTGGTGTGTGCGGTGCTGCTGGATTTCGCCGTGCAACTGAACATGGTGCTGGGACAACGCGAGGTGTACGCCATCGACCCGCATAGCCGGGCACGACTCAATGCCGTGTACATGACCAGCATATTCGTTGGCGGTGCCTTGGGATCGCTGGTGGCGAGCCCGCTCTACGAACACTTCGGCTGGAGCCTGTCTGCTGTGTCGGTGGCATTGCTCCCGGCTCTGGCCCTGACGATGTTCCTGGGTCGCAAGGCCAATGCCTGAGCGCCAGGCGCAGGGGAGTCCGGTGAAGCACGGTCGTACAAGACGGCTGGCGAACGGTGATGCACAATCATCACCGTTCCTTTTCGACCGGGCTCCGCTTATGGACAAGTTGCTGGCACTGAAGATGTTTGTTGAAACCGTACGTTGCGGCGGTTACTCCTCCGCGGCGCGCAAACTCGGCATCTCGACGTCTTCGGTCACTCGCCAGGTGGCGGGACTGGAAAACGAGCTGGGCGCCAGTCTGCTCAACCGCACGACACGCAACACCAGCGTGACCGTCGCCGGGCAAACCTATTTCGAAAAGGCCGTGGCCATCCTCGAGGCCATCGATGAAGCCGATGCCGTGGTCGCCGACCGCGGCAGCGAGGTGCAAGGACGCCTGCGGATCAGCGTCCCCGTCGAGTTTGGTCGGCGGATCATCGCGCCGCATCTAGGCCGATTGCTTGAGCGTCATCCTGGACTGGAAATAAGCGTGTCGTTGAGCGATCAGGTCAGTGACCTGTTGAGCGAGCAGATTGATGTGTCCGTGCGTCTCGGATCGTCGGTGGTCAGTGAGGACATCGTCAGTAAACGGGTAGGGGCCTTCCAGCGCTGGGTGGTGGCCAGCCCGGATTACCTGAGCCGTCACGCGGCGCCGTGTCATCCCCGTGACTTGCTCGAGCACCAATGCCTGCGCTTCGATTACGGTGGTTCGCATCATCACTGGACGTTCCAGGGCGACGAGCAAACTATCCAGCTCAACGTGCACGGCCGCCTGCAAAGTAACAATGCCGACATCCTGCGCGAAGCGGCAATCGCTGGGGGCGGGGTGACCCTTCTGGCCGACTGGCTGGTGCGCGACGATGTCGCCGCAGGCCGGCTGACACGTTTGTTGGAGCATTACGAAGTCAATCCCGGCAGTGCGAGTAGTTGCATCAATGCGCTGTATTTGCCCAATCACCGGGGTTCCAGTCGCATCAATGTGTTCATCGATTTTCTTGAGGAGATCCTCACTTCTGGTCGATTGAGTAACGGATAGCCCCTTCGCAACGCAGCGCGCTGTACTGAGCGAATTGTTCATCCGCAGAGTAGGCCGTCAGTAAAATCTGACGGCCTTCGCTTGCCGCTCTTCAACCAGCAGGCGCCCCACAAACGCCACGTTGCTCAAGCGCGTTTCACTGCATCGGCACCTGGGGCGGCAGGTAAACATCAGCTGTACTGATTTGCCGAATCCGCAGCGGATTTCAGCTTTCTGGAATGGGTCAGCTGATAAGCAATTGCCAACCAGATAAACCACCCTGGCATGACCAGCAAGGCAATACGAGTGTCAGGTCTTAATGCCAGCAGGCAGAGAACAAATCCCAGGAACGCCAGGGAGAACCAGGCCATCGGCACGCCGCCAGGCATCTTGTAGGTCGATTGCGCATGCAGGTCGGGTCGGCTTTTGCGATAGGCAATGTACGACGCGAGGATGGTCGACCAAGTGAAAATCACCAGGATCGCCGACACGGTAGAGACGATGGTAAACGCTGTCATGACCTCCGGAACGATGAACAGCAGCAGTACACCCACCAGCATCAACAGTGTGGTAAACGCCAGGCTTAGCAGAGGCACGCTATTACCCGACAAACGCCGAAAAATCCCAGGCGCATTGTCGTGACTGGCCAGTCCAAACAGCATGCGACTGGATGAAAATACGCCACTGTTGGCCGATGAGGCGGCAGACGTCAGCACCACAAAGTTGACGATACCTGCTGCTGCGGGAAACCCTGCCACCAGAAAAAGTTCGACAAAAGGGCTTTTGTTGGGCGAAACCTGTTGCCAGGAAGTCACTGCAATAATGCAGGCCAGTGCCAGCACATAAAACAGGATGATTCGCAGCGGAATCGAGTTGATGGCTTTTGGCAGGGTCTTCTCGGGGGAACGGGTTTCGGCGGCTGCAGTACCGATCAGCTCAGTGCCGGCAAAGGAGAAGATTGCCATCTGGAATCCGGCAAAGAAACCAAACAGGCCGTTGGGGAAGGCTGCCTGTTTATCCAGCAGGTGGTTCAGGGATGCAGTAACGCCACTAGGTGATACAAAGGAGCTGGCAATCATCACTATGCTGACGCCAATCAGGGTGACGACGGCAATGATCTTGATGATTGCGAACCAGAACTCCACTTCACCGAAAAGCCTGACGGTCAGCACGTTTAGGGCGAACAGCGTCATCAGCATACCGATGGCCGGGATCCAGGCGGGTACATCGGGGAACCAGTACTGAAAGAATCCGCCGACCACCACGGCATCGCCCACCACCGCGACGCTCCAGCTCAGCCAGTACGACCAGCCGAGGAAAAATGCCGCTCGCGGGCCAAGGTAGGCACCGGCAAAATCCGCGAAGGTTTTGAATTTCAAGTTGGACAGCAACAGTTCGCCCATGGCGCGCATGACGAAGTAGACGAACATCCCGATGATCATATAAATGAGGATGATCGACGTGCCTGAGAGGGCAATGATCTTCCCGGAGCCCATGAACAGGCCTGTACCGATGGCACCTCCCATGGCCATTAATTGAATGTGACGATTGCTGAGCGTGCGCTGCAGCGCGGGCTGTTCAACCCGCTCGGACGGAGTCGATTTCATTACAAAACCTCTTGATTTTATGTTTTTGAGTTTTGGCAGAAAGTGGGTCTTGCGTTCTTGTTAGAGATGCAACGGCTACTGACGGTGGAGGTTTGCAGGCCTCGGAGTTTCTCCTCAACGAACAAGGTGCGTGGTCCGTTGGCACCTTGTTCCGGGGCATCAGCTATGGCTATCAGCTGACTGTGCGCAGGCGCGAGAGAACTGCTGGTTGCTGCCCAAGCAGTTGGTAGAGATTTTTTATGTTGGCCGGCGTCGGCACCAGATGGATGCGCTCACCGATGGCATGCTCTAGCGCCAGGTCGTGCACGTAGCGCAGTGACGAAAAGTCTTCCAGGGCAAAACCCACCGAATCGAAAACGGTGACCTGTGCGTCGTTTTCGCGGCCCAGTGCCTCGCCCAGAACAATCCGAAAGAACTCTACGACCGGAAAGTCAGGCTCCAGTTGTTGAATATCGCCTTCAATCCGGGTTTGAGGCTCAAACTCAACGATGACTCGGGCATTGCGCAGGATCTGGGCGTGCAGTTCGGTTTTCCCCGGGCAGTCACCGCCGACGGCATTGATATGCATGCCGGGCTCGATCATCTCGGGCGTCAGAATCGTTGCATAGGCTTTGTCTGCGGTAACGGTGGTGACGATGTGCGCGCCCTTGACCGCTTCCTGTACCGAGTTGGCCAGAATCACCTCGATATCCGGAAATGCGGACAGGTTGTGCTTCAACTTGAGTGAAGCGTCGCGATCAATGTCGAAAATGCGGATTTGCTTGATGGACAGCATTTCGTGGAAGGCGAGGGCCTGAAATTCGCTCTGGGCGCCATTGCCGATGATTGCCATTGAGCTTGCACCGGGGCGCGCCAGGGACTTCGCGACCAAGGCAGAGGTCGCAGCAGTGCGCACGGCGGTGGTCAGCGTCAGTTCACTGAGCAAGGTTGGATAGCCACTGTGGACATCGGCCAGGACACCGAAGGCCATGACCGTCAGCAAATTCCTTTGACCGTTGTCCGGGTGACCATTCACGTATTTGAACGAGTACTGCTGGCCATCGTCGGTCGGCATCAACTCGATCACACCGTCGGCCGAATGATTGGCGGTACGAGGCGACTTATCAAACTGCGCCCAGCGTGAATAGTCCGCTTCGATGTAAGCCGCCATTTCGCGGATAGCCCGGCGGATTCCCACCTTGGCGAACAGGCGTGCGGCATGATCGACGTCTATAAAAAGAGTCATGTTTTTATTCTCCGATTCAATAGTTCAATCGCTGCGATTCAGGGGGATGACTCAGGCGCGTTTGCTCTCGTAGCCATGCAGCACGTTGACTGCATTGATCCCGATTTCATCGACCATGTAGCCGCCTTCCATCACAAACAGGGTGGGGCAGCCCACGCCCGCTATCAGCTCGCCGATGCCGATGAAGTCTTCGCTTTCCAGCAAGAAGTGGCTGATGGGGTCGTCCTTGAACGTGTCGACGCCCAGTGAAATAACCAGCACTTCAGGGGCAAATTGCTGGAGTTTCTTGCAGGCGTGGAGCAAGGCGTTGCGGTAGCTTTCCCACGTGGTGTTCTTCGCCAGTGGATAGTTCAGGTTGTAACCTTCGCCGTGGCCAGCGCCGACTTCGTGGCTGTAGCCTGAGTAGTAGGGATAAGACACCGTCGGTTCGCCGTGCAGCGAGGCAAACATGACGTCACTGCGCCCGTAGAAAATGTTCTGGGTACCGTTGCCATGATGAAAGTCGACGTCCAGTACGGCGACTCGTTTGGCGCCTTGGGTAATGGCCTGCTGTGCGGCAATGGCTGCGTTGTTCAGATAGCAATAGCCGCCCATGTATTCACGCGCGGCGTGATGGCCGGGCGGACGGCACAGGGCAAAGGCACTGTCGTGGCCTTCATCGATCAGCGCCAGTGCGGTCAGCGCGATATCGGCACTGGTTTTTACTGCTTGCCAAGTGGTGGCGGTAATGGGGGAGCCGGCATCCATGGCGTAGTAACCCAACTTGCCGTCGATGAAAGTCGGCACTTGCTCGTTGGCCAGATCGCGCACCGGCCATACCAGCGGCAAGGCATCGTGGGTGCGTCCGGTTGCGCTCCATTCAGACCAGGCGTTTTCCAGAAAGGTTACATAGCGCTCGCTGTGTGCGTTGACATAACACGACCTGTCGAATACTCGCGGCTCGATGACCTGGCCAAGCCCTACCTGTTTGACCCGATGATGGACGGTATCGGCCCGGCTGGGCTGTTCGAAGGACGGCTTGAGCACGCCGTCTTTCAATTCGGTGCCGTGGTGCAAACGGTGAGAATCACTGAAAACTGTAAACATTGTGCGCATCCGTTGATGTGAGCCAGTGCAAATATTCTGTTCCGGCTGGGAGGCACTTTCTTTGCTTTGTTTTCGTGGTTTACTAGATTATTCGGGAATTCTTACTCAGGAATTGCGTAATGCAGAAAAAATCATCCAAGCGCATCAGTCTCGACGACACCGACCTGGCGATTCTCGCGTTGCTGCAGGAGGACGCGAGTATTTCCAATGCCGAGCTCAGTGAGCGGCTGTCGTTGAGCCTGACGCCTTGCTGGCGGCGGCGTAAGCGAATGGAGGAGGCGGGCGTAATCAAGGGCTATCAGGCGAACCTTGATCGACGAATGCTGGGGCTCGATATCATGGCGTTCGTGCACATCCGTTTTTCCACCCACGCCGATCACGCTCCGGACGCCTTCGAGGCGGTGATTGCGCAATTGCCCGAAGTGTTGTCCTGTCACAAGATCACCGGGGATGCCGATTACGTGCTGCAAGTGCTGGCAGAGGATCTAGATAGCTACAGCGACTTTATCGAGCAGGTACTCAGGCGTCAGGTGGGTATTGCCTCCATCCAGTCCAGTTTGTCGTTACGCGAGGTCAAGACCAGTAGCCGTATAGCGATACCCCAATCGAGCAAGGGGTAAAACCATTGAGGTAGTCCGCAGCCCCGACGATGGCCCAGGCGGCATTGGGCGATAGCCGCCGAACAATCATTTCCTCCTGAAAAACAGATCAGAAGGTCTAAACCTGTTTCAGGACTACACAGCCATTAAAAAAAGCGGCCCTTTGGCACCGATAACATCGTTTCTCGGGCGCACCGCTTTTCAATATATTGGCCGCCAGATCTGGTGAATGACTCAACACTCACCACCCTCAGCGCGAGTAGTCTTAATGAACAATAAACCTGACAACGCAGGGCTTGATAACGCCGGAGCGGGGACCCGAGCGGTCTGGGGCGGGGAGCAAGTCAGGCACCCCTACAACGCCACTCAAACACCGATCGTGCTTAGCGCCGCTTATGGTTACGACGACATCGACGTCTGGTACGACGTTGCGTTGGGCAAGACGCCGGGCTTTATCTACAGCCGCATGAGCAACCCGACGGTCGAGACCCTCGAAGCAAAAATTCGCGAGTTGGAAATGGCCGAGTCCGCCGTGGCCTTCAGCAGCGGCATGGCGGCGATCAGCAGTGTGCTTTTCACCTTCCTGGCCAATGGCGATCGCGTGGTGTCGACCAAGGACAGTTACGGTGGCACCAACAAGATTTTCGAAGAGTTCCTGCCGCGCACGGGTGTGGCGGTGACCTTGTGCGAGACGTTCGATCATGAGGAGATCGAGCGTGAAATCGCCAAAGGCTGCCAGTTGGTGTACCTGGAAACGCCGACTAACCCGACCCTGAAAATACTCGATATCCAGCGTCTGGTGGCTGCGGCCAAGCGCGTCGGTGCCGTGGTGGTGGCGGACAACACCTTTGCCACGCCGCTGAATCAGAACCCCTTGGCGTTAGGGGTGGACGTGGTCATCCACAGCGCGACCAAGTTCCTCAGCGGTCATGGCGATGTGCTCGGTGGTCTGGTGTGCGGCAGCGAATCCTTGATGGCCAAGGTTCGTCATTACCGGGAAATCAACGGTGCGACGCTCGACCCGTTCTCGGCCTACATGATCATCCGGGGCATGAAAACGCTGGTGCTGCGCATGCGTCAACAGCAACGCAGTGCCCGTGCCCTGGCGGATTTCCTCTGCACCGAACCGTTGGTGGAGTCGGTCAATTATCCCGGCTTGCCCGGTCATCCGAACCACGCTGTAGCGTGCACGCAAATGTCCGGCTTCGGCGCCATCGTCAGTTTTGTTCTGGTCGGTGGGATGGACACGGTCAAGGTGCTCTTGCCACGTCTACGATTCGCCCATTGCGCGGGCAATCTCGGTGCAGTGGAAACCATTTACGGCCCGGCCCGGACCACCAGCCATGTCGAAAACACGCTGGAAGAACGACTGGCTCTGGGTATCTCCGAAGGACTGGTGCGGGTCTCGGTCGGCATTGAAGACACTGACGATCTGCTCGACGATTTGAAGCAGGCGTTCGCTTTTGTCAGGTGTTCGCGCAATGAGCGGGCACAGGCAAACACACAGCACGCAAACAACAAAACAAGCATCGAGGCAGCAAGCTGAAGTTTAAACGTTAGTACCTCACGACAAGGCCGTTAGTGAGGGGTTCATGAAGTGGAATAATAATAAAACTTAGTGGCGACCTTTTTTACTCTGCCCCGTAACTCATCGCAGACGTTAATGCGCGCCCTAACAACTTTCATGAGAACAACCATGTCCATAAAAGAAGAACAACTCACTACGCGTACCGGTTTTAAACAGGAAATGCAGACGCGCCATATTGTCATGTTGGCATTGGGTGGCGTCATTGGTACCGGGCTGTTTCTCACGTCCGGGTACACCGTTAACCAGGCCGGTCCGTTGGGTGCGGTCATCGCTTACATCATCGGCGCACTCATGGTTTACATGGTCATGATGTGTTTGGGCGAATTGGCGGTGCAGATGCCGGAAACCGGTTCGTTCAGCACTTATGCCACGCGTTTTCTCGGACCCGGCACCGGCTATACCGTGGCGTGGCTGTATTGGCTGACCTGGACTGTGGCAATCGGCTCTGAATTCACCGCCGCCGGGATCTTGATGGCGCGTTGGTTTCCGGACACACCGGTATGGATTTGGAGTGCGATGTTCGCAGGCTTGGTGTTTCTGACCAACGTGATATCGGTGCGCTTGTTCGCTGAGACCGAATTCTGGTTGTCATTGGTCAAAGTGGTGACCGTGGTGGTGTTTCTGCTAATCGGTGGTGGCGCGATTATCGGTCTGCTGCATATCGATCAGGCTCACAGTATCGGGCTGAGCAACTTCACTCGCGAGGGGCTTTTCCCTACCGGTTTCATGCCGATTGCCATGACGTTACTGGCGGTCTCCTTTGCGTTCTCCGGCACTGAACTGATCGGCATCGCCGCGGGTGAAACCAAGGACCCTCAGCGCAATGTGCCGCGTGCCATTCGCACTACAGTGCTACGCCTGGCAATCTTTTTCGTAGGGACCATTTTCGTCCTGGCGACCTTGTTACCCCGTGAACAGGCCGGGCTCGTTGAGAGTCCATTCGTCACGGTGTTCACCTACATCGGGATTCCGTACTCCGCAGACATCATGAACTTCGTGATCATCAGTGCCTTGTTGTCGGCCGCCAACTCCGGTTTGTACGCTGCCTCACGGATGCTCTGGACCCTGAGTGACCAAGGTCACCTGCCCAAACAGTTCTCGGCCCTGACCCGCATGGGCACACCACTCAACGCCATTATCGTCAGCATGGCCGGTGGCGCCGCCTCGTTGCTCAGCAGTGTGTTTGCCGCCAACACCATCTATCTGGCGCTGGTGTCGATCTCCGGATTGGCAGTGGTGGTGGTGTGGATGAGCATCGCCGCGAGCCAGATTGCTTTCCGCCGTCACTATGTGGCCAATGGCGGCGATGTCCGCGACCTTAAGTTCCGCGTCCGGGGTTATCCGTGGGTGCCGCTGGGGGCGCTGGTCTGCTGCAGCCTGGCGTGTGTCGGGATTGCTTTCGACCCTGAACAGCGGGTGGCTCTGTACTTCGGTTTGCCATTCATCGCCTGGTGCTATTTCGTGTATTACATTACCCGCAAAAGCCGCGAGCGACGCTTGTCGGTTACCCCCTTGGCACAACCGTCCGATGCGTTCTAGCGACCGTCGACGGGGGTGGGCAGTGTGCTCGGTGGAGGGGGTGTCAACGAGGTTCAGACCATGAAGCAAAAGACGTTACCCCCATTGAACTGGTTGCGGGCATTCGAGGTGTCCGCCCGTTGCCTGAACTTCACCCACGCTGCAGACGAACTGTTTTTGACCCAGGGTGCGGTAAGCCAGCAGATCCGCCAATTGGAAAGCCATCTGGGAGTGGCGCTGTTCAAGCGCTTGCCCCGTGGCTTGGGGCTGACCGAGGAAGGACAGGCCTATCTGCCGGTTGTGCAGGATGCAATCACTCGACTGGCGGTGGGGACCAACGAGATTTTTGGCCAGCACAAACGCCGGCCGATCAAGGTGCGCGGCAGCCTGGCGTTTTTTGTGCACTGGCTGGCGCCCAAACTGGTGGATTTTCGCCAGGCGCACCCACAGGTCGACATCCGCTACATCAGCAACATCTGGGTCAAGGAGCTGGACGGTGAGGACGACATGGAAATTCGCTGGGGCCATGGTCAATGGCCCGGCCTGGTGTCGCAGCGCCTGACTTGGGACACCTTGTTTCCGGTCTGCTCGCCAGCCCTGATGGCGAGCTCGCCGCTGACGGTGCCGGCGGACGTGGCGAACCACCCGTTGTTGCATGTCCTGGGTTACGAAGAGGGTTGGGGTTACTGGTTGAACATGGTCGGTGCGGACACCGTCGACTCGTCGACCGGCATGCAGTTCGACACACTGATTTCCACCTTGCGCATGGCCGAGTTGGGACAGGGGATTGCCCTGGCCCGGTCCTCGATGGTTGATGAAATGCTTGAGGACGGGCGACTGGTCGAACCCTTCGACCAGCGCATCGAAGCCAGCGAGTCGTTTTACCTCGTACGCGGTTCCGGTGCCGACCAGCACCCTGACGCGGTCAAGTTTTCCACCTGGCTGGTCGAGCAGGCACATCGTTTCAAATGAATGGCCGGAGCCAACCATGCACTATGTGAGTACCCGAAATTCGGCCGTGCAGGTCAATTTCGAAAAGGTCGTGTTGTCTGGAATTGCCGAGGATGGTGGGCTGTACGTACCGCTCGAACTGCCACTATTTGAACCACAGGACATTGCCAACTGGTCGACCTTGCCCTATGACGAATTGGCCTATCGGGTGATCAGTCCGTTTGTGGGTGAGGCGATCCCTGAGGCTGACCTCAAACGTCTGCTGAAGGAGGCTGGTAGCGACTTCAGCCATCGTTCCCTGGCGCCTTTGCATCAGGTCGATCGTAACGAATGGGTGCTGGAGCTGTTCCATGGGCCAACCCGATCCTCGAAAGATTTTGCCGCCCAGTTGCAGGCACGGCTGGTGCAATACTTTCTGCGCAAACGCGGGCGTCGCGCGGTGGTGATCGGTGCCACCAATGGCGATACCGGACTTGCCGCCATCGAGGCATTCAAGCACTGCGACGAAACGGACGTGGTGGTGTTTTACCCGCAGGCAGGTGTACCGCAAGACCAGCTCCAGCATTTGCAAGCGGTGGCGCATCACAAGGTTCATCAGTTCGCAGTCAATGGCAGCTTCGACGAGTGCCAGACCATCGTCACCCGGTTGTTCCGGCAGTGGCCGTGCATGCAGCACGAGGCGATCAGTTTCAACTCCAGCAACTGGGTCAGTGTTTTGGCGCAACTGGTGTTTTATTTCCACGCCGTGCTGCAACTGGGGGGCGGTCAGCGTCCGATCGGTTTCAGCGTGCCAGCCGCGAGTTTTGCCGAGGTCTATGCCGGATACATCGCGCAGAAAATGGGCTTGCCGATCACTCAGATAATCGTTGCAACCAACCAGAATGACGCGTTGCATCAGTTGTTTCTGAAGAACCACTACTCCAGGTTGCGAGCGAACAAGACCTTGTCGCCGGCCATGGACCTGTCGATCTTTTCTAACCTGGAACGTTTTCTCTGGGAGCTCTATGGACATGACGATCAGGCCGTGAGCGCGCTGATGGCAGCGTTCGAATCCAGCGGCGAGATGACCATCGCCAACGAGTTCTGGTTGCAGGCACGGATGATCATCGACTCTTACGCGGTCAGTGATGAGGAGACACTGAAGGAAATGACCTCGCTGTATCGTGACACCGGTTATGTCATCGACCCGCATACCGCCACCGGCGTCCTCGCGGCCAGGTTGTACCGCCGAAGCCTGGTGGCGCCAATGGTCACCTTGGGGGAAATCTCGCCAGCCAAATCGGCGGTGCTGCTTGGCGAGCTGGGGATCAGCACGCCGGCGCAACACAGCCCGGTCGCGAAGCAAGGGCCGGCGCAGCTTTACCGGATTCAACCGGACGACCTCGACACCATCCATCAGCTGCTCGGCGCGCTGTGAAGGCGCGGCAACAGGAGGCCAAGTGAAGCGAATTCTGGACCCTCTCGATGAACGCATCATCGCGGAACTGCGGCTCAATGCCCGGGCTGCCCACGCCGAGCTGGCGGCGAAGGTCAACCTGTCGCGCAATGCTGTGCGCCAGCGCATTGAACGGCTTGAGCGCGACGGGGCAATACAGGGCTATACCGTACGCACGGGGGAGGGGCGACAAGCTTCTTCGAACATCAATGCGGTGATTTTCGTCTACCGCTACGACCGCATGCGCGGCGCGGAAGTGCTGCAGGCCCTGCGGGCAATACCGGAAGTCATTCAGTGCGATGTGATGAGTGGCGAGTTCGATCTGATGCTGCGGGTCGGCGCTGCCAGTCCGGAGCGGGTGCATAAGGTCTGGAATGAAATCTCCGCGTTGCCCGGGGTGGAAAACACCGTGACCTCATTCGTGCTGTCGTCCGTCGTCTAACCCCTTTGTCGTTCTTGAAAAAGCCAACCTGTGTTGGCTTTTTTTATGCCTGGCGTTTTGCCCGGGTGCTGGTCAAAACGCCCACAAAATAGAGCAAATTGGCCTATTTCACTGCCCTGGCCGCGCCCCTAACCTAGAACCCGACAACCCATCACCCGGATCAAGGGCATAAAAAAAATGACTGAATACAAACTGGCGCTGGTTGGCTTCGGCGGTGTGAACCGGGCATTGGCTCAGCTGATTGCCGAACGTAACGAAAACTGGAAAACCGAACTGGGTTTTACCCTGAAAATCGTTGGCGTGACCGACCTGTTTCTTGGTTCGGTGATTGGCCGCGAAGGGCTGGACGCCGCGTTGCTGGCCACGCTGCCGGCCGTCAAAGGTGCTTTGGCGCAGTTGCCGGGTGGTGCAGCAGAGGCCCTGAACGAAGCGGTGATCAAGGACTCTGGCGCAGACATCATTGTCGAAGCCACCTTCACCAATCCGGTAGACGGCGAGCCAGCCACCTCGTTCTGCCGTTGGGCGCTGGAACGCGGCAAACATGTAGTCACCACTAACAAGGGACCCATTGCCTTGCACGGCGCCGAGCTGAAAGCGCTGGCCCGACGCAATAACGTCGCCTTTGAATACGAAGGTTCGGTGATGAGTGGCACGCCGGTTATTCGCGTAGCCAAACAGTCGCTGGCAGGCAGTTCGATTGTCGGTTTCGAGGGGATTCTCAACGGCACGTCCAACTTCGTTCTGACCTGTATGGAAGGTGGATTGGGGTTTGCCGAAGCGGTCAGTAAAGCTCAGGAGTTGGGGTACGCCGAAGCCGATCCGACGGCGGATGTCGAGGGGCATGACGTGCGCCTCAAAGTAGTGATCCTGGCCAACGAACTGCTGGACGCCAAGCTGAAGGTCAGCGATGTCACTTGCAGCGGTATTTCCTCACTCGATCTTGGCGACATTGAAAAAGCCCGGCAGGACGGGGCTCGCTGGAAGCTGATCGGTGCAGCCATGCGTCATGCCGACGGGGCGATCAGTGCGAGTGTCGAACCGCGTCTGTTGAAACACGATCATCCGCTGGCCGGTATTTCCGGCGCCACCAATGCCGTGTCGTTTACTTGCGAATTGCTCGGTGCGGTGACGGTTTCGGGGCCGGGGGCCGGGCGCATGGAAACAGCGTTTGCGTTGCTGTCGGACATCATCAGCATCCATCAGTCTGTTGCACACAACTAGGAGAATGCCTGTGAACCTTTCGCGTCTGGCCTTGGCTGTTGTGGAGCCGCAAATCGAAGTCTTTAACCCCTTTGACGGTAGCGTCATCGGGACCGTGGCGGATGTCTGTGCGTCGCAAGTGCCCCAGTTGCTGGAGACCGGGCGCAGCGGAGCACGAGCTTGCGCCGGGTTACCGCGTCATCGTCGGGCACGCATTCTCGAACAGGCCGCATTGAACATCGAGCGTGATGCCCAGGCGTTCGCCCGGTTGATCGTCGACGAAGCCGGCAAGACCCTCAAGCAGGCAGAAAAAGAAGTCAAACGCTGCGTCAACACCCTCAAGCTTTCTGCCGAGGAGGCCAAGCGTAATGCCGGGGAAGTGGTGCCTTTCGACGCCTATGAGGGCTCCGAGTCGCGCCAAGGCTGGTTTTCCCGCGAACCCTTGGGCCTGATTGTCGCGATCACCCCGTACAACGATCCGCTGAATCTGGTGGCGCACAAGCTCGGTCCCGCCATTGCCGGCGGCAATGCGGTGATTCTCAAACCGTCAGAGCTTGCGCCGTTGTCGGCCATAAAATTGGTGTCGTATCTGGTCATGGCCGGGTTGCCCGAATCGGTGGTCACGGTCGCGACCGGGGGCGCGGAACTGGGCAAGGCCTTAGTGGCCTCCCGTGAAGTGCGGATGATCTCTTTTACTGGCGGCTTCCTGACCGGTGAGCAGATTGCACGCACGGCCGGCCTGAAGAAACTCGCCATGGACCTGGGCGGTAATGCGCCGGTGATCGTCATGGGCGACTGCGACCTTGAGGCCGCCGTCGAGAGTTGCTTGTCAGGGGCCTTCTGGGCGGCGGGGCAGAACTGCATAGGCACTCAGCGCTTGCTGATTCAGGCATCGATCTATGAAGCGTTCCGTGAGCGTTTTGTCGCCCAGGCCAAGGCGCTTGTGAACGGTGACCCTATGCGTGCCGACACTGATATCGGCCCGATGATTACCCCGCAAGCCGCGCAGAATGCCGAGCAAGTGGTGAACGACGCGTTGCAAGAGGGCGCCACGTTGCTCTGCGGCCATCGGCGCCAAGGCTCGTGCTACGCCGCTACGGTATTGGAAAATGTCGATCATTGCAGTCGGCTGTGGCGCACCGAAGTCTTCGCGCCGGTGGTGGTGTTGCAGCTTTTCGAAACCTTCGATGAGGCCATCGCATTGGCCAACGAGCCCGAATACAGCTTGCATGCGGGGATCTTCACCAATGATCTGGCAACGGCCATGAGCGCCGCACGAAGAATTGAAGCCGGTGGTGTGATGATCAACGACTCCTCCGACTACCGCTTCGATGCGATGCCGTTTGGCGGTTCCAAGTACGGCAGCCTGGGCCGGGAAGGGGTGCGCTTCGCCTATGAGGAAATGACCCAACCCAAGGTGGTGTGCCTGAATACGCTGGGTTAATCAATTCGAGGAACATCTAATCAGGTCGTTTTGCATTGGGAAGGTCTGGTCACCCGCCCAATGCATTTTTTTTCTGGCGTTAGCTGCATTTATTGCCACGAGAACTGGCTAGTTCGCGCGCGACAAAATGGCTTGTGCACGACCAATGACCGGCGCATCGACCATTCGCCCATCCATTACGAATACACCTTCTCCCGAGCTTGCGGCATCCATGATGCGGTGCGCCCAGTGCAATTCTTCAGGGCTGGGTTTTAGCGCTTGATGGATGATTGCGACCTGGTTCGGATGGATGCACAACGCGCCACCAAAGCCCATGTCACGGGCAAATTGGACGGCATTGTGCAGGCCTGTGGTGTCCTCGATTGAGGGGAAAACACCGTCCAGCGCCGGAGCCAGGCCGGCCACCCGAGTGCTGAGCAATACGGCGTAGCGGGCGTGGCTGAGGATCTCTTCGGCGGCAGGACTGCCGGTGGTCAGGTTCAAGTCCAGGCCCAGATCGAGGCTGCCGAACGACAAGCGTTCAACGCCTTGGGCACTGGCAATCTCATTAAGCGCAGCCAAGCCCTTGGCGCTTTCGATGATCGGCCAGATGGGCTTTTCGGTGGCAGCCGCCGTGAGTACTTGCGCTGCGCTTTCTGCTTTGGGCAGCAAAATTCCGATCACGCCGGCATGGCGTCGGCAAAGTTCCAGATCCGCAGCGTGCGCCCAGTGATCCGGGGCATTCACCCGAACCAGAATCCGAGCCTGCGGGGTTTCACTCAAGAAACGCTCCAGGTTATCCCTGGCCTGTTCCTTGAGGCTTTCTTGCACGGCATCTTCCAGGTCGACAATGACCCGGTCCGCGCCGGTGGCGATGGCTTTGGGGATGCGCTCCGGGCGAGTAGCCGGGACAAACAGGGCGGAACGAACAATCGATGGACTCATGGTGTTCCTCCCTCGCTGAATTCGATTTCACCGATCTGTGCGGTGCCGTCCTGATTGCCAGCCCAGACCTGCGCCTTGCCGCTATCGATCAAGCGTCCGCCGACCTCGAAGGGTTGAGGTGAAATCAGCGGTCGGACGCCACGGAAGGTGAAGCGCTTCAAGCACGCGGTCGGGTGCGCGTTGGTAAAGGCGCGCAGGTTCAATGTGGCGATCAATGGACCATGCACCACCAGCCCCGGATAGCCTTCGGTCTCGGTGACGTAGGGCCAGTCATAGTGAATTCGATGGCCATTGAAGGTGACCGCGGAGTAGCGGAACAGCAGGGTCGGGGAAGGCTCGACCTGTTCCTGCCATTGGCCTTCAGGGAGTGCTTCGGTGCCGCTTAGTTTCGGTGGGGAGGGTTCGCGGTAAACGATGTCCTGTTCATCTTGCAGGGCGCGTTGGCCGTCCTGGAAATACTCATGGCGTACAGTGACAAACAACAAGGAACCCGTGCGCCCGTGCTTTTCTTCGACATTGAGGATTGTCGAGACGCAGGACACGTCGGCCTCCACCTTCAACGGCTGGTAGAACTCAATTCGGCTGCCGGCCCACATGCGATTGCGGTTGTGCGCGGGAGGCAAAAATCCACCGAGCGCTGGGTGACCATCGGGGCCCAGTTCGCTGGCCGCAACCGGATCTTGAAAGAATGCCCAATGCCACAGCGGCGGCAGAGGTTCGCCGGGCTGCGGCGCCACTTCGCTCAATGTCGCGGCAATGCGTTTAACCAGGTTGAAGCTGATCCGGTCCTGGCTTTCCTGGCGACGTCCAATCCAGGCTGAAAGATCGATAGTGTTCATAAACTTGGCTCCTGTCGGTCGGTGATCAGGCCAGGGCGGCCATTTCGGGTATGGCTTCAAACAGATCCGCCACCAGGCCGTAATCGGCCACCTGGAAGATCGGCGCTTCTTCGTCCTTGTTGATCGCGACGATCACTTTGGAGTCTTTCATGCCGGCCAGGTGCTGGATCGCGCCGGAGATACCGACGGCAATGTACAGCTGTGGCGCAACGATCTTGCCGGTCTGACCGACCTGCATGTCGTTGGGTACGAAACCGGCGTCGACCGCGGCGCGGGAAGCACCGACGGCAGCGCCCAGCTTGTCGGCCAGGGCGTACAGGTGTTTGAAGTTGTCGCCGTTCTGCATGCCGCGGCCGCCGGAAACGACGATCTTGGCAGCGGTCAGTTCCGGACGATCGGACTTGGCCAGTTCTTCGCCGACGAAGCTGGAAATCCCCGCATCGTGAGCAACGGCAACGGTTTCAACAGCCGCCGAACCACCTTCAGCAGAAACCGGGTCGAAACCGGTGGCACGCACGGTGATTACTTTGACCGCAGCGTTCGATTGAACGGTGGCGATGGCGTTACCGGCGTAGATCGGGCGCTTGAAAGTGTCAGCGCTTTCGACCGAGATGATCTCGGAAATCTGGTCAACGTCCAGCTGAGCGGCAACGCGCGGCAGGATGTTTTTGCCGTTGGAAGTGGCGGAGGCCAGGACATGGCTGTAAATCGTTTGCTGCTCAATCACCAGGCTGGCGACTAAAGGGGCGACTTTTTCGGGAAGCAGATTGGCGTATGCAGCGTTGTCGGCCACCAGCACTTTCGCCACGCCAGCGATTTTCGACGCGGCTTCAGCCACGGCACCCACGAATGTGCCAGCCACAAGCACGTGGATGTCACCACCGATTTTGGCGGCGGCAGCCACAGTGTTCAGCGTGGCCGGGGCCAGCACTTTGTTGTCCTGCTGGTCGGTTGAATAGTCAGCAATAACCAGGATCGTCATTCAGATCACCTTCGCTTCGTTTTTCAGTTTCTCGACCAGTTCAGCCACCGACTTGACCTTGATACCCGCGTTGCGTGCAGCTGGCGCTTCGACTTTCACGGTCTTGTTGGTGGAGGCGGTGGAAACGCCCAAAGCGTGCGCAGTCACTACTTCGAGAGGCTTCTTCTTGGCTTTCATGATGTTCGGCAGGGACGCGTAGCGCGGCTCGTTCAAACGCAGGTCGGTGGTGACGATGGCCGGCAGTTTCAGGGAAACTGTCTGCGCGCCGCCGTCGACTTCGCGAGTCACGGCAACGCTGTCGCCACTGATGTCGACTTTGGACGCGAACGTGCCCTGACCGTAGCCACTCAATGCCGCGAGCATCTGGCCCGTCTGGTTGTTGTCGCTGTCGATGGCTTGTTTGCCAAGGATCACCAGCTGAGGCTGTTCCTTGTCGACAACAGCCTTGAGCAGCTTGGCAACGGCCAGCGAAGTCAGGTCTTCAGCGGATTCGACGAGGATGGCGCGGTCGGCACCCAGCGCCAGCGCGGTGCGCAGTTGCTCTTGAGCGGTGGACGGGCCGATGGAGACGACGACGATTTCAGTCGCAACACCTTTCTCTTTCAGGCGTACGGCTTCTTCCACTGCGATTTCGCAGAACGGGTTCATCGACATCTTGACGTTGGCGAGGTCGACGCCGGAATTGTCCGCCTTGACGCGAACTTTCACGTTGTAGTCGACCACACGTTTCACAGCTACCAGGATTTTCATTGGGCAGTGTTCTCTCGAAAAACTTTGATCGTTGCAGGCAGGTTTTTTGTTTTCAGATCAAGGCTAAATCGCCCCGGCTGCGCGCATTTGTTCGATGCGGTCCGTTCCCAGCCCCAGTTCCCTGAGTACCTGTTCGGTGTGTTGGCCGAGGCCCGGGACGGCATCCATACGTGGCTCGAACGCGCTGTTGCTGCCGGGAGGTATCAAGCTCGGGACGGTGCCGGCAGAGGTTTCGACTTCCCGCCAGCGACCACGGGCCTGAAGTTGCGGATGGTCCCAGACACCTTGCATGTCGTTCACCCGAGCGTTAGCGATTTGCGCGTGGTCGAGGCGATCAATGACGGCATCGAAGTTGAGCGTGGAGAACGATTCAACGATCAGCTCGCGCAGCGCCTGACGGTTTTCCACGCGTTTGAAATTGGCCGAGAAGCGCTGGTCTTTCGCCAGTTCGGGTTTGAGCAGCACCTTGTCGCAAAACAACTGCCATTCACGCTCGTTCTGCAAACCCAGCATCACGGTGGTGCCGTCACCGATGGGGAAGGGGCCGTAGGGGTAAATGGTGGCGTGCGCGGCACCGGCCCGAGGTGGCGGAGGTGCACCGTCGTAGGCGTAGTACATCGGGTAGTTCATCCACTCGACCAGGCTTTCCAGCATCGACACATCGAGGTGGCTGCCTTCACCGGTGCGCCCACGCAACAGCAGCGCGGACAGGATGCCGGTGTAGGCATACATGCCAGCTGCAATGTCGGCGATCGAACAACCGGCCTTGGCCATTTCTTCTTCGCCCGAGCCACCGGTCACCGACAGAAATCCACCTTCGCTCTGGATCAACAGGTCGTAGGCTTTTTTCTTTTCATAGGGGCCACCGGCGCCATAGCCTGAAATGTCACACACAATGAGCTGCGGAAATCGCTGATGAAGCATCTCGAACGACAGGCCCATTCGCGCGGCAGCACCGGGTGCGAGGTTTTGCACGAGCACATCGGCGGTGGCCAGCAAACTGTCCAGCACCTCGGTGGCCGAATCCTGCTTCAAGTCGAGGGTCAGGCTTTCTTTCGAGCGGTTAGTCCAGACGAAGTGCGAGGCCAGGCCGTTGACGCGCTGGTCATAACCTCGAGCGAAATCACCTGTGCCCGGACGTTCGACCTTGATCACCCGGGCGCCCAGATCGGCCAGTTGTCGGGTGCAGAAAGGGGCAGCAATGGCATGTTCAAGGCTGACGACAGTAATGCCATCGAGAGGACGGATGCCGTTGGACTGGATCATGATCTTTTCTCTCTTGTTTTTAGAAAGAGCGCGGCAGCTCGAGCAGGTGTTCGGCGACGTACGACAGGATCAGGTTGGTGGAGATGGGCGCTACCTGGTACAGGCGGGTTTCGCGGAATTTGCGCTCGACGTCGTACTCGCAGGCGAAACCGAAACCGCCGTGGGTCTGCAAGCAGGCATTAGCCGCTTCCCAGGAGGCTTTCGCCGCCAGGTACTTGGCCATGTTGGCGCTGGCCCCGGCGTTGAGGCCGCTGTCGTATTCCTCGCAGGCACGCCAGCGCATCAGGTCGGCCGCTTCGATCTCGATGTGCGCTTCGGCGATGGGGAATTGCACGCCCTGGTTCTGCCCGATCGGGCGCCCAAACACCACGCGGTCGCGAGCGTAGGCACTGGCCTTTTCGATAAACCAGCGACCGTCACCGATGCATTCGGCGGCGATCAGGGTGCGTTCGGCATTCAGTCCATCGAGGATGTAGCGGAAGCCTTTGCCTTCCTCGCCGATGAGGCTGTCAGCGGGGATTTCCAGGTTGTCGAAGAACAACTCGTTGGTTTCGTGATTGACCATGTTGGCGATCGGCTGCACGGTCATGCCGTTGCCGATGGCCTCGCGCAGATCGACGAGGAAGATCGACATGCCTTCGGACTTCTTCTTCACGTCGGCCAACGGCGTGGTCCGCGCCAGCAGGATCATCAGGTCGGAATGCTGAACGCGTGAGATCCACACCTTCTGCCCGTTGATCACGTACTGGTCACCTTTGCGCACGGCGGTTGTCTTTATCTTTGTGGTGTCGGTACCGGTGGTGGGCTCGGTGACGCCCATCGATTGCAGGCGCAATTCGCCGCTGGCCAGTTTCGGCAGGTAGTAGCTTTTCTGCGACTCGCTGCCGTGACGCAGCAGGGTGAACATGTTGTACATCTGCCCGTGAACGGTGCCGGAGTTGCCGCCGCAGCGGTTCACTTCCTCCAGGATCACCGAGGCCTCGGCCAGCCCAAGGCCGGAGCCGCCATATTCGACAGGAATCATCGCTGCCAGCCAACCAGCGTCGGTCAGGGCCTTGACGAAGGTTTCCGGAAAGCCTTTTTCTTCGTCGACTTTGCGCCAGTAAGCCGCATCGAATTCAGCGCACAGAGCACGTACGCCCTCGCGGATGGCATTGAGTTCTTCAGAGTTACGGTCAGTCATTATTATTCTCCTCAACGCGTCACGCACGGCATCAGCCCTGCGTGACCGGGTCCGGGCAAAGAGCAATCAGATCGGGTTGAAACCCAAGGCGGCACGAAAACGATTCTTGATGTAATGACCATCGCGCGGTGGCAGCACCCGTGGCGGGTTTTCTGCTTTGATCTTGATCGTCGCGAGCTTGACGCCATCGCGGGTCGCAAAGCGCTCGCGCAGGTCATGTACGCCTTCCATGTCGCGGATTTCATCGGTCCAGCTGAAGCCGCAAGTCTTCGCCACCTGGTCCAGGGAAATACCAAAACCGGCGTGGCTGACTTGCATGCCGGTTTCACCAAAGTGACCGTTATCCAGCACAGCGATGGTCAGGTTGGCGGGCTTTTGCAGCGCGACGGTCGCCAGGGCGCCGAAGCCCATGAGCAACTCGCCGTCACCGGTGACCACCACCACCGACTTGTCTGGCTGCGCGTTGGCGAGGCCCAACCCGACAGTGATTGCGCTGCCCATGGCAGCCCACAGGTAATAATTCAGATCATTGTCACCGGCAGCCATGACGTCATAGGACGCCGAACCGAGACCCGTCACGACCAGCACGTCTTTGCGGTCGGCCAGCAAGGCCTTGACCACTTCGCGGCGGCACAGGGTGTGGTTTGCGCTTACTTGACCCATTTCTTTTCTCCAATCAGGCGCTGACCGAGCAGCAGGGCAGTGGACGAATCACCGTTGAAGGCCATGGTCGCGGCACCGTGCAGCAGGGGGGCGACGTCTTCAGGGACGTCCGCGCGCCAGGTCATCACTTTCATCAGGTTCAGGGAGGCTTCGGTGGCCTGGCCCATCGGGTTCTGCCACGCGTTGAACTCGGCCCAGTCGCCACGCATGGTGACCACCATCAGCAGGGGGAAGCCGGCACAGACTTGAAGTGCCAGGGTGTTGATGCAGTTACCGACGCCACTGGACTGCATCAAGAGGGCGCCGCGCTCACCGCCCAGCCATGCGCCGGCTAGGTAGCCGATGCCTTCTTCTTCGGTGGTGAGGACGACCGCTTTGATGTCCGGGTCTGCATAGGACATACGGATCGCCGCCGAGTGGCCCGCATCCGGTACGAAGACCACGTGTTTGACGTCGTGGGCCTTGAGCACGCGGAATACGTCCTCCTGCCAATCCTGTCCCACGGTGTGTTCAGCTTCTGTTGACATGCCAATCTCCCAAGCAGTGCTGCTTTTGTGTTTTCACACATTCTGGGAGGGATGGAGGAGAAGGACGACTACCGTTTTTGTCTTTGAGATATGCCCATTTTGTATAGCAGGGAGGTGATTGCGTGGCCTGCCGGACAACGGCGATAGCCACGCATTATGGGAAGGGAAATGATTAACGCAGAGAGTTGCAGAATGTACGGATCGCCTCGCAAGCCCGGCGCAATGAAACGTCATCCAGGGCATAGGCAATGCGAATGTAAGGGCCAAGGCCAAAAGCGCTGCCATGCACCACGGCCACATTCGCTTCGTCGAGCAGCGCATGCGCGACATCTTCGTCGGTGTGCAGTACTCGGCCACCCGGTGAGGTACGGCCAATCAATCCGGCACAGGAAGCGAACGCGTAGAACGCACCGGCCGGACTGATGCATTCAAGGCCTGGGGTGTCGTTCAGCAACGCCACCATCAAATCGCGACGACTCTGGAATGCAACGCGGCTTTCACGGATGAAATCCTTGGGACCTTCCAGCGCAGCGAGTGCGGCCTGTTGCGAAATCGAACTGGCGCCGGAGGTTTGCTGACCTTGCAGTTTTTCCATGGCGTCCAGCAACCACCGTGGCCCTGTGGCAAAACCGATGCGCCAGCCGGTCATGGCATAGGCCTTGGACACCCCGTTCATGGTCAGGGTGCGCGGTGCCAGTCGTGGTTCAACCTGGGCCAGGGTGTAGAACACTTGATCGTCGAAGATCAGGTGTTCGTAGATGTCATCGGCCAGAATCAGCACATGAGGATGAGACAACAACACCTCAGCCAGGGCGTGCAGTTCTTCCCGGCTGTACACCGCGCCGGTCGGGTTGGACGGCGAATTGAGGATCAACCAGCGGGTCTGCGGGGTGATCGCCGCGGCCAGCGCCGAGGGCGTCAGCTTGAAACCGGTGTCGGCATCGCAGGTAACGATTCGGGCTTCACCACCGCACAGTTGAACCATCTCCGGGTAACTGACCCAGTACGGCGCCGGCACGATGACTTCGTCACCTTCATTGAGGGTTGCGGCCAAAGCGTTGTAGATCACCTGTTTGCCACCGTTGCAGACCAGGGTGTCTTGCCAGGTGACGTCCAGGCCGTTCTCGCGGCGGAACTTGGCGGCCACCGCTTCTCGCAGTGAACGTACCCCGGCGACCTGGGTGTAGCGGGTGTGCCCGTGTTCAATGGCGTGAATGGCCGCTTCGCGCACATGCTTGGGCGTATCGAAATCTGGCTCGCCGGCGCACAGCGAAATGATCTTCGCACCTTGCGCCCGGCGCTCTGCAACCCGATCCATGATTCGGTAAGTCGCGGAAGGCTGGGCACCGGCCAGACGCTGATTCAGCCGCTGGATATCGGCGCTCATGCGCGGGTTCTCCACTCAGTCAGGTTCATCAGTTCCAGGGTCGAGCGGCCTTCGGTCAACGCCTGCATCATCTGCGCTTCCTTGCTCGCGCGCGCCTCGCCTTCGGCCAGGGTGCGTACCGCATCCGCCTTGGGAATGATGATCACACCGTCATCGTCGGCCACCACCCAGTCACCCTGAGCCACCCAAGCACCGTTGAAATTGAACGGTTGCCCCACCGAAGGCGCACTGGCCTTGACCGTGCCTTTCACCGAGATGCCGCGAGCAAACACCGGGAACTGGCGTTTCTTCAGTGCAGCGATGTCGCGTACGCCACCATCGATCACCAGCCCGACCACGCCAGCCGCTTCGGCCGCCACGGTCAGCACTTCGCCCCAATAACCGGCGATGAAACCACCCGTACCCACGACCAGCACGCTGCCACGGGGTACACGTTCCATCGCCAGGTGCAGGGCGAGGTTGTCACCCGGCGAACATTCCAGCGGGTAGGCGGGGGCGGAGATGAAGGCGCCGTCCCAGATCGGGCGGATGGCACTGTCGACCGCGCAAGGCAGATGGGACGCTTCATACAGCGTCGAGCTGCCCAGCACTTTTGCCCGTGCATGAAAATCCAGGGGGAGGGGGAGCATGGTCATCAGACTTTCCTCTGCAGGCTGTGGTAACCCAGTGCGGCCCGGGCTTCTTTAAGGGTTTTGCCTTGGCTGATCAGGGCGCGAATGTCGGCTTCGATCGATTCGATCTGGCGGGCACATGCCGCCACTTCAGCCGCACGGGCGCGGGGGACGATCACCACGCCGTTGGCGTCAGCCACCACGATGTCGCGGGCACAGACCCGGGCCGTACCGATGGACACCGGCTGGTTGACCGACTGAACCTGTACGCGGTCTTTGCCGGTGCGCATGAAGCGGCCTTTGCTGAACATCGGGTAGCCATCGCCCAGTGCTTTGTTCACGTCACGGCAAACGCCGTCAATGACCGTGGCAGCGATCTGCCGAGTGCCGGCGTACTGGGTCATGATGTCGCCCCAAACCGTGCAGTCGGTGCGGCCGCCGTTGTCGATGACCACCACATCGCCAGGTGCCACCTCTTCGATGAAATCGCCCACGGTGCCGGGAGGGACGCTGGCCGAGACGTACTGCACGGTGTACGCCGGGCCGACGATGACCTTGCTGTAGTTGTCCAGTGGCGCCACGCCGAGGCATTGGCCGGGCAGGCCGAGTTTGTCCAGCGCATCGGAAACGCCCGGGGTGTCCAGGCCTTCAAACAAGGCGACCAGTTCTTTGTCTTCGATGTTCATCAGGCGTGCTCCACGTGGATCGCTTCGAATTGGGTGTCATGCATCACCTCGGCGACCGAGCGGCCGCTGCGAACAGCCTCGACCATGCCCTCCTGGCGGTGGGCGATGCGCTCGCCAAGGTCGAGCACTTTCTCGATATAGGCTGAGGGCACAAACACGGTGCCGCAGGTATCGGCGATGACATAGTCGTTCTCGCTGACGTCGACGCCGGCCACGTTGATGGTCACAGCGGCATCGATCTGCACGACCCGATTGCGGGCGCTGATCATGGTCACGCCGCGGCCATAAACCGGGTAGCCAATCGACTCGCTGCCGTCGATGTCCCGGCTGAAACCGTCGATGACCGTGCCGCGCACTTTCTTGCTGGTCGCGGCATTGGCGAGGATATCGCCCCAGCAGGAGATGCCTTCGATTCCACCGGCGATCACCAGCACACGATCATCGCTGTCGATCTGCTCCACCACGGGGGTAATCAGGTGCACAGTGGGGACGTTGTCGGATTTAGGAGCCAGCAGCACGGTGCTGGCGCGGCCGATAATCTTTGGGCAGTTCCACAACGGGCGCAGCCCAACGGTGGCACCCGGCAGGCCGAGGAAGTCGAGCGCATCGGAAACCGTGTTGGTATCCAGCGCCGCCAAGCGATCCAGCAAACTCTTGTTGATCATGGGAAAGCCCCAGTGGTGACGGAGGCGCCCAGTGTCAGCGAGACAATTTGATAGGTATATTACTAATCACAGATGCGTTAGATACGTTAAACCTATGGATTAATCATGATCAATTTCCGACTGATTCGTCATCTCTGGTTGTTCCTGGCGGTGGCCGAAGAACAGAATTTCGGCCGAGCGGCCAAGCGGTTGGGCATGTCCCAGCCACCGCTGAGCGAGCAGATCCAGGTGCTGGAACAGGCGCTCAAGGTCAAGCTGTTTGATCGCTCGCGACGCGGTGCGAAGCTGACCCCGGTGGGGGCGGCGATTCTGCCGGCCGTGCGCAAGTTCGCCGACCAATTGGAGCGCCTGGAACTCGCCGTGGAGGAGGCGGTGGCGGGGCAGTCGGGGATGTTGACCATCGGCGCGATTTCCACGGCCATGTTTGATGTCTTGCCCGGTTTGATCGAGCAATTGAAAAGTGATTATCCGCACCTCACTGTGTCCGTGCGGGAGATCGACAGCGTCGAAGCCGTGCCGGCGCTGGAAGCCGGCGACATCGACCTGGCCTTCGCCCGGCTGGACGGTGATCTGGGGGCGTCGATCAAATCACTGCCGCTGACTCAGGACCGCCTCGTTGTGGCCCTGCCCAGCGATCACCCCTTGGCTGCACGCACGCGAATCAGCCTGTCCAGCCTGGCCACTGAACCCTTGGTGATGTTTTCCCGAAAGGTCAGCCCGGTCTACTTCGACAATCTGATCGCGACCTGCCGTGCCAGCGGTTTTTCCCCGCGCGTGCTGCATGAAGTGCGCTCGGTCGCCTCGCAAATTGCCTTTGTCAGCTGCGGCCAGGGCATCGCACTGGTACCTGCGTCGCTGAAAAAACTGGCGCCCGACAACGTGGTGTTTCGAGCGCTGAGCCAGAAGCTCAATGTCGTGACAACAGCGCTGGCCTGGAATGCAGATCGGCCCAATCCGATGGTGGAAGAGCTGGTCACCCGACTCCAGTCCCGGGCGTGAACAGCAATGATAGGTTTGGCATATGAAAACCTTCCCGTATTAGGAATTTACAGAAGGCTCGATTCCCTTGAAATTGCGAGCCTGGCTGCCGGCAACCCAGGCTCGGCGCTACCTTTTCGTTCAAGGAGTCAACAACGTGCCTTCTCCAGAAACGTTCAATCATGTGCAACTCCCGCTGACGGTGGAGGGTGTGCAACTGAACGTGGCCGCCATCCATCGCGACGGCGACCTTGCGCCGATCGTGTTCCTGCATGGTTTTGGTTCGACCAAGGAGGACTATGCCGACATCGTGCAGCAGTGCGCATTCGCCGGTCACCCTTTCGTGGCTTACGACGCACCGGGTTGCGGCGAAAGCCAGTGCAGTGATCTTTCCAGGATTTCCATTCCCTTTCTGCTGCAGACTGCGGTGCAGGTGCTCGAGCATTTTGGCATCGAACGCTTCCATCTGGTCGGCCATTCCATGGGCGGTCTGACCGCATTGATGCTGGCGCATCAGTTCCCGGACCGGGTGCTGAGCTTCGTCGATATCGAGGGTAATATCGCCCCGGAAGACTGCTTCCTCAGCCGGCAGATCATTGATTACCCGAGCAACGATCCCGAGGCTTTTTTCTCGGCCTTCATCGAGCGCGCCCGGCACGCTCCGGCGTTTGCCAGTGCGCTGTATTCCGCGAGCTTGCGACACAAGGTGCGTGCCGGTGCTGTGCGAGGGATTTTCCAGTCGATGGTCGATCTTTCCGATAATGCCGATCTGATGAGCAAATTCCTCGGCTTGAAATGCCCGCGGATGTTCATGTACGGCGAACAAAACGCGTCACTGTCCTATCTGCCGCATATCCAGGCCGAAGGTGTCCGGCTGGCCCCCATTCCTGATTGCGGGCATTTCCCGATGTATTCCAACCCCATCGCGATGTGGCAACAGATCGCCGATTTCCAGGCAAGTACTGCGCAGTAATGCAAAAAGGGCCCATCGGGCCCTTTTCGTGTCGCTGTAATGGTCAGGCCCTGGCAGCGCCCGGTTTTGAACAACCTCTGAGCCCGGTGCGCTCTTCGACCTCACCGGAACCGCTGATGTACCCGTATCGGGACAGATTTGGCATCAACATCGCGGCGATGAACGTGATGGTCACGACGGCCGCGACATAGAAGAAGAAATACTCCTCAATGCCTTGGGACCGGAGCGACAAGGCGACGTATTCGGCGGTGCCGCCGAATGCCGCATTGCCGACGGCATACGGAAAGCCCACGCCCAATGCGCGCACCGCAGGCGGGAACAGTTCCGCTTTGACGATCCCGGCAATCGGGGTGTAGAGCGACGCAATGGCCAGGCCACCAAACACCAGCAGGAACGCCGTAAACGGACTACTCACCGACTGCAGCGAATAGAGTAGGGGGATCACCAGCACCATGGCCAACCCTGAAAACATCAGCATGTGCGCCTTGATCCCGATACGGTCCGCCAGCAAGCCAAACAGTGGCTGGCAGAACATGAAACCGACCAGGGCCGCGGTCATGATGAAACTGACCGTTTCCGGGCTGAAACCAGCGGAGATCACCAGGAACTTCTGCATATAAGTGGTGAAGGTGTAGAAGTACAAAGAACCACCGATGGTGAACGCTACCACCAGCGCGACCGCCCGTTTGTGCTTGAACATGCCGCGCAGCGAGCCGGCGTCTTTGCGGTTCATGTCTTTCTTGGTGGCGGTTTCATGCATGGCGCGGCGCAGATACACCACCACGATTGAGCTTAGCGCGCCGATGAAGAACGGAATCCTCCAGCCCCATTCGCGCAATTCTTCGCCGGTGAGGGTTTGCTGGAGAATGACCACCGTCATCAATGCCATGAGCTGACCGGCAATGATGGTGAAGTACTGAAAGGAGCCATAAAAACAGCGGCGCCCAGGTGTCGCAATTTCACTGATGTAGGTGGCACCGGTGCCGTACTCCGCGCCGACGGACAGCCCCTGAATCAACCGGGCGACGACGAGCAAAACCGGCGCCGCCACACCGATGGTTTCATAGGTTGGCATGACGGCAATCAGCAGGGAGCCGGCGCACATCATGAACACCGAGATAATCATCGAGACCTTACGGCCGCGAGTATCGGCAATCCAGCCGAAAATCCAGCCGCCGAGAGGGCGCATGAAAAAGCCGACAGCGAAGACGCCGGCGGTTGCGAGCAGTTGGCTGGTGGTGTCGCCTTTAGGGAAAAACGAAGCTGCAAAGTAGATGGCGGTATAGGCATAAATGAAAAAGTCGTACCACTCCACCAGATTGCCCGAGCAGGCACCCATGATGGCTCTGACGCGATTCGGACTTTTAATCTGATCGGACTTTTCAGTGTGGAGTGTTGAGTCGCTGGTAGATGCAGACATTCTGTTCACCCTTTTTTCAAGGCGAGACGATACGAGGCGCACGCTGATGCGTGTCCGACGTTGCTAGCTCGATGGGTTGATGGGCTTAACGCAGTGGTTGTGACCTTTTGACGACCAAGGCACATGAAGAGGGGGGATGTATAGGAGAGGTCAGCTGTTCGCTGACTGTGTAAGGGGGGGCGGTCAGGTAACGAGAAAGGTAGTAAGTCATGGCGCAAGCCCTCGAATCTTATTCTTGTAGTCAGTCGATCGCTCTTGGCGTCGACGTTGATTGCACGCTACCGCAGAGTGAGGAGGGTAATAAGCCGTGAGCCAGGCCTAACTGATATACCGAAATTTTATAGCTTGCCTTGCAACCCCTGCGGGCTGGGGGATACAGCCGACTCGAAAGCCGCCAGGCCCCATGCGACGCGGGCCCTGTGGCATTCCAAGAAACGCTATTGCGTTTACACTCACACTACTTTCGACGCATTTCGCGCCGAGCCCGACTTTGACTGGCCTGGTAATGGATGTCGTTCAACTCAAAACCCTGATTCATGTGGCTGAGCTAGGCAGTCTCAGCAAGGCCTCAGATCGGCTTCACATCGCACAACCGGCACTTAGCCGGCAAATTCGATTGTTGGAAAAGGAACTCGGCACCTACCTGTTTGATCGGCATGGGCGAGGCATGGAGATTACCGATGCCGGCCGCGAAGTGCTGGCGCATGCCACCCGAATCATGGAAGAAATGGAGTCCATTCGAAGTTCGGTGGTGGGCGGAAAGACTTCTTTTCGGGGAACGGTCGTCATCGGTACGACGCCGACGGTAGCGGAAATTGTCACCGTTCCTCTGGTCCGCAAAATCAAAGAGGCGCATCCGAATCTCGCCGTCAGGTTTTCCTCGGCGTTCAGCGGTTATTTGCTGGATTGGGTACAGCGGGGCGAACTGGAGCTGGCAATTTCTTACGATCCGCAACCGCTGCATACGCTGCGTATTGTGCCAGTGATGATGGAAAACTTGCTGCTGGTCGGCCCCGCCAGCGCCAACCTGCGTCTTGATACGCCGGTGTCATTCGCGTCTTTGGCTGAGCAGTCATTGGTGTTGCCAAGCGCTCGACATAGCCTTCGCGTGATTCTGGATGATTGTGCGCGTGAAGTCGGGATCAAGCTCAAGACCAGCGTTGAAGCCGACTCCTTCGGCGCGATGATTGCGTTGGTCTGCAATGGCTTCGGTTTGACCGCTCTGCCTTTGGCATCGATTTACACGCAAATCGAATCTGGCGTGCTCAGCGCCGCACCCCTGGTCGACCCCATTCCGATGCGCAAACTGGTTCAGGTCTTTCCTGCAGACAGAAGGGTCAGTCCGGCTGCCAAGTTCGTCGGGGATGCCTTCATTGAAATTGCTGCCGACCTGGTCAATCGCAAGATTTGGGCTGGGCACATGCTTTGAGCCAACGGCCAAAGCCCTCCATTCTTGACCCAACCTAAAGCGACTGCTTACCCGTAGTTGCGCCGCTACCCACGACTTCCGTTCTTTTCTCACCACTGATGACACTGCTTTGAACCATCAAACGCGATTGCCCGGCGTATTCGGCATTTTTATATTGGGGATGCTGCAAGTTCTGGTCTGGGGAGGTTCGTTCTTCCTCATGGCCGTCATGGCCGATCCGATCATGAGAGAGACCGGTTGGGCCAGCCAATGGGTGTATGGCGCACTGTCGCTGAGCATTCTGGTTTCCGCGATGCTGGCGCCATTGACCAGTCGGCTTATCGCCCGCTACGGCGGCCGTCCCATCCTGGCCAGTAGCGGCCTGGGCGTCGCCATCGGGTTGTTTCTGATGGCCAGTTCGACCTCGTTACCGATGTTTCTTTTGTCCTGGGCAGTGATTGGCGTCGGTATGGCGCTGGGGCTGTATGAAGCACTTTTCGCCACTTTAGGTTCTCTATACGGGGAGCGGGCGGGCGGTGTGATTACCGGCATCACCCTTATTTCCGGGTTTGCGACAACGCTGTCATGGCCTGCGGTTGCACTGGTCATCGAGCACGTTGGCTGGCGCACGACGTGCGTGGCTTATGGGGTGTTACTGGTCGTTGCCGTGGCACCGCTTTATCTCTGGGTGCTGGCGCAGGGTGCGGGGCCACTCGCAAAAAGCCATGCACTGAGTGATGAAAACCTCTCAATCGATCGGCGGATCTACCTGCTGCTCACGCTGATTTTTGCGCTGGGTGCGGTGATCATGACGGCGATGTCTGTCCAGCTGATTTCATTGTTGCAGGGGCAGGGCTACTCACTTGCAGCCGCCATCGGACTGAGCGCCTTGCTCGGTCCGAGTCAGGTAGGTTCACGTGTCCTGCAAGTGTTTTCGCGAAAGCGACACCCGATCTGGACGACATTGATCTCCGTGGTATTTGTGGCGATTGGTCTGTTGCTGGTGACCATAGCGCCGGCAATGACCGCGGTGGGTCTGGTGATCTACGGCGCGGGTAATGGTTTGCGGGCGATCGTTCGAGGACTACTGCCACTGGCCCTTATGTCGCCCACCCATTATGTGTTGCTGATGGGGCGCATGGCTCGGCCTTCGCTCATTGGACAAGCCTTGACCCCGCTTGCTGGCGGCTACCTGTTGCAGACGTGGGGCGCTGGCGGTGTGCTTGCGGGCTTGAGTTCGTTGGCCGTGTTGAATGTGCTGTTGGTGTTATTGCTCATTCGGTGGGTATGAAAAAACTGATCTCTTCACGACAATTTTTTAGCTCTTCACAATGGCCGCTTTCGAAAGCAGTCGGCTTCCATACCGGCGGAGAGTGTGTAGTTAACTGACTGCACAATTTACAAAGTTCTGCAGGAAAATCGAGTTGTCACTGCGACGCCAGGCGAGTGTAAGTCGGGCGATGGGGGATACATCATTTATCTCTTTGAAAACCACCCCTGCGGCATGCACTTGCTGCATCGAAGCCGGTACAAGCGAAACCCCCAGTTCTGCCGCTACCAAATGCACGACAGAGGCCAGTTGTGGAGCGCTTTGTCCCAGAATCGGGTCAAAACCAGCATCGTGGCAAGCAGCGATAACGGTGTCGAATAAGGTGGGTCCTACTTCTCTTGGATAGAGAATGAAGGGGTCCTGGCTGAGATCTTTCAAGCTCAATTTTTTCTGGCGTGCAGCTACATGATCTTTTGGTAGAACCGCGAGCAACGGTTCCTCCGAGAGAGTTCGCATTGTCAAATGATCAGCTTCAGCTATCCCTGGGCGAATAAAGACCGCGTCCAGGTCACCTTCCTTAAGGCCAGCCATCAGTCGAATGGTATTGCTTTCCTCCAGGGTCAAATCAACGTCCGGGTATGCCCGCCGAAAATTGCGAATCGCCGCAGCCACGACCGGATTGAAACTTGCGGAGGCAGTGAAACCTATGCGCAGTGCCCCTAACTCGCCCCGAGCGGCTCGTTGAGCCGCATGCGTTGCTCGTTCTACCTGTGCTGGTATGTTTCGAACCAAGTCATGGAACGCCTGCCCAGCCGCAGTCAATTCTGCGCCTTGCGGAATTCGGTGAAACAACCGGGTGCCCACCTCACGCTCCAGGTCGCGGATCTGCAAGCTCAATGGCGGTTGTCCGATGCCGACTTTCTGAGCAGCACGGGTAAAACTCTGCTCTTGAGCGACGGCTAGAAAGTAGCGGATGTGGCGCAGCTCCATAGATGTTAGTTCCGCAGGTATTTGTAAAACATATGAAGATCGATAGCTCCATACAATAGTCCATTGAGGTATGTCTCGCTATGGTGGTATCCGTCGGCAAGGACCACAGCATGCCTTGCGGCAGGTTCATCAACTCTGGAGTAGAAAATGTCCGTACGTCTGCGCAGTGCTCTCTTCACGCCGGCAACACACCCTGAACGTTTCGCCAAAGCCGAGGAGGTGGGTGCTGATCTTTTGATTATTGATCTGGAAGACGCGATAGCGCCTAAAGACAAAAAAACTGCTCGTGCTACCGCTTTCAACACACTCAATTCGACCAAGGAAGCGCGGCTCCCTCGTATTATTCGTATCAATGGGCTGGATACGTCTGCGGGGCTTTCTGACGTGCTTGAACTGTTGGCAAGTCCGGTTCAGCCTGAATTTCTGCTACTTCCCAAAACCGAATCCGTTGCACATTTGCAGATAGTGGACCGTCTGCTCAGCGAAAAAGGCTTGAGCACTCAGTTGATCGGCTTGATCGAAAGCGCGGTAGGGCTCAAGGCGGTGGGAGACATCGCTCATGCGACGCCCCGACTCGCCGCACTCATGTTCGGGGCTGCGGATCTGGCGGCGGATCTAGGCTGTGGACCCTTTGCAGCGAATCTCACCTTCGCACGTGTATCGCTTGTGAGCGCGTGCGCGACAGCAGCTATCGCTGCTATCGATTCTCCATTTTTTGATATTCGCGACTTGGCCGGGCTTGAGCGGGCAGCCCTCCAGGCTGCCGACATGGGGTTTGCCGGTAAAGCGGCGATTCACCCGAGTCAGATTGCTGCCATCAATCAGGCGTTCACACCGACCGCCGATGAGATCACCGCAGCGCGGGCCATTCTGATTGAAAACTGTCGGGGCGTCGGGCAAGTGAACGGGGTCATGGTCGATGAGGCCGTCGCTCGCCAAGCCCGCCGGGTGCTGGTTCGCGCAGGCCTATCCGCTGAAGTGTAAAGACCGGGAAACCTGACCTCATGCACTATCGAGTATTCCTGGCTGACAAAGAATCTCGATCAGGTGATCTCGCAACACATTCTTTTCACGCGGGTTGCGCTGTACGCACACTCGTAAATCACGCTTGGCCCATCCCTCTACAAGATCGATAACCTGAAGGCGATCCAGGTCTGCTGGCTCTAACGCTGAGCGTGGGGCGATGCCGATACCCGCTCCCGATGAGACCAGGCGAGCAATCGCCCGAAATCCGGAGACCTGGACACGCACATCTAATCGCCCGCCAAGGGCGCTGGCGTGATTCATCAAAAAGGTATGCAGTGCCGCACCTGATTGAAGGCTGATAAATGGGAGCCCCAAGCATTCGGAAAAACTAACCGAATGCTGGTTGTCAAATCGACCGTCTAATGGTGCCAGCAGCACTAATTGGTCCTGCCGGTATGGCAGAAACTCAAGATCTGGATGGTCGGACTCCAGCGCAACCACTCCGATGTCGGCACGGCCTGAGGACACGGCTGAAATAATGTCATGGCTCAATCGCTCCTCAAGTGTGATGCGGACATTGGGATGCTTGGAGAAAAAGCGCGCCAGGTCATCCGGCAAATATGAACTGATTGCATTGTTGTTGGCGAAAAAAGTGACGTGACCTATCAAGCCATTGGCGAAGGGTTGCAAGTCAGTCGTCATCTGCTCCAACTGAGCCATGCAGCGTCTCGCATGTTCGACCAGCACATGACCCGCCGGGGTCAAACCCACGCCCCTGGCCTGACGCAGCAGCAAGGGTGTCCCGAGGCTGGCTTCCAGCCCTTTTATGCGCAAACTGACTGAGGAAGGAGCGAGATGACAGCGCTCGGCGCCCCGCGACAGATTGCTTTCCTCGGCGACGGCCAAGAAGACCTTCAGGTCGATCAAGTCGTACATCATTGCGTTAGTCTCCGGCGAAATCATGAGGATCTTGTCTAATTTAACCTCTCGTAAGTCCCGCAGTGTTTGTATTTTACAAACGTTATCTTCGTAAATGCTCGCTGCTCCCCTGACCGTGATTTGCACATACTTGTGTACGCAAACTGTCAATGGGAGAACCTGATGTCCACTACAAAACCTTTAAATGGCATTACCGTCGTTTCCATCGAACAGGCGTTGGCTGCGCCTTTATGTACCTGTCGTTTGGCGGAAATGGGTGCAAGGGTCATCAAGGTCGAGCGCGCAGAAGGGGACTTTGCCCGGGGCTATGACGACGCCGCCAAAGGTCACTCTTCGTATTTTTTGTGGACCAACCGAGGCAAGGAATCGCTGGTACTGGATTTCAAAAATGCCGACGACGCGACGCTGCTGAAACGGATCATTGCCAGCGCCGATGTCTTTGTTCAAAACCTGGCGCCCGGTGCCCTTGCTCGCGCAGGGTTTGACAGCTCGGAACTGCGCGCACTGAATCCACAATTGATCACCTGCGATATCAGTGGCTACGGTACTGAGGGGCCCGCCAGTGGTTTGAAGGCGTATGACCTGTTGGTCCAATGCGAAAGCGGTCTGGCCGGCATCAGCGGTTCACCTGAAGGCTATGGCCGGATCGGCGTTTCGATTTGCGATATCGGGGCAGGTTTGAATGCTGCGATTGGCGTGCTTTCGGCGTTGCAGTTACGAGAACGAACCGGGCAGGGCTCCGGGATTTCCGTTTCGTTGTTCGATGGTGCTGCGGACTGGATGACTATTCCCTACCTGCACGAGATTTATGGCAATGGCGCTCCAACACGTCAGGGGCTGCGCCACCCTTCAATTGCTCCATACGGTGCTTATACCACTGGCGATCAGCGAGACATCGTGATCAGCATTCAGAACGAACGCGAATGGCAGCAGTTCTCTAACCTGTTCCTTGAAGGCACCGGCGCATCTACTGATCCTCGTTTTGCATCCAACACAGAACGCGTCCGTAACCGAGACGCGCTGGACGCGCTCATCAGTGCGTCTTTCACCACCCTGAGTGCCGAGCAGGCGATCCACAAACTGGGTCAGGCCAATACCGCTTTTGGTCAGGTGCGCTCCGTCGCCGAGATGGCAGAACATCCAGGCCTTCGGAAATGGCCGATGGCAGTAGAGACCGGTGAAGTCGAGATGATTGCTCCTCCGGTACGCGCTCCTTGGGACGATCAACGATTCGAAAAGGCCCCTCTCCTGGGCGAACACAGTGATCGCTTGCGCGAAGAATTCCGGGCGACAGCAATGCAGAACAAACAAGAGGGGATCCCTGCATGAGCACTATTGATCTTCAACACCTTCGTCAATGGGTCGGCAAGACCCATGTCGACCACGATGTCCTGTCTTCACGCCATGCGCGTTTGATGGCTGCAACGCTGGGCATCCCACAAAGCGATTTGGTCTCGGGTTATCCATTGCCGCCATTGTGGCACTGGTTGTACTTTCTTGACGGGCTGCCGCCTGAAGAGTTGGGGCGTGATGGCCACCCGGCGCGAGGTGGCTTCTTGCCTCCCGTGCCGCTGCCGAATCGTATGTGGGCCGGCGGACAGCTTGAATTCAAGAAAGCGTTGCCGTTGGATGGCAGCGTCGAGAAACGCTCCAGTGTTGTTTCGATCGAGCACAAGAAAGGTCGAAGTGGCGAGCTGGTGTTTGTCACCGTATTGCATGAGATTGTACATGCCGGCGAAGTTGCCATTTCCGAACATCACGACATTGTCTACAAGGAGTCAACTCCAGTCGACTCAAACAAACCTTTCGCCGCTATGCCGCAAGCCACTCATTCCTATGAATGGCTGCCTACCTCGACCACGTTGTTTCGCTATTCAGCACTGACTTTCAATGGTCATCGTATTCACTATGACGCTGATTACTGTCGAGAGGTTGAAAGTTACGCGAGTCAAGTAATACATGGTCCACTGAACGCGACTCTGCTGGCAGGCTATGCCGAACGTATCGCGGGAAAGCCAGTAAAGCTCTTTAATTATCGAGGCGTGCGTCCTGCCTTGCTGGGAGTGACGCTAACATTAAATGCTGTCCATGAAGGTAATGATTTGCTGTTATGGGTCAGTTTGCCTGACGGCGCAGTTTCAATGCAGGCGCGCGCCAGTTTTTGAGTCTGCATTGCAGTGAGAAATGCACTATGAAGACACATCAATACGTTTGTCGTTTCGGTTGAAGTGACCTTTTTCTTAAGTGATTTTATTAATTGATTAGATGATCGACTGACAGTCTGTGCGATTGGCATTTGTCTTCGTGTGGACTGTTGTTGGGCTGGTGATTTAGCGCATAACGCGTCAACAGATTATTTCTGCTTGTGGAGATTGAAATGATAATAATAAGTAATGCTGATAGCAGCGCTTTCAAGCGTCCTCCAATTACAAATAAGGCACGGGTTCGAGCGATACTTGGAGCCTGTTCGGGTAATTTAGTTGAATGGTATGATTTTTTCATCTATGCCTATACATCTATCTATTTTGCTTCGCTGTTTTTTCCGGCAGGAGATCAAAACAGTCAACTGTTAGCGACAGCGGGGATTTTTGCTGTCGGCTTTTTTATGCGCCCCCTCGGCGGTTGGATATTTGGTTACATTGCAGATACGCGCGGTCGAAAAATATCAATGATCATTTCAATTTTCATGATGTGCGGTGGGTCTTTGATGATTGCGATCATGCCCACTTATGAGACGATTGGTGTCGCGGCACCCGTCCTGTTGGTTGTAGCCAGGCTGATGCAGGGACTTTCAGTGGGCGCTGAGTACGGAACAGGTGCCACTTACATCAGTGAAATGTCGACTGCCGGGCGCCGATCATTTTTTGGTTCATTCCAATATTCCACAATTATTGCAGGTCAGCTACTTGCGCTGCTGACGGTTGCTGTTCTTCAGCACGTATTGCTTCCGGAAGATTTGAAAGCCTGGGGTTGGAGAATTCCATTTTTCATCGGGGCAATTAGCGCCATTGTGGTCGTATTTCTACGTCGATCCATGACCGAAACGGCTTCAGTCAAAGAAATGAAGAGTAAGGAGGCCGGATCTATTCGTGCGTTGTTAAAGCATAAACGGGCCGTAATTTTAACTGTAGCTATCACCATGGGGTGTTCGCTGTACTACTATACGTTTACATCGTATATGCAGAAATATCTGGTACTGTCTGTGGGGATGGATGCAGGGACGGTAAGTTTTATCATGACGTCTGCCTTGGTGTGCTTCATGGTTTGTCAGCCATTTTTCGGCATGCTGGCAGACCGTATTGGCGTGAAAAAAAGCATGATGATATTTGGTGGTTTGGCAACAGTGTTGGTTGTACCAATTTTAACCACGTTAAAGACTGTATCGAGCCCGTATGCGGCCTTTGCGCTAATTATGACTGGTCTTCTTGTTGCTGCATTTTATACGCCCGTCACAGGTGTACTTAAAGCGGATCTTTATCCAGCCTCTGTCAGGGCGTTGGGCGTTGGTCTGCCTTATGCGATCGGCAATGCATTGTGTGGCGGTACCGCGGAGTATGTGGCGTTGATACTTAAGTCGATGGGGG
Organism: Pseudomonas silensiensis; assembly: GCF_050434865.1. NCBI lineage: Bacteria > Pseudomonadati > Pseudomonadota > Gammaproteobacteria > Pseudomonadales > Pseudomonadaceae > Pseudomonas > Pseudomonas silensiensis. The sequence continues at coordinate 258,550 of NZ_JBNDJH010000001.1, forward strand.
TTGAAAGTTACTTTTTTTATTACGTAGCTGCATTGGTATGCGTGACATTCATTGCTTCGATATTAATGCCCGATTTGCGTAAGCACGGGTATCTGGATGGCACTGGAACTGTCGAGGATAATTTCGCGAGGTCGCCTGGGTACGGTCGTAGTGTGCACTCGTAAATTAGACGTGAGGTGACTATTGCGCTTTTGCCACTGTCGCATGTGCCACGCACACATGAGGCAGTGGCTTTTTAGATGATTGGCCACCCGTCACCCAAGTGCGCGGACAGGGACATTTACGCCGCTGTCAGCCATGCACGCTGCTTAGATACTCAAACAACTTGGCCGCTTCCGGCGCCAGTTGCGTCTGACTTGCAACCCCAACAAACAAGGTGCGATCAGCCCAGTCATCAATCAAGTCGACAGCCATCAGACGGGAACCAAGCAATTCGGCACGCACAGACGACAACGGCAAAATCCCGATACCCAAGCCTGCTTCTATCATGCGACAGATGCCGTCGAAGCTGCTGACCTGGATCCGGACCTTGAGGACCTTGCCCGCACTGACGGCGGCATCGGTAATTCTGCGCAGCAACGAGCTGCCTTGGTTGAGCCCCACATAATCAAAGCCAAGCGTATCGGCAAAGGACACGCTGCGCTCATTGGCCAGTTCATGGCCGACCGGGACCAATAGCACGAGTCGGTCATCACGGTAGGGCAGTTTGTACAGTCCTTCAGCCGGTACGTTATCGGCAAAGATGCCGATATCGGCACGCCCGTTTTCCACGGCTTGAATAATCGGTTCGCTGAGTGCTTCTTCCAGCCCGATACGCACGTTCGGGTTGGCGCGCAGGAACGACGCGAGGTCGTCCGGCAGGAACTGGACGACGGCGGATGTGTTGGCGAACAACCGTACATGCCCGCGCACACCAACAGCGTAATCACTGGCGTCGCACGCCATACGGTTCACGCCTTCCAGAATCGTTCTGGCATGTTCAACGATCCCTTGTCCCGCTGCCGTCAGTTCGAGCCCCCTTGGCAGGCGCACGAACAGCGGGCACTGGGTCGTTCGTTCCAGCTCGGCTAACCGTTTGCTGGCCGCCGAAACCGTCATGTTGGCCTTTTCGGCGGCACGGGTCAGGTTGCCGGATTCGGCGGCGAAGATCAGCAGGCGCAAGGACAGCAGATCGAAATGCAGGGGATTGATCATCAAGAGGATCCGAGGTTTTCCATTCTGGAAAGAGTAGTGGCGAAATATGAAATTTTCATCTGCCGCATTTGTGTCGATTATCCATGCCACAAGCACTCAACAAGAACGGGAAACGTCATGAGGTTACCTCTGCAAGGTGTCAAGGTCGTGGAGCTCGGTCAACTGATTGCCGGGCCATTTGCGGCGAAAATGCTCGGTGAGTTTGGCGCCGATGTGATCAAAATCGAGCCGCCGGTCACCGGTGACCCATTGCGCAAATGGCGCTTGCTGCACGACGGTACTTCCGTCTGGTGGGCCGCGCAATCTCGCAATAAGCGCTCGCTGACCCTCGATTTACGCCAGAGTGAAGGCCAGCAGGTCGTGCGCCAGTTGCTGGCCGATGCGGATGTACTGATAGAGAATTTCCGTCCTGGGACCCTGGAAAGCTGGGGGCTGGGTTGGGACACGCTGCACGCCCTGAATCCAAAACTGATCATGCTCCGGGTCTCGGGTTACGGCCAGACCGGGCCATACCGTGACCGCCCTGGATTCGGCGTGATCGGTGAAGCGATGGGCGGGCTGCGGCATCTTTCCGGCGAGCCCGGGCGCACGCCGGTCAGGGTTGGTGTTTCCATTGGCGACTCGTTGTCGGCCTTGCACGGGGTCATCGGGATTCTGCTTGCCCTGCGCCATCGCGAGCAGAACGGCGGTGACGGCCAGCAGATCGACGTGGCCCTGTACGAGTCGGTGTTCAACATGATGGAAAGTCTGTTGCCCGAATACTCGGTGTTCAACGTCGTTCGAGAGCCCGCCGGCAGCAGTTTGCCGGGTATCGCGCCGACCAATGCCTATCGCTGCCGTGATGGTGGTTTTGCCTTGATCGCCGGCAATGGCGACAGCATCTATCAACGCCTGATGGAAGTCATTGGTCGCCGTGATCTGGGGGCTGATCCTGAGCTCGCTCAGAACCACGGTCGAGTGTTGCAGGTTGAGCGCATCGATGCCGCCATCTCCGAATGGACCGCGCGGCTCTCCCTCGAGGAAGTCTTGTCGATCCTGACCGAGGCGCGCATTCCGGCCGGCAAGATTTACAACGCAGCCGACATTGCCCAGGACCCGCATTACCGGGCGCGCGACATGCTGCTCGACAGCCAACTGGACGACGGCACGCCGGTGACCTTGCCCGGCATCGTCCCCAAGCTGGGCACCACGCCTGGCAGCGTGACTCGCTCGGCGCCGACCCTTGGCCAGCACACCGCCGAGATTCTTGGCGAGCTCGGCATCGACGCTGCGCAGCAAGCCAACTGGCGCCATCGCGGCATCATTTGAACCGGAGAATCAACATGCAACGTCTTTTCTTGCAGGAAGTCGCGACCCGTGACGGCTTCCAGAATGAAGCACGCTTTATCGAAACCATCGACAAGATCGCCATGATCGATGCGCTCAGCCAGTGTGGTTTCGCCAAGATCGAGGTCACCTCGTTCACCTCGCCCAAGGCTATTACTGCGCTGCGGGACGCCGAGGCGGTGATGCAGGGCATCCGGCGCAACCCGGCGGTGGAGTACACCGTGCTGGTGCCTAACGTGCGCGGTGCCGAACGAGCCCTGGCGTGCAACATCGATGAAGCCAACCTGGTGATGTCGGTCAGCGAGCCGCACAACCGTTCCAATCTGCGCATGAGTCGCGAGCAATCATTTGCCCAGCTCAGCGAAGTGGTCAGCGTCATCGGCCAGGGGCCGGTGGCGATCAACGTGTCGTTGTCGACGGTGTTCGGCTGCCCGATGCAGGGCGATGTTCCGGTGGGGGAGGTGTTGCACTGGGTCGAGCGCTTCGCCGACCTGGGTGCTCGCGGCGTGACTTTGTGCGACACCACTGGCATGGCGTACCCGAGTCAGGTTGAGACGCTATCCCGGGCAGTACGTGAGCGTTTTCCGGCGCTGCAACTGACCCTGCATTTCCACAATACCCGCGGCATGGCCCTGGCCAACGCACTGGCGGCTATCGAAGCCGGAGTCGACCGTTTCGATTCGTCCCTTGGCGGCCTGGGCGGTTGCCCTTATGCGCCGGGGGCCAGCGGTAATGTGTGCACCGAAGACCTGTTGCACATGCTGCAATTGATGGGTTTCAACACCGGGGTTGATCTGGACCGGGTGCTGGCGGTAGCAGCACAGTTGCCGGGTCTGATCGGCCACGAGATTCCGAGCCAGATCCTCAAGGCCGGCAAACGCCTGGACCTGCACCCGATACCCGCCCATGTGGCCAACCTGGAAAAACAGGTGCCGTCGGCCCGAACCCAGGAGCTGCACCCATGATCGATCATCTCGACCATCTGGTGCTGACCACCATCGACCCAGTGGCTGCCGAGGATTTTTACGTGCGGGTCCTGGGCATGCAGATGCAAACCTTCGCCGGTGGGCGCAAGGCGTTCGCTTTCGGTCAGCAGAAGATCAACCTGCACGTGCGTGGCCACGAGTTCGAGCCCAAGGCGCATTTGCCGGTGCCGGGGTCGCTGGACCTGTGTTTTATCGCCTCGATCCCCCTGGACCAAGTGATTGCCCGCCTGGCCCGTGTCGACTGGCCAATCATCGAAGGCCCGGTGTTGCGCACCGGTGCCACCGGGCCGATCCGCTCGGTGTATGTGCGTGACCCGGACCTGAACCTGATCGAGATTTCTGAACCCGTCCAGCCGGAGCGTGCAGCATGAAAGTGGTGTTTCTTGATAGCGATAGCCTGCCCGTGAGTATTACTCGTCCGGCCTGGGTCACGGATTGGCAGGACCGCCCCGACACAGCGCCGGACCAGGTGGTGGACGCTGCCCGGGATGCCGATGCGGTGATCACCAATAAGGTGCGCATCGGTCGGGCTGAACTTGAGCAATTGCCAAACCTGCGATTCATCTGCGTCGCGGCCACCGGTTACGACTGCATTGATCTGGCGGCTTGCCGTGATTTTGCCGTGACGGTGTGTAACGTCCCGGCTTACTCGGCGCAAAGCGTCGCCGAGTCGGTGATTGCGTCAATCTTTGCCCTGCGTCGACAGCTGTTCGTCTATCAGGCCGCCGCGCTGCGGGATTGGCCGGACTCGCGACATTTTTGTGTGCATCGCGCGCCGATTCAGGATGTTCAGGGCAGCGTACTGGGCATCGTCGGCCGGGGCGGCATCGGCTTGGCTACCGCGCGTCTGGCGAGCGCCCTGGGCATGCAATTGCTCTTTGCCGAACACCGTGGCGTGGTCCCGGTGCGCAAGGGTTACCAGGCCTTTGAAACGGTGTTGGCGCAAAGCGACGTGATTTCTCTGCACTGTCCATTGACCGCGCACACCCGACACTTGATCGGGGCTCCGGAACTGGCACAGATGAAACCTGGTGCCTTGCTGATCAATACCGCTCGCGGACCATTGGTGGATGAGGCGGCGGTGCTCGATGCACTGGACAGCGGTCGCCTCGGTGGTGCGGCCCTTGATGTGCTGTGTCAGGAACCACCTCCGGCCGACCATCCATTGCTCAACAGCCGCCATGCCAACCTGATCGTCACTCCCCATGTGGCCTGGGCCAGCCAGAGCAGCCTGCAACGGCTGGCCGACGGCATCCTTGGCAACCTGCAGGGCTACCACTCGGGGAACCTGATCAACCTCGTGTCGTAAATGCTTCACCACCTAATAAGAAGGTCCACTTATGAAAACAATAACAATCAACCGAGGCGATGGGCATGTACCTGGAGCACCTGCGTGATCCCGACCTCAACCTGATCGAGATTTCCGAGTACATCCAGAAGTAACCATCCCCCCGAAACAATCTTTCCCGGGCGATCGGTCATGCACCGTCAACTGCTCGGGGAAATGCATCACGCCTGCGAGGAAGCCATCATGACAACAACAATTACACCCTCGATTGCCGAAAAACCACCGAGCCATTCACGTCTGCGCCGAGTGTTCCGCCACCTGTATGTGCAGGTGCTGCTGGCGATTGTGCTGGGCATTATCTTCGGTCATTTCTACCCCAGCCTCGGCGAAGAAATGAAGCCGCTGGGCGACACGTTCATCAAGCTGATCAAGATGCTGATTGCACCGATCATCTTCTGCACCGTGGTCAGCGGTATCGCCAGCATGCAGAGTCTCAAGCGCATCGGCCGGGTCGGCTTCAAGTCGCTGCTGTACTTTGAAGTGCTGACCACCCTGGCGCTGGTGATCGGGCTGGTCGGGGTCAACCTGATGCAACCCGGCTCAGGTATGCACATCAACCCGGCGACCCTCGACGGCCATGCCATCGACAGTTACAGCAAGCTGGCCCATGAACAGAGTGTGGTGGGTTTTCTGACCCATATCGTGCCCAGTACCGTGTTCGGCGCCTTTGCCGAGGGCGATATCCTCCAGGTCCTGTTCATTTCCATCCTGTTTGCCTTCGCCTTGCAGATGCTTGGTGCGGCCGGCAAGCCGCTGCTGAACCTGATCGATCTGGTGGCCCAGGCGTTTTTCCGGATGGTCAAAATCGTGATGTACGTCTCGCCGCTGGGGGCCTTTGGAGGCATGGCCTTTACCATTGGCAAGTACGGCGTGGGTTCGTTGGGGGCGTATGGCAACTTGCTGATTTGCTACTACGTCACGGCGCTGTTTTTTGTGTTCGTGGTTCTCAATCTGGTCGCGCGCCTGGCCGGTTTCAGCCTGTGGCAGTTTCTCAAGTACATCCGCGATGAGCTGTTTCTGGTGTTGGGTACCTCGTCTTCGGAGTCGGCATTGCCTCGGTTGATGGGCAAGCTTGAGCGCCTGGGATGCGAGAAGTCGGTGGTGGGCTTGGTGGTGCCATCGGGTTACTGTTTCAACCTCGATGGCAGCTGCATCAACATGACGGTACTGGCGATTTTCATCGCCCAGGCGCTGGATATCCCCCTTGATCTATGGCACCAGATCACTCTGTTGTTAATTCTGCTCCTGACCTCCAAAGGCGCGGCCAGTGTCACCGGCGGTGCGTTCATTACTCTCGCGGCGACTCTCGGCAGCCTGGATGTGATTCCGGCGGCGGGGCTGGTGTTGGTGCTTGGGGTCTACCGGTTTATTTCCGAGGGCGGGGCGTTGATCAATGTCATCGGCAATGGTGTCGCCACCCTGTTCATTGCCAAGTGGGAAGGGGCGCTGGACGAAGAGACGCTAGCGGCCGAATTGCACAAGGGGTGTGTCCGTGAGTTAGAAGTTCAGCCCTGAACGAGTTGTCGCAAGACAGCCCCAAGACCGCCAGGTCCACGAAAGCCGGGCGGTTTTGGGTTTCTAAATCAGGAAGGCGTGTTTGCCAGACGCTTACGAATGGCGGTAGACGCCGCTAAGGCTGCTGAGCTTCCCCAAAAACTCGTCATATCTGTTCGCAGAGGACATTAATGTTCAATTAACTGTGCCCGGTGCTGTCAATCTGATGGCGCAGCTACAGTGTCAGCCCCATACTGCCCACCAGATCTGCCGCTCCTCTTAGCGTCTATCTTCCTCGAGGTTCAAATGATCCAGACCCGCCCTATAGTTTCGACTGGTAATGTCGGGTTTGACTCAGTCCTCAAAGGTGGATTGCCTAGCAATCGCCTCTATTTGCTGGAAGGGATGCCTGGGGCAGGCAAAACCACGCTGGGCCTCCAGTTCCTGCTCGACGGTGTGAACGCTGGTGAGCCGGTGCTGTACATCACCCTCTCAGAAACCAGTGAAGAGCTCGAAAGCGTCGCCCACTCGCATGGCTGGTCTCTGGACGGAATAGACTTGTTTGAGTTTTCCTCGACCGAGGGCGTCTTGGGGGATGAATACCAGCAGTCGATCCTTCACCCCTGGGAGGCGGAGCTTGGCGACACCATCACGCTCATCCAGCAACGGGTAGACAAACTCCGGCCCAAAAGGCTTGTGTTTGACAGTCTCTCGGAGATGCGGCTTCTTGCGCAGGATCCGTTACGTTACCGTCGACAGGTTTTGGCGCTCAAGCAATATTTCGCGGGCAGGGATATCACTGTCCTTCTGGTCGACGATCTCACAAGCTCCAATGGCGAGCGTGACAACCATCTCCATAGCCTTTGCCACGGCGTCATTACGCTTGAGCGACTGACCCTTGATTTTGGTGCGGCGCGTAGACGCCTTCAGATACAGAAGCTACGCGGTGTTGATTTCATCGCTGGTTTTCACGACTTCACTATCCGCAAGGGTGGCCTGGAGGTGTATCCAAGGTTGATTGCCGCGACCCACCATGTTGACTTCAAGGTGGAGACGGTGGCTAGCGGGGTACCTGAGCTAGACAACCTGATGGCCGGCGGGCCATTGAGAGGCACCAGCACGTTAGTCACAGGGCCTGCCGGATCGGGCAAGACCACCATCGCATTGGCGTATCTGGCCGCCGCCTGCGCCAGAGGTGAAAACTGCACAATCTATGAGTTCGATGAGCGGATCGGCACCCTGATCTCCCGTGGGGACAGCATGGGCATGAATTTGAGCCGTTACGTATCGAATGGTCAGTTGGTCATCCAACAAATAAATCCGGCGGAGATTTCCCCTGGTGAGTTTGCATGGCGTGTCCGCTCTGAAGTCGAAGAGCGTGGCAGCACCATGCTCGTCGTTGATAGCCTCAACGGCTACATGGCCGCGATGCCTCAGGAACAACAATTAGTCTTGCAGATGCATGAGCTTCTTTCGTATCTGAGCCAGCTGGGTGTCGTGACGTTTCTGATCAATCCGCAACACGGGCTGGTAGGCTCGATGTCTACCAGTCTCAACATTTCCTATGTGGCGGATTCAGTCATTCTCATCCGCTTCTTCGAAGCGCAGGGACGACTGCGCAAAGCAATCTCTGTGCTGAAACACCGAAGCGGCGCGCACGAGGATACGATTCGAGAGCTTCGGATTGATTCAAAAGGCGTACGAGTAGGCGAACCATTGATCAACTTCCGCGGTGTTTTGACGGGAACACCGGAATATCTGGGTGCCGATCTTCCCTTGATGGAAGAGCGAAAACGTGGAAGCTGAACAGCACTCTGAAAGCATTACGCTGCTGATTGTGGCGCCATTCAAGGGGGATGCGCTCAGTCTTAGCAAGCTGTTCGGCGATACGTACCCCTTACAAATCCACAAGGACTTGTCTTCGCTATCAGCCGCATTGGGTGAGCACACGGGGCTGGTGATACTCACGGAGGAAAGTCTTTTCGGGGATGCGACGAGCCTCGGAAACTCTTTGGATAAACAACCCGGCTGGTCAGAGATACCCATCATCCTGCTCGCATCAAGCAACGGTCGCTCTGGGCGCGAGACTGAGTTGGCCAGGCACAGATTACCCAGATCGGCAGGCCATGTGATCGTCTTGGAGCGCCCACTCAGTTCTGCTTCGCTATTGAGCGCGGCCGCTGCTGCCTGGCGATCCCGTGAGCGTCAATTTGAGATGCGTGAAAGTGTCAGCCAGCTGGCTGAAGAGCGCAGCCGCTTGCAGACGCTGCTGGAAAACATCCCGGTCGGCATTTGCTTCATGGATTTAGAGGGCGCGCCAGTCATCAGCAATCCCTTGTATCGCCAATATGTCTCAAGCGGCACTCTTCCTTCCAGGCCGCCAGAGGATGCCGATCGATGGGTTGGTCTTGACGCCCAGGGCGGAAAGCTGGAGCCGCACATGTTCCCAGGGGCCAGGGCCTTGAGAGGCGATTCGGCGACGGGCATAGAGTTCTATCACAGCCGTGAGGGCGCTCGAGATTCCTGGATGAGAGTCAGCGCCGTACCTTTATATGACGAAAGCCACCATATCATTGGCGCAGCGTCCGTCATTGTGGACATCAATGAAGAGAAGAAGGCTGAGTTAAAACTTCGCCGATTTAGTGAAGAACTTGAAGTTCAGGTCAGGGCACGGACACAAGAACTCATTGAAGCCGTTGAGCAACTGAAGGCCGAAAGCGAAGAAAGAGCTCGTGCCGAAGAACATCTGCGCCAGTCCTTGAAGATGGAGGCGGTTGGCCAACTGACTGGCGGCATTGCGCACGACTTCAATAACATGCTGACGGGCGTCATCAGCGCGCTTGACTTGATAAAGTTGCGCATGGCCAAAGGACGAATGGAGGGTGTCGAGCGGTTCATGGATGCTGCGCGAACCTCCGCTGAGAGGGCGGCTTCATTAACACACCGATTGCTTGCGTTCTCTCGTCGACAGTCGCTGGATGCCAAGGCTGTATCCGTCAATCACCTCATCAACTCGCTCGCAGACTTGCTCCAAAGAACCGTGACAGAGCAAATCGTACTGAGGTTTGACTTGAGCGCCGATGAACCTTGGATTTTCGCTGACACCAACCAATTGGAGAATGCCATTCTCAACCTGGTGATTAATGCGAGAGATGCCATGCCGCACGGTGGGACGTTATCCATCATCACGTGCATCGAGTCTGAACCGCAAAGCGAGGGCCATCCCGACACCGGGAGCCACGTTTGCATACAAGTAAAAGACACTGGCTGCGGTATCCCCCAAGCCATTCTGGAGAAGGTCACAGAACCCTTTTTCACCACCAAGCCTATCGGTCAAGGTACAGGCTTGGGGCTATCGATGGTTTACGGGTTTGCAAAACAGAGCAACGGGAGTCTGTCGATCAAAAGCGCCGTCGGGTACGGAACAACGGTCGCAATCTGCCTGCCAGAAAACAACAGCGTCGAGCTGGAGAAACCTGAAATCCCAGTGCCTGCCGCCGTGGGTCAAGGCCAGTCCATCCTCTTGGTCGAAGACGATGATTCTGTGCGTCTGATCAATCGGGCGGTTCTGGAAGAGCTTGGGTACCAGGTCCATGTCGCACGTGACGGCGAAGAGGCCATGAGGGTCTTCAACAGCCTGGAGGATGTCGACCTCTTGCTTACGGACGTTGGCTTGCCAGGCATGAACGGTCGTCAGTTGGCCGAAGTCATTCAACAACTCAAGCCGTGCCTGCCAGTGCTTTTTCTGACGGGATACGCAGAAGGCGCCATGACCAGGGCTGATTTCCTTGGCCCTAACATGCAACTGTTGACCAAGCCTTTCACACTGGAATTACTCGCCAGTCGTGTGAATAGCATGCTTGAAACAGACGACTTCAGCCCGGACGGCCATCCGATACCGAAGCGCTAACCAAACCGCCAATGTCATTCACGGTCAGCGTCAATCGCTGGAAAGTGGACATCGAACGTAGTACCGCTCCCTGTACTCGAGTCGACCGACACGTGTCCCTCGTGAGCCTTGGCGATTTCTCGAACAATGAATAATCCAAGCCCGACACTGCGCGCGTCGCTGTCAGTCTCGGTGCCCCGAGTCATAGGCTCGAAGAGGATGGCTTTTAGCGATTGAGGGATGACCGGTCCCTGGTTGTGGACGGACACACTGGCTTCGTACTCTTCTTGGCGAGAGGTAATCGTGATCGGCTGTTGCAAGTCGCCATAAGCCACGCTATTGGCGACCAGATTCCCAATGATCTGCTGCACGCGATCCGCATCCAGATACGCGCGGCCGGCACCGATGGCGTTGTGGAGCAGGGTTGCTTTGGGAAACGCGATGCGCAGTTCGCCGACACTCTGGCTGACGACCTTGTGCAAATCCACAGTAGAGGGGGATATCGCGATGCCGCTGCCGACTTTGGCCAATGTAAAGTCTAGAAGGTCGGCGATCATGCGCTCGGCGCGGTCGGCCGACTGACTGATGTGGCCGAGCATTCGGGTTTCTTTAGCGGTGCGTTCGCCTCGGGCGAGAATGTCGGAGGCCATCTTGATCGCGGTCAGCGGATTTTTCAGGTCGTGGCTGACGATGGCGACCATTTGTTCGGCAAACGACGCGCGGCGCTGGGCTATTTCGTAGGCTGATTTCAGTTCGTCCTGGGCGTTCTGGAGCGCGGTTTCGGTGGCGGTTTTTTCCCGCAGCAGGTCTTCGGCAACTTTTCGGGCCTTTACCAGTTCGCGCTCGTACTTGTCACGGTCAGTGGTGCCGAACAGTGCCAATTCATAAAACGAACCGCTGGCGTGTTCGCGTCTTACGCCGTTGAGCAGCATGGTGACGGTGCGTTTGTCCCGGTGGACCAGATCGAGTTTCACCTCGGCCACGGAGCCTTGCATCTGCATCAGCGGCGCCCAGTGAGTTTGATGAAAAATGCGTCCGCCCATGGTCAGCAGTTCTTGAAAACGCTTACCGCACAGCTCTGGCTGGCTGAAGCCAATCCAGTGACTGAACGTCAGGTTGGCCCGCAGGATCGTGCCGTCCTCTTTTGTCACCACCAATCCGCAAGGCGCTTCCTCGAACAGCGTCTGCGGGTCGGGCAGCGACGGTGCATCAGTCGACATGAGTGCGCACCCACGGCGACAGGAAGCTGTCCATGGCTTCGGAGCAGGCACTTGGCGCGCTCATGTGGGGGCAATGTCCGACGTTGGCCACCAGGCATAACGTGCTGTTGGGGAGTACGGCGTGCAGGTATTCACCCACGACGACGGGGGCGATGAGGTCGTCGGTGGATTGCAGAATCAGGGTTGGCGTGGTCAGGCCCGTGACGTCTTTGCGGTTGTCCGACATGAACGTGACCCGTGCGAATTGCTTGGCGATCTCGGGTTCGGTGCGGCAGAAGCTGTTGGTGAGTTCTTCGCCCAGCGCCGGTTGCCCGGGCGCGCCCATGATGACCGGGGCCATGGTGCTGGACCAGCCAAGATAGTTGCTGTCGAGGGTGTCGAGCAGTGAGTGGATGTCTTCGAGTTTGAATCCGCCCACGTAGTCGTTGGAATCGATGTAGCAGGGCGAAGGACCGATCATCACGTGGGCGGCGATTCTGCCGGGGACCTGGCGATCCGTCAGTGCGCCGATCATGGCGCTGACGGAGTGGCCGACGAGAATCACCGGGCCGGAGGCGAACTGTTCGATGATTTCGCCAAGGTCTTGGGCGTACCCGGCCAGTGCGTCATATTTCGTTTTGTCGTACGCGCCGAGGTTCGACTGGCCCGCACCCACCAGGTCATACAGCACGACCTTGAAACGCCCGGTGAAGTGGTCGACGAGATACCGCCACATGGTCTGATCGCAGCCGAAGCCGTGAGAGAAGATCAATGTCGCCGGACCGTCGCCCATCACTTTTACGTTGTTGCGATGCTGGAGGTCCATGCGTGTATTTCCTGGCGGGCCAAAGGCATTTTTGGCGTCTTCGGCAGTGTAAATAGTCGCAGGTATCTGGTCACGCGTTATAGACGTATGGAGTATTGATAAAAGCTGGATCTAACCGATTGAGGTCTTGATTTGGCAGGCATTACTGAGCTCGCCTATATTTATAAGCAGATTTCTAACAACTGTGACTCGTGAGGACGTAAGTCATGATCTCCGCGCTTGAACTTCGCCACATTATTGAGTGTGGCTTTCTGCCTCTTTCCTGCACCTGCACAACCAATCCTGATGGATCGCTCATGATCAAGGTGTTCGATCCGTCGAACGGCCAAGTTGAGCTAGTGGTCACAGCGGTCACGACAGAGGGGCTGACTTCCAGTCGTGCAATAGCGAATCTGCTCGGGGAGCTACGCACTGAAATGGCCAGTAGAAGCACGATGATCGCTGAAGGCTGACGAGCGGCAGTCAGTGGCGAATCCTTGTGCCTTCGGATGGGGCAGTGCGTCGGGTGATCACCTGATGGCGATTCACCCAGGAGGGCTGGGATGAATACTGAAAAGTTCAAAGACGACCTTCAACAGGCGTGCTCGGAACTCAAAGCCGCTACCACCCAGGTTATGGAGCTGGTCAGGGCGGGGAAGGCGTTCGGTGATGCGTGGCACGCTGCAATTAACCGGGAACGGAAGGCGAGTTCGCAGGTAAAAGGTCACGACGTTAAATGATTATTTAACCAGGATTCGAAATCTGCTGCCGGCATCGGACGTCCATAAAGATAACCTTGTCCCTGGTCGCATCCTATTTCCTTCAGAAAAGTGTTTTGTTCGATTGTCTCTACACCTTCTGCAATGATTTTGAAGCCAAGAGCATGTCCTAGCGCCACAATCGTCTTGGTGATGGCGACATCACTTTTGTCAGCGGGTAAGTCAGAAATAAAGGATCGATCAATTTTCAGGCTATTGATGGGTAATAGTTTGAGGTAAGCCAAGGATGAATATCCCGTACCGAAATCATCAATGGCCGTTGTTATCCCAAGGCTTTGTAGTGTGCTCAAGACCTCTCTGGAATGCTCCGGGCTCGCCATCATCAAGCTTTCAGTCACTTCCACCTCTAAGACAGTTGCAGGCAGGTCATATTCTTCCAGCGCGCTCCTGAGTGTTTCGACATAGTCACTTCGATCAATTTGTAAGGCCGCTACGTTTACCGCGATGACCCCGTGCAGGATGCCAAGGTCAGTCCACCGCCTGATATCGCTGCACACCCTGTCGATAACGTGTTCGCCAATTTGAATGATCAATCCCGTACTTTCCGCCAAGGGAATAAAATCGGCGGGGGATACCAATCCATGAATTGGATCGCGCCAACGAACGAGCGCTTCTGCTCCTGCGACTTCATTGTTCAAGAGATTGATTTTGGGTTGGTACCAGACTTCAAACTCGTGATTAAGCACCGCTCTTCTCAAGAAGCGCTCACTGTTCATTCTTTCTTGAGCTCGCAAGGTCATTTCAGGCTGGTAGAAGCGATAGTCATTACGTCCGCTTTCTTTAGCGCCATACATCGCCGTATCGGCTTGCCTGAGAAGCTGCTCAGGCGTTTCGGCATCATGAGGCGCCACCGAAATTCCAATGCTGGCAGTCAGAAGGGTCGAAACCCCCTTTAAGTCGAAAGGCTCCTGAAGGGACAGGAGGAGCTTCTTCGCAATGATGATGGCATCCGTGGGGTCAGTCAGGTTATTCAGAATCAAAGCAAACTCGTCGCCCCCTAAACGAGAAACAGTATCCTCTGATCGGACACACGACAGGAATCGAGTCGCTGCCTGCTGTAGAAGCAAGTCCCCCATTGAATGGCCCAGACTGTCGTTTACCGTTTTAAAGCCATCAAGATCCAATACAACCACGGCCAGCGCTTGGTTGTAACTCAACGACAGGTCAAGCGAGTGCTGCAACCTTTCATGGAACAGCGATCTGTTAGGTAATGCTGTCACTGGATCGTAATGCGACATGCGTTCAAGATCAGACTGCGATTGATTGATGGCTGAAATGTCAGAAAACACCGCCACGTAATGAGTCAGTTTTCCCGCATCGTTGTGGACGGTGTTGATGGTCAGCCATTCAGGGTACATTTCTCCATCTTTTCTTCGATTCCAGAGTTCCCCACGCCAAAAGCCGGTCACTTTCAGGCTTTTAAGTATGTTGCGGTAAAACGCGTTGTCTTGTTTTTCGGTAATCAGAATGCTGGGCTTGAGTCCTATCGACTCTTCTGCATTAAATCCTGTGATTTTGGTAAAGGCCGCGTTAACAGACAGTATGTGGCCACGGGCGTTAGTGATGATCACACCGTCAGCCGTGTGATCCAATACGATGCCTGCGAGACGAAGTTGCTCGGTGTTTTGTTTGATTCCCGTAATGTCTGTGGAAATCCCCAGGATCCCTGTGGGTTGCCCATCAGCGCCTCTTAGTACGCACTTGGTTGTCAAGTAGGTGTGTGTCTTTCCATTTTTTTTGAGCTGATCCTCAAAGCGAAGAATACCCCCGGTCGAAAGGACCTTTTTATCGTTTTTGCGCAGGATCCTGGCTTCTTCAACAGGTAGGTGATCTTCACGCAACTTGCCTTCCATCTCTTCAAAGGTAAAGCCGGCAGCCTGTTCAAACATGTGGTTACAGAGCCGGAGTTTTCCTTCGGTGTCATAGACGTAAATGAGAGAGGGGGCGTTATCGACGATATCCAGCAGGAGTGCTTTTTGGGTAAGTAACGCTTCCTCCGCTTCTTTCCGATCGGAAATGTCGCGTACCACCGCGTAAATCATAGGCTTGCCTGACAGGGTCACCGTGCAGAGTGTTATCTCGGCAGGAAAGACAGTCCCGTCAGCTCGCTTGTGCAGCCACTCGAAGCGATGAACGCCGTTTTCCAGAGCCGTTTCCAGCATGGCTTGAGCTTTGATCTCCGTTGCCTGGCCATCGCCCTGCAATTTAGGCGAGATGTCGGTTGCCTTGACCCTATGGAGCGACGCCAAATCCTGAAAACCGAAGACCTTTATTGCCGCAGCGTTCGCCTCGGTACAAATGCCTCCTCGACCCAGGATGCAGATTGGATCGGGTGAACGTTCGAAAAGGGCACGGAAGCGAGCCTCACTTTGCATCAGAGATAATTCAGCGGCCTGGCGCTCTTCGATTTCTTTAGTCAGTTCGGTATGACGTTGACGGATCACCCTATGGCTTTTGCTGAGCTGTGCAGCGAAATAGGTAAAAAATCCGGTGCAGGTGAGGGCAAAAAGAAAGAGAGGGGATTTTACGAGGGGGCTGGCCGGCCATCCATTTATAGGTAATGCGGCAAGTTGCCAGGTGCCACCAGGCACGTCGACAGCAGTGGTTATCGCGTCTTTCTGAAAAATCTGAGAGTCGCCAAAAATCATCCCCCCGTTGGCACCCGACCCATCTTCACCGCGCAGGGCTACCTGCAGACTGGTCGCTTGATTCATCCCGCCAGCGTCGAGTAGCTGGTCCACATCGGCAACGACAGAAGCGTTGCCCCAATACTGGCCTTCACCTCCAGAATCGCCGACAAAGACCGGGCGACGATGGATGAATGCTCTACCTCCTTGAACCAACTCGACAGGCCCGGCCAACAGTGGGGCTTTTGTTTCCTGAGACCGCAAAACCGCTCCATATTGAGTGGGTATTTTGCGGTAATCCAAGCCTAAGACGCCCTCGTTTCCCTTGAGGGGAAAGACGTTGCGCACCACATCGTCGGGAGCAAGCGCGATGTGGTGGATATGGGGTTGTGATGCCATGGCCTGCTTCGACATTCCATCGAAGTGCTCAGCAGTAATTCCTCCATCCAGCGTCAGTAGCTGTGCGATACCCTCTGTCACATCAAAGGTAGAGCGTATTTCGCTCTCAAGATGTTCCCGCACGTTAGCTAATTGGGAAATGACCTGGGCTTTCGCTTCGTGTGATTCCTCTCGAACTTGCAAGGTGCCAAGGGTTACGGAAAGCACGATCCCGGTTAGCAAAATGCTGCTTGGCAAAACGAGTGTGCGCCACGAACTTTGGCGCCCTTGGGCTGTTGCGGCTCGATCTGATTTTGCGCTTCCGGATCGTGATTTTTCCAAAACGTCAGTCCCTGGATTCGGTTATTGAAATAGCACGGGTTAAATAAGGTATTGCACTGAGTGCCGAGTGTCTCTTTTATCGGTAATTCACATCACTCAATGCTCATGGGCATGTGAATGGATAGTCAGGGCACCAGGCACTTTGGTGCGTTCGAGCCCCCCATGTTCCAGCCACCGGAGGGTCTGCTCATAGGCGCGCTGCAGCAAAGACTCGGTCTGGTCAAAGTTGAACACCGAGACATCCACAGGGCACAAGGGCGGGACGATGTGCAGGCTGGTGAGCGTGCGGAAGTGTTCGATGTCGCTCACCAGTTGACGCATGCTCATCAGATTGACGGTGTGCAGGGCCAAGGCGACCAGGCCTCGGGGCGGTTGTGTGAGGGCGCAACTCACGCCGGTGGGGATGACCACAACGTTGGTGGCTCCCAAGGCTACGGCAGTCGAAATAGGTGTATTGCTTGCCACGCCGCCGTCAACCAGGAACTGATCGGCGATTTGTACGCAGGGGAACACCAGCGGAATGGCAGCGCTGGCCAGTAACGCCTGCTCGAGTTCGCCACTGGAAAGAACGGTCTCGGCACCACTGAGCAGGTCGGTGGTAACGATGTACAGGGGCAGCACCGCCTCCTCAATGCGATGAATGGGCAGTGCCTGACCCAGCAATCGGTGCAAGGCCGCCGGCTGCAACAGAAAGCCCCGCCGTTTGATCAGTCCTCTACAGGTATCGAGCCAGGAGAGGGGAAAGATGTCATTTTTACACAGCCCCCGCCAGAACCCGGCGAGCGCCTCGACGCCATCGGAATCGGGCCTTGCGGCAAAGTAGGCACCGTTGATAGCGCCTACCGAAGCGCCAACCACCATATCGCATCGAACATGGGCCTCAACCAGGGCCCGCAACATACCCACCTGCACCGCACCCAGACTGCCGCCGCCAGCGAATACGATTGCGGTTTTGGTCGCCATGGTCGAAGTCTCGGTGCACAAATGTACCGAATGAGTGTAGCTGACGGATCTGAGCCGCAGCCGGTGATTCAGGCCAGTTCGTGCAACTGAAATACTGACGAAACATTCAGGCCATATGATTCGCGTCACTGAAATCCAGGGAGCTGGAGATGAATCGACCATTAAGAAGCATGCGCAAACTGCTCGACTCCGTTGCCAATAACAATGAGGTAGCGGCGCTCGATATGATGCGCGCAGCAGAGCAGCTAAAGGACGAAGTGCTACGCCAACGGTTGCTCAACATGATTCACCGACTCAACCAGGACGCTATTGACTTGCGAATGGCGCGTGACGATATCCAGGGCGGAGCCATAAAGCTCGCGTGATCGGTCTCGGTGACGTCTCTTGGTTTGTATGCCTGAGTCAAGGGCGCGTTGTTATGTATGGCTGCTGGGCGTCTGTAAGGATATGCTGCCGCCGACTTCATACATGCCAATAAAAACCAACCACAGTGACGTTATGAGCCAATCAGAGACGCGTGCGACTGCCCTAGCGCTGTATCCAGAGGATTCCCGCGAGGCGGCGGCTTTGCTGAAGCAGGCCGTACCACTGATGGTGCGTCACAACATTCCACCCAATCCCGTTCACTATGCGCTCTGGTACACCTACAGCAAAGGTCAGGAGCCAGAGCTTAATCGCCATCTGGACAGGGTGGTCAAAGACTTCGACTGTTTCCCTCCAGAATCCGCTACGAAGCTTTTTCGCGACTACATCATTCGTGACGAATTGGAGGAGGCGCGCGCAGGGCAGCAACAAGCGATCGATCTGGTTGACGACATGGAGCGTAATGTCTCGCGTAGCGTGAATGGCAGTTCCAGCTTTCAAGCCAGCCTTGGCCATTGCATGGAAATGCTCGCGGAGCCGGTTGACCAGAGGTTGCCCGCCATTCTGAGCGAGCTGCAACAGAGCACCCAGGTCATGCAGGATCAGCAAGAGCTTTTCCTGTCCCAGTTGCACTCAGCGCAAAATGAAATCAAGCGTCTGAGAGACAAGCTCGAGCGAGCCCAACTGGCTGCCTCTGTGGATGGTCTGACCAAGGTGCTGAACCGGGCTACCTTCACTCGCTTGCTGGAGCATGCCTTGATCAACGCTCCTCAGGGGGTGGCATTGGTCATGCTGGATGTCGATCATTTCAAGCAGTTCAATGACCGGTATGGCCATCCTTTGGGTGACCGCGTACTTGAGCATGTTGGTCAGATGTTACGGAGCTCAATCCCGCCTCAGGCCCTGGCGGCACGCTATGGGGGTGAAGAATTCTGTGTAGTCCTGCACGAGTGTTTTGATCTCACCAGTGCTCATACGTTTGCTGAGCAGATGCGCCTGAAAATTCAGGCACTGCGGATCAAGGTTCGTGGCACGGATGAGGTGCTGGACACTGTAACTGCATCTTTTGGTGTCGCCCTCGCCAAAGCGGGTGACGATGTGGAAAGCCTTCTGACTCGTGCCGATGATGCGCTCTATCAAGCCAAGCGCAGCGGGCGCAACCGAGTGAACTGAAGCTGGCGTTCGGACGCTAGCTGCAATCACATGGCTCCACAGGATAGGGCGATGCGATCTTTCGCCCCGTGTGGGCGCCAACCCCAGCGAACCCTATCGGCGCGGCGTTATAGCGCTCAAAAGGCTGGTCGACGACCTGGCTAACCGTCTTCCATCAGAGACCCTACGCACGGGCGCATGTCGAGATCAGACTCACGCATGGCGCGCTCAGGCTACTTGCGTGGAAGACCGGACGCGTAAGGTGGCGTGTCATTTCATGTCAGTGCGCAGTTGCGAAGACGGATGGGGAATGCTCGAAAGCGTTGAGGTTGACGGCTTTCGATAAGGGGCAACAGGAAGAAGTGATGATCCCCTGACCCTCAGTCATCACGCTCTAACGTCGATCACCAGAGAACAAAAAAAACAATGAATAGCCTGAACTCCAAAGATTCGAACGGTCAGTTGGCACAGGGTTTCAAGCCACGGCACGTCACAATGCTTTCTATCGCGGGGATTATTGGCGCAGGTTTATTTGTTGGCTCAGGTCATGCCATTGCTGCGGCCGGTCCGGCGGTATTGCTGGCTTATCTGTTCTCGGGCCTATTGGTCGTTCTGGTGATGCGTATGTTGGGTGAAATGGCGGTTGCCAACCCGGACACCGGATCTTTTTCCACCTATGCCGATCAGGCGATCGGGCGTTGGGCAGGCTTCACCATCGGCTGGCTTTATTGGTGGTTCTGGGTGCTGGTGATTCCGATCGAGGCGCTCGCGGCTGGCCATGTGTTGAACCAATGGTTCCCACAGATTGATACCTGGTTGTTTGCCTTGCTGTCGATCGTTCTGTTGGTCGTGACCAACCTGTTCAGTGTGTCCAAATACGGCGAGTTCGAATTCTGGTTTGCGATGGCCAAGGTCGTGGCGATCATCGGGTTTATCGGCCTTGGGTTTGCGGTGCTGATGGGCTGGATTCCCGAGCGGGAAGCCAGCGGGTTAAGCCGACTCATGGAAGAGCATGGCGGGTTTGCGCCCAATGGTTTGTCAGCGGTCGTAGGCGCGTTCATCACCATCATGTTCAGCTTCATCGGTACGGAAGCAGTGACCATTGCAGCCGCCGAATCCAGCAACCCTGCGCAGAACATCGCCAAAGCCACGCGCTCGGTGATCTGGCGCATCGGGGTGTTCTATTTGCTGTCCATTTTCGTGGTCATTTCCGTGGTGCCCTGGAATGATCCGTTGCTGGCGTCCGTGGGCTCTTATCAGCGGGCACTGGAGCTGATGAACATTCCGCACGCCAAGTTGCTGGTGGACATAGTGGTGTTGATTGCCGTGGCCAGCTGCATGAACTCGTCGATTTATATTTCCTCGCGCATGTTGTTTTCGCTGGGCAAGCGCGGTGATGCACCGAAACCGCTGAAGGTAACGTCGTCGGCGGGCGTGCCCCGGGCGGCAGTGATCGCCAGCACCGTACTGGGTGCCGGTGTGACCTTGTTCAGCTACTTCATGCCCGCCGGTTTATTCCAGTTTCTGCTCGCCAGCTCCGGCGCCATTGCGTTGCTGGTGTACCTGGTTATCGCCGTGTCGCAATTGCGCATGCGCAAGATTCTGCGTCGGAAGAACGTCACGCTGAACTTCAAGATGTGGTTGTTTCCGTGGCTCACCTGGTTTGTCATCGTCTTCATCAGCGCGGCGTTGGCGGTGATGATGGTGACGCCCGAGCACCGTATGGAGGTTTCTTCGACCATTGTCCTGGCGTTGGTGATTTCCTTTATCGGCCTTGTGACGACGCGCAATCATGGGCAGCCGCAGAGGGTGGTGTCGGCGGAAAGTGCATAGCAGCCATTACCGCTCACTGCGAGAGTAATCTTCGATGGCATACGACACCTCCAGGGCCGTTCCTCTCCAAACCATTGGCTTTTTGCTGCTGGACCAATTCACGTTGATCTCTCTGGCATCTGCTGTAGAGCCGCTACGAATGGCCAATCAGTTGACCGGTCAAGAGTTGTATCGTTGGCACACTTTCAGTTTGGGGGGCGAGCAAGTCTGGGCCAGCGACGGCATGCCGATCACTCCGGATGCGTCGATCAATAGTGCGCCGATGCTTGATACCGTGATTGTCTGCGGAGGCATTGGCATTCAAAGTGCTGTGACCCGTGAGCACATTACCTGGTTGAGAACCCAGGCACGACGCTCGAAGCGGATCGGGGGCGTGTGCACAGGCAGTTGGGCCTTGGCCCAGGCCGGCTTGCTCGATGGCTTCGATTGCAGCGTGCACTGGGAATTTCTGGCGGCCATGCAGGAAGCTTTTCCGCGAGTGAACCTCAGCTCCAGTTTATTCACCCTCGACCGCGACCGCTTCACCAGCTCCGGCGGAACCGCGCCAATGGACATGATGCTGCACCTGATCAGTCGCGATCACGGTGATGAACTGTCAGCGGCCATCTCCGACATGTTTGTCTATGAGCGAATCCGCAACGAGCAGGACCACCAGCGAGTGCCTCTTAAGCATATGTTGGGTACTCAACAACCGAAGTTGCAGGAAATCGTCGCGCTGATGGAGGCCAATCTGGAAGAGCCACTCAGCCTCGATGAACTGGCAAATTATGTCGACTTGTCCCGTCGACAGCTTGAGCGGTTGTTCCAGAAATACCTGCATTCCTCACCATCGCGTTATTACCTCAAACTGCGTCTGATCCGCGCGCGTCAGTTGCTCAAGCAAACGCCGATTTCGATTGTTGAGTTGTCGGTGGTGTGCGGCTTTGTGTCCACGCCACATTTCTCAAAATGCTATCGCGAGTGTTTCGGTATTCCACCCAGCGATGAGCGCTTGGTGACGCAAACGCAACGGCAAGTGACCGCAAGACCGATTGCCCAGGCATCGTCATTGGCAAGTCCGATGAGCTTGCTGGATCAGGCACGTGATGAGTCAACATTCGCCAGTATCAAATTTCTCAAGTCCTGAACAATCCGGGTGATCAATGATCACTCGAGACGATCAACGGATAACCCGGAAACAGAAATGTTTCCGGGTTTTTTCGTTGTGACACAAGGTTGTTGTGAGCTGCGTTCGGGATGTTCAAGAACCGACCTGTGTGTGTCGGTGACAAGTAAGTTGTCGTTTCCAGGCATCCTTCCCATCACTGCTACAAAATTGCTCGCTGCTTATAAGTGGATGCACCAGATCAACCCATTTAGCTTTTGACCTTCGACCTTGCGACCCCCCAGATAGAGGCATCGTCGTGTCGTTTTTGAATTTATTGAAAGTCTATTGAGCGGCGGCGTGACTTTTGCACTGTCACTACACATAGCCCGGGTATTCAGACGGGCAATAAGAAGAGCCTGCGCCTGAGGCCAACACCCGCTTGATGTGAGGAGATACTGCAATGACGACTTTCAACTCCGGGTCGAAGCCCCAGAACCGTGCGCCTCAATCCATCGGCTTTTTGCTGCTGGACAATTTCACGCTGATTTCTCTGGCTTCCGCGGTGGAACCTTTGCGTATGGCTAACCAGTTGTCTGGTCGCGAGCTGTATCGCTGGACGACCCTCACTGCCGACGGAAACCAGGTTCTGGCCAGCGACGGCTTAAAGATCACTCCTGATGCCTCGATGCACAACGCGCCTGCCATGGACACCATCTTTGTCTGCGGCGGTGTCGGTATTCAACGCACCGTCACCCGCGCGCACGTGTCGTGGTTACAAAGTCAGGCGCGCCAGTCCCGCCGTCTCGGTGCGGTCTGCACCGGTAGCTGGGCCCTGGCGTGCGCCGGCCTGCTCGACGGTTTCGATTGCAGTGTGCACTGGGAATTTCTGGCGTCCATGCAGGAAGCCTTCCCGCGGGTGGTCATCAGCACGCGACTGTTCACCCTGGACCGTAACCGGTACACCAGCTCCGGTGGCACCGCACCACTGGACATGATGCTGCACTTGATCAGCCGTGATCACGGCCGTGAGCTGTCGGCGGCGATTTCGGAGATGTTCGTCTACGAACGCATCCGTAATGAGCAGGACCACCAGCGCGTGCCGCTCAAGCACATGCTGGGCACCAACCAGCCGAAGTTGCAGGAAATCGTGGCGCTGATGGACGCCAACCTCGAAGAGCCGATCGACCTCGACGAACTGGCCGTTTTTGTCGCCGTGTCGCGGCGTCAGCTGGAGCGGCTGTTTCAGAAATACCTGCACTGCTCACCGTCGCGCTATTACCTGAAACTGCGCCTGATCCGCGCCCGGCAACTGCTCAAGCAAACACCCATGTCGATCATCGAAGTGGCGTCGGTGTGTGGCTTCGTATCCACACCGCACTTCTCCAAGTGCTACCGCGAGTACTACGGCATTCCGCCACGCGATGAGCGTGTGGGTTCCAACACCACACAACAAGTGGCAATGATCCCGCTGCCGCAAGCCCTGATACTGTCACCGTTGTCCGGCCCGATGTCAGCGCTCGGCCAGGCTCGCAACGAATCTACTTTTGCCAGCGTTCGGATATAAAACTCAATCACGATGGGTTTTTGAGGTCATTACTCGGTTCCAGCACCTGGGCCCCCTGGGGGGCTTGTGTCATTTCATGTCTCTGGCCTGCACCCACAGCACCGCATCTTGCGACAGAGGTTTGCCCTTATGGGTTTTCGTTGTGCCGATGTCGAGCGCTGCAATGCCCCACCAGCCGGCCCGGGGCAGGCCGATGGTCACGATGCCCTGAGCGTCCGAGTACGTGCTAAGGGCTTTGAATGAAGCTTGAGGTGCCGTTACATAGTCTTGCTGGCCGAAGGCGTTTTTATCGATATCGACGGAATGGTTGATGTATTCGATCTCGATCTCGGCGAACGGAACGGGCTTGCCATCGGCCAGCACCACGGCGCGGAACACTCCGCCCGTCCAGTTTGCATAAGGCTTGCTGAGTGGCTGGATCTCAACCGGTAACCCTTGTGGTTCTGCCCAGTTGCCGGGTACTCCGCCCACATTCACGATCAGCTTGGTGAACTGTTGGATGTAGGCATCTTCCTCGGTTTCCAGGTAGGGCTCGGGTTCGAGTACGAAGATATGGTCACCCAGTGAGCGCACCACCTCCCGTGGAATCGACGCACGATAGGCAGTCGTTTGGTTATCGCGACTCTGCCACTGGACAGGCCGCAAGTATTTGCGCAGATCGATTTTTTCCCCGCCGTGCGAGCTGATGTGGCTGAAGGCGCGAGGTTCATCCATGGTCATGGTGGGGCCGCCGGAGAAGGGATGCGTGAACACCAGCGCGAACTCCAGTTTATCTGCACGCGGCAGCGCCGTTTCCTCGACGTAGAGCATCTGGAAATGGGCCTGTGCTGCGCCTGTCAGGCAGCCTAATGTCACGGCGGCAAGTGCCTGGAGCAGTCGTCGTTTGATCGGCATGGTCGATTTCACCTTGAAATGTCGGATGACTGAATCGTGGCTTGATGGTTGTCTCCGCCCATGAACACAACGGAGTAATTTCCGGCGGGGGGCTGGAAGGTGTAGCTGTTGTCTTTGTCGACGCTTCCTTCGAGCAACACCTTGTTGCTGGTGTCCTGGACATGGATTTTTCTGCCGGCGGCCGAACTGCCGTCGGTGTAACCCGCCTCGCACTTCACCAGGTCATCGCTCTCGATGTAGCAGTCGAAGACGGGGCCATGGGCGAAGGCTGCCTGGCAGAACAACAGGGCGCCTGCGATCAGTAGGGGTTTCATAAGGTCTTCGAACTCCACGGTCGAGGTTGATCATTGGAGCGGCGATTTGTGATCGCCGCTCGTATTAGGGCCAGGTGACGCGAAGGCCGTCAGCAAGGCATCCAGGTTCGAACTCAGGAGTGCTTCGTACCCGTTGGCCGCGTCGGCGAGCATTCCCGGGTTGCCGGCATCCAGTATCAACAACCGTGCGCCGCCGTCCTCGATGGCCTTGGCGATCCTGGCGTCCGGTGCCCACTTGTGGACCACCACGTGGATGTCACGCTCGCGCAGGTATCGGGTCAGTGCGGTGCAGTCGGCGTCGCTCCAGTCGATGTCCTGTCGGACGAACCAGCCGTCGACAAAAATCCCGAACTCGCCGAACAGGTAGGTGAACTCATCGGCCAGCGACAGCACGCGCAGATCCGGCACTGCCAGCAGCCGGGCACCGTAGTTGGCCTTGAGCTGGCGCAATCGGCCGTCGAGTGCGGCGAGGTTGTGCTCTATCCGAGGCGCATCGGAAGGGGACAGGCGTGCCAGGTCGGTAGCGATAATCGCCGACATGCGCATGGCGTTGACGGGGCCGAGCCAGGCGTACGGCGACAGTCCGCCATCGACGTCGCGTTCGGTTGCCCAGGGAACGTCGTTCGATGGCACGCGGGCCACGGCCACACCGGGCTTGACGGTGTCCCATGAGTGCGAGGCATCGATCTCGACGATTCGCAGATTGTGGCGACGTGCCGTGGTGTAAAGCGGATCCGCGCGCCAGAGGTTGCCCAGGGTCACCACGGCGGTGGCCTGCTGGAACACGGCGGGCACCAGGCGCGATAGCGCGTTGGCCTGGCTCTCCATGGGCACGGCAGCGTCTGCCGGAAGGCGGACGACCTTGAGGGTCGTGCCGTCGCTGAGCGTCGAGGTGAGCGCATACACCGCCGGCAGTGCGACCAGCACCTGCTGCCCGCCGGTATCCGCGAAGGCAGAAAGCGGATTGCCCAGCAGCAGTACCAGCATCCAAAGCCATTTCATACGCGGGCACCTCTGAACCGGGACCCGGTAGCGCGGATGACGGTGGTGACGACGAACACCAAAGCGGCGACGATCACGATGGCGCCGCCTGTCGGTACGGGGATATGGAATTGCATGGGTGCCAGGATGCCGACCACGCAGGAAAAGGTCGCGATCAGGATGGCGCGCACGACCAGCCCCGGGAGCGAATGGCTGATGTTGCGTGCTGCCGCGGCCGGTATGAGCAGAAGGGCTTCGACGAGCACTGCGCCGATGATTTTCAGGCAGGCTACCGTCACCAGGGTGACCAGTACGACAAACAGGTACTCGACGCTTCGCACTCGCACGCCGCGAGCATGCGCCAGGCTCGGATTGAGGCTGGCCAACAG
This sequence comes from Pseudomonas silensiensis, assembly GCF_050434865.1. Classification (NCBI taxonomy): domain Bacteria; kingdom Pseudomonadati; phylum Pseudomonadota; class Gammaproteobacteria; order Pseudomonadales; family Pseudomonadaceae; genus Pseudomonas; species Pseudomonas silensiensis. The sequence continues at coordinate 284,457 of NZ_JBNDJH010000001.1, forward strand.
CATGCCGTTGTACATCGGCAGTCCGAGCAGAGCACACGTCGCCGTTACCACCAGCAGCACGTTCATGTCGGTGTAGTCGACCGCCAGGATGGAACCGAACAGCACGCTTTCCATTACGTGCGTGTTGATCTTCGCCGACACGAACAGCAGCAACGAGGCCCCGACCGCCAGCGAGATGGACAAGAACACGCCGATCAGCGTGTCATTGGCCAGCGTGGTGCGGTGCTGCGTGTACTTCAGCGTCAGGGCGAACAGCAGGCAGAAGCCGAACATTGAGAAGTAGGGGGAGGTGTAGGACTCGCCGATCAGCACGCCAATGGCAACGCCGGTCATCGCTGCATTGCCGACGGCCTGACTGAAGAACGCCATGCGCTTGATCATCACCATCGAGCCCAGCACGCCCAGCAGCGGTCCGATGAGCACTGCGCAGAGCAGCGCATTGATCACGAACTCGTACTCGAACGGTTGCGGCAGGATGCCACTCGCGGCGAGCGCCTGGAGCTGGTTGCGAATCAATTCGTACAGGGCGCTCATTGGGTAGCCTCCAGCGGGTAGTCGACCTGGTCGGGCAAACCATGGAACAGCACCCGCCGGTTGATAACGGTCACCGATTGCGCGATGCGCCTGACCTGTTCCAGGTCATGGTTGATCCAGAGGATGGTGACGCCGCGGCCGTTCAGTTCGGCCACTAGCGCCTCGACCAGTCGCACACCCGGTTCGTCGATGCCGGCGGTCGGTTCGTCGAGGATCAGCAGCCAGGGCGCCGGGCTGATTGCCTGCGCCAGCAGCACTCGCTGACGCTGGCCACCGGACAGGCTGCCAAAGGGTTTTGCGCCCATTCCGGCCACGCCGGTACGTTCCAGGGCCTCGGCATTTGCCGCCTTGACGGATCGGCTTGAGCCGAGGAAGGCCGGCCTGCGTTGACCGAGAAGGGCCATGATGTCGTTGACCGTCATCGGCACGTTGCGGTCGAAGTCCGGCAATTGCGGGACATACCCCATGGGTGTCGTGACCTCGCCCTCGAACCGGACTGTCCCCGAATGCGGCATCTGGCCCAGCAGCGCGCGCACCAGTGAGGTCTTGCCGCCGCCGTTCGGGCCTACCAGGCAGTGCAGCGCACCGGCTTCTACCCGGAAGCTCACTTTGTCGAGCACTTGCGTACCTCCCAGTTGCAGGGAGACGTTATCGAACACAATGGCGGGGCCGCGCATCGCTGGTTCCTCCTTCATCGCGTTCATCGCTGCGTAAACTCAACGGCTTCGGCCAAGGTCTCTAGGTTTTCGCGCATTGCTACCTCGAATTCGTCCGGGCTGTAGGTATTGCCGGTGATGTGAGACAGCGCGAACACCTTCACGCCGGTGGCTGCTTCGATAGGCTTGGCCAGGTCGAGGGAGAAATTCTTCTCGGCAAAAAGCACACGCACATTGGCCTTCTTGATAGCGTCGATGGTGTTGGCCAACTGGCGCGCAGTCGGCGCGACGCCGTGACGCGGCTCGATCACGGCGCTCACGAACAGGCCGAACTCCTGCATCATGTAGTCGTAGCCCGCGTGCGTTGTCGCGCACCGGAACTTAGACAAATCCAGCGCGGCGAAGCGGGTCATGAAGCCGGCCCGTAGCGCCCGGATACGCGCGGCATACGCCAGGGCGTTTTGTCGATACACCGCAGCGTTGTCCGGGTCCAGTTCCCCCAACCGGCGAGTGATCTCGAAAACCTGTTGTATCGCTGCCGTGGTCGATACGAAGGTATGCGGATTGACCACCTTGGCTCCGTCCTGGCCGCCGCCGATTGGAATGAGCGCAACCGAGGCATTGGCCTGGATGATCGGCAGGGTCGCCCCGCGGCCGGCGGCCTTGATGATCTGAAAGGTCCATTCATCGTGTCCGATGCCGTTGACGACCAGAACATCGATATTCATCGCGCGGGTGATGTCATCGGGCTGCGGCTGGTAGTTGTGCGGATTCGCCTCCGCCGGGATGAGCGCAACGACTTCCGCCCGATCACCGACGATGTTTGCCACGAAGCTGTAGTAGGGATGCAGTGTGACGCCGATTTTGAGCTTCTTGCCCGAAGAGGGTGTGGTGCCTGCGAGTGCGATGGCGGGTATCAGCAGCAATAGCGCGATGCATCGGCGCCACAGTGCGCGGTGTTTCGTAGAAACGGTCATGGCTGAGTTCCTTTTACGTGTTCGACTTCGCTGGCACCGTTGTAAGGGATGACCTGGCGCCAGCCATCGCCGACCAGCGACTCGGGCTTGACGATGCCAGGGTAGGGCGCGTTCGGGTCGCGGTGGACCCAGATCGTCGCTTGGTTGGCCCACATGACACCGGCATGTGCGTGACCGATGACGAGCAGGTAGGCGCTCTGGCCCGGCGCGCGGCCGCCGGAGCCGTAGTAGACCGTAGCGCCCTGACCCTGCGAGGCTTGCGACACCTTATTGGCTGTCTGGTCCGGCGGGGTGACAGGCGCGTCGACGTGTTCGTCGCCGGAAGCGGCATGGGGCTGGTGGGTGCCAGGCAGAATCAATTGCCAGTGCACCTCGCCATTGGTCTTCCAGAAGGCGTCGCGGTAGAAGGGCGGTAGAAAAATTATCTGGGCACGCTCCAGCGTGATCCAGCCGCCGGTATCGTTGTTGAACCAGATGATTTCTTCACCGGCTGGCAGCAGAGCACTATGAATCGCCTGATCGACCGCACCCAGGCCATCGAAGGAACGCACCTGCCAGCTCAAGGTTATCGGTGGGCCGACTTTCTCGGGGCGCAGCGTTATATAGCCTGCCACGCTGGCGATCACTGCCAGGGCCGCAAGCAACAGTGCCAGCGATTCCCATCGGCCGGATACCGGACGCACCACCTTTGTGTGATCGCTGGGCATATCTGCACTGGATGCGCGACGCGGCGATAGGCGAGCCATCAGAGAAACGCGATCCAGCGGCCGAGGAACACCACGCCTGCCCACAATGCCAACGAACTGAACCCCGCGACACGCGCCTGGCTGGGAGGCGTTAGCGTTGTGTCCCATTCGGCAATGCGGCGAAAGACGCCCAAATGGAAGATCCCCATGTTGAGCCCCGCCAGCAGTAACACGCCCATCTTGCACAAGAATGCGGTGTTCTCGGCATAGGTCGTGGCGTTGGCGACGAACATGAGCAGGCCGGTAATCACGCAAGCCACGAAAGCGACCCAGGTGAACGGCAGCAAATCTTTTATCAGCCGTAGCGCGCTGCGGCGATGGGAGGCAACGCCGAGCAGCCGCAAATCCACGACGGCGATGGTCCCGAACACCAGGGCGATGCCGATCACATGCACCGACTCAAGGGTTGGAAAGGCGGAGCCCGACTCTCGGATGAAGGTGGCGACAGAGGTGTCCTGGAGGGCTTGTAGTGTTGGTTGAATGTCCATGGCGAATACCTCAGAGCTTTCGTTGAAAACGCTTAGATCGCGTAGGCGATCCAGCGACCACAGATGATCACGACGCACCACAAGCCGATCGACAGCCAGGCCAACGCCTTGACGAGAGGGGGCTTGCCATCAGGTTGTGCATCGTCGGCAGGGCGCAGAAGGGGGCGCCGTAAAAGCAAGGTCAGGGTGAACGCACTCACAACCAGGGCCATCTTCAGCCAGAAGGTCGAGTTGACGAGTACGCGATCAGGCTCGGCGATGATCATGATCAACCCCGTGAAGAGCAGGACGAGGAGCGCATTGCGCATCCACGGGTAGTAACGGCGAACGACGCCACGCAAGGGCTCGTCCGTGGCGAACACACCCGCCAGCCGAAGATCGGAGATGACCGCAGAGCCGAAGAGCACTGTGATAGCGAGGATATGAATGCTCTGGACGGTGGGTATGACCCAGAGAATGTCCCGGATGGCTGTGCTCAAAGGTGACGCATAGATCCAGGCAATGATGAGTGATGATGACATTTGCTGTTCTTCCCAATGGGTTAGAAGTCTTGAGGCGTTGCGATCGAACGCAGGCCCGCCGCATCTTCTGGCAGTAGGTAGCCTTCCTTGATCGAAAGGGTTTTGGCGTCTTCGAATTTCTGTTCGTAGTTGCTGAAGCTTCCATAACGCTGGCGAAGCTCGTCCTTGGAGTAAGGCACCTTGGTGTCGTAGATCAGGCCGCAGCCGGTCTCCTGATCAGTGAGGTAGGTCGCACTGGGCACCTGGATCCACGGCGGGCGTACGCCCCCTTGCAGGTTGCCGGTAGCGGGGTCGCGCGCGGCGGTCTTGCCATCGCGGACGACCCGCGGAGCATTCGGCATGGGTTTGCCCGCGCGTACCCATTGGTCCATGCGATCCAGAAGCGAGGAGACGACCAGCTCCGCCGGTTCGTCGTACAGCGTCCGGCACCGTGGGTCGTCGCCCTTGCCGATGTCGGCAGCGAACAGTTCGGTATGCTCCGTTCCGAGGTCAGCCAGCCGCAGATGTGGCATGCCGGTCACTTCGTAGTAGCGAACCTGCGGGCTGTCGGTGTCCGGGGGCAGGTTGATGCCTTCGATCACGTCGTGCATCAGTTCGGACTGGCTGTAGACGGTCACGAACGGCGCGCCTTCGGGCGTCTGGCGCGGCAGCCGGATGACGTCGCCGCCCACCTCTCCGTAGGCCATGCGGCCGGTCATGTAGGCATCGATCAGCGGCCTTGCGTCGGGCATACGCCATTGCTGGTGCCGGCCCTGGTCGAGGTAGTCCATCCAGACTTGCGCGGTCACGGCCCAGCTATTGACGTAGACGCGTTTAACGTCGAGACCTGCCAACGGGCTTTGCGCTGCATTGGTTTTCAGCAGAAACGCCAGTTGCGCGCCGATGCCCTGGGACTGTGGAGCGAACGGATCGGGACCTTCACCGCGGGTGAAGTGTTCCGGGTCGTAATAGCTGGCCAGTGGCGCGTAGCGTGCAAAGTCGAAGCGGCGCATGAACTCGAAGTTCACGATCCGCCCGTACTGAGCGATCTGCTCGGCCTCGGCAGCCGGGGTCTGCGAGATGAACTTGGGATCGACTGGCGGCTTGTTCACATTCAGCGTGTACCCGACGTACGCGTAGCCGCGACGCAGCAAATAGTCGCGGGTCAGGATCCATCCCGCGGCGCGTTCGCCGAACCAGCTGAACGGCTCGATCACCACCGTGCCATTGAAGCGCGCGGGGTCAGCCGGTTTGCGCACCAGAATGCGTGTGGTGTAAGGCGCCTCCAACAGGGTTTTGCCCGAGGCGTTAATCGCCGGGGCGACGCCTTGCAGGTAGTACTCCTCTTCGATGTAGCCGTACTTGTCGAGGTCGCTGTATTCGGTGCCCGGGCGTTTCGCCGATGAGAGCGGTAGCTTGCCGGAGGGCGGCACCGCGATGGCCGTGGGCATGCGGGGCACCTCGGCGAATGTGTTCGACGTGAGGATCAGCAACAGCAGGGCGCTTTGCAGCGTCGGCCGCAGGATGCTGATGGTTGTCGGTCTTTCCATTCGATCAGCTCCAGGTGGCTATTGATGAGGGGTTCACTCGAGGCTGAGGGATGCCTTGCCCTCTTTGTCGATCACGATCTGGTTGTTTTCGCAGACGTACTCTTGAATGGCGTAGCTGGATCGCTTGTATTCGAACGTGAAGCGATACGGGGTTTTGAGTACCTGCGGGTCCTCGATCACGACCTGGTTTTCCAAGTGATCCGGCCCCTTTAGTCGCATGCGTTCCGTGATCTTCATGTCCGGACCGTGCGGAACGTCGTAGAAGCGCACGTCCGTTCGCACGCGTTGTGTCTCCACGACGAGCGTGTCGCCTTCCCAGTGGCCGCGCGAATGGCCTTGATAGGTAGGGTCCAGTTTCTCTTTCGCAGGCATCGCTTCGTTCAAGAGAATCCGGCGTACCTGCTGGAGATACTCACCGAGGACGATTACTTGCTTGTCGTCGTGAATGATCTGGATCGGGAAGAGCGCCGCCATCAACGTTGGCATGCCCTCAGGCAGGCATCTGGAGCTCGTTGTGGCCAACGGCGTTCCGGCCTCGTTCGCCACGGCTTCTTTCTTCTTCAGCGCGACGTATTCGTCGGCATAGGACGCCTTAAGGTCCATCGGTCCGCCCGGGTGCACCGGGTCGTCCGGGTTCTCACCGAACCAGTCGTCTGGGGTTCTTTCCCAGGTACCACTGATGTCGGGGCGTGTGCTGACGCTGTGTTTGTCGTTAAGAGGCTTCGAAGGTGTTGCCGCGTTGCACATCCCGGCGACAGTCACGAGGGCGATGCCCACGAAGATCATTGCCGTGTTCAAGGTTCGTGTCGGTTTCATTGAAACGTCTCCACGCTGCTGGTCTGGACTGTTCGGTTAGGTCGTCATGAAGCCAGGGAAGGATTTCTCATCCACCGCCCGTGAGCACGACGTCACCGATTTTGATCTCCACGAGCAGCCCTCCTGGCTCACCGTTTTTCAACGGCTTGAAGGACACCTCGGCACTCTCGCCGGCCTTGATCGACTCAGCGCTCCAGCCAGTGCGCTGCAACGCATTGACACTGCCTGTTTCGATCTTGAATCGCTGGGCCGGTGGGCCGGGTGTATCGACGTAAATCGTGATGTGAGGATTGGTCCAGGCAAAGCGCTCGACGACACCCTTGATCGAGACCGTCTGGGTCTGGTCGAAAAGGGCGAACGAATGGTGAGCGCTGGCAATAGGTGCCAGGGCACTGCAGGCGAAGAGGGTCAGAAGACAAAGCCCCTGACGTAACAGCGGGGAGGGTGACAAAAGGGTCATGACAGGTGCCTCGGTTCTTATGGTTCTTATGGGCCCAGCATAGGGGGAGTGCGTTCAGAGGCCGTAGCCCAAAACGGCAACCATTCAAGGCACTGAGGATGTTTTGCAGTGGGGGAGGTATCGCGCGAAGGGATCGGCGGCCAGCCCCTTGAAAGTGCTGATTTGGGTTACCGCTTGCGCGACGCAAGCCGGAACACTCATGGCTCGCCTCACAAATATAAAAAAAAGGAGAGACGTCATGCGCACCCTCAGTTACGCCCCATTACTTTCGCTGGTTGCACTCTGTACTTTTGAGCCGCAGGCACACGCCTACCAGCTCTACAGCGAAGGCGATGGTGCAACGGTCCTGAACGCCGACCTGTCGGCGGCGTTTGGCTGGTTCGGCAGCGAGAAGAACTACATCGGCGACCCTGAGAGGGAGCCCGGCAGGATGCGGTGGCAAGAAGGCTACGCCAAGTACGGTCTCAACGGCACGACAGACAAGATCACTGCCGGTTCGATGTATGGCGGACTCAGCTGGATCAGCACGGGGTCATTTGGCGATGGGGACGCGGGTGGGATCACCTCCGGGAATGAAAGAAGAACGGCTGTGGAAGACGCCTACCTGGGCTGGAAGTCAGGTGATCTGATTCCTGCACTGGGCAAGGACGGGGTTGATTTCTCTTTTGGCCGCCAGGTCGTTACGGTGGACGGCTTCCTGATCACCGATGACGGGTTCGCCCCCGGGAAGGCCTTCAACCCTATCGAGGGCGTAAGGGATGGCCGGTTCGATCGCGGCGGCGCCTTTTACCTTGGCCCGCGGTTGGCGTTCGGGAATACGGCAGTCTTGAAACTGGGTGGTCAGGAGGGCCTTCACGGTAGCCTGATCTGGCTCAAATCCGATAACCCCGGGCAGTCGAAGACCGAAGTGGCTGCCGCCACCGTCGACTACACGACGCCCGTCGGCTCGATCGGTTCGACGTACTTGCACGGCCTGGATGTTGACGAGCGATATGCCTTTGGTGATCGGCTTGAGCGCAAGGGCATGAACGTCTACAGCATTCGTGGGCAGGGCAATGCCGGGATCGAGAATGCCGACTTTGCGTTCGAAGTGGTGCGTCAGGAAAAACGTTCAGGGTCACAGCGGGCGATGTTCTTCGACGCCGGCTACACCTTCGCCGATACCCAATGGCAACCGACGGTGAGCTATCGATATTCGCGCTATTCCGAAGGTTACGACTTTCTGTTCCAGGGCGGTTTTCGCAAGCGCTACCAGGGTGAAGTCGCCGTGAATTACGCCGGTTCGGTGACCTCGAACATGTCGATCAACGACGTACTCCTCTCAGTCAAGCCGACCGAGACATTGACCCTTAACGCAATGGCCTTCAACTACCACCAGCTCTCCCGTACGCATGAGCAGGACTTCTCTGCCCGCGAGGTCGACCTTTTCCTGGATTGGATGGTGACGGATAACGTCACGCTCTCGCCTCTGGTCGGTTTCTACAAGCCCGAAAAGTGGCTCGGGGACGGTGGCCTGCAGAGCGGGAGCGCATCAACGAACACTTACTTCCAGTTCATCGTGTGGATGGCTTTCTGAGCAGCCGTCTACGCCGCCAATCCTAGTGAGCGAATGCTGATTCGAGATACCTCCCCAACAGAGGGGTTGAGTCTCGTCCCCATGGAATTAACGACACCCACACTCCTGGCACCGGCCGTCATGCACTTCAACGGGCTGGCGACTTCCGGGATGCCAGGCACTGCCACTCGTAGAAACAATTAACGGAGTAGATGCAGGCCATGCCTATGAAAACGATCCCTCTTTCTCACGCTGTCATCGCGCTGCTGGCCGTCCTGGCTGCACCTGCGTATCCGTCGTTCGCAATCGCCGCAACGCCTGGTGAGACATCCAGTGCGGCCAAACCGAAGGTTGGATCGCCCGACATCAGCGGGCTCTGGATGCCGGTGGGGAGTTCCGTGGACCCGCTCGTCAACAGCACCGGTGCCGATAACCCCGATACCAATATCGGCCCTCCGTTCGGCACCACGCCGGAACTCAAGGGTGTGTACCTCGAGAGCTTCAACAAGCGGACTGAGGCCTTAGCCGCAGTTGGCAGCGAGTTCAAGACCTCGTGCAAGGTGCTGGGCATGCCGACGAATATGATTGGGCCCTACGCGGTAGAGATCATGCAGACGCCGACGCAGATCAACTGGGCGCAGGAGTTCCTGCGAGAGACCCGTCGCATTTACCTCGATGGGCGCACGCCCCCCAATCCCGAGGAAGCGCCCCCGACGTTTGAGGGCTATTCGGTCGCACGGTGGGAGGGAAATGTGTTGGTCGTCGAGACCACCAACATTCGGCAGGAGACCACGTTGAGCGAGTATGGGCTCGCCGACGACGCGCTCGGCCATGGCCCCCGCATGATCATCAAGGAGCGGATCTTCATCAACGACAAAGGTCTGCTGCAAGTGGACGGCATGGTCGAAGACCCGGATGCGTTGGTCAAGCCATGGCATTGGTCGTCGCTGACCTTTCGCCGTGCGCCCAAGGGGGTCGAATTCATGGAGTACGTCTGCGAGGACAACAATAACGAGTCGATCGATCCCGTGACGGGAGCGGAAGTCACGACGATTCCCGAGCGACATAACGTGAGCCGAGCGGACAACAATAATCAAGGAGATACGAAGTGAATTTAAAACCCATGCTGTTCAGCTTGGCGTTCTTGGGCTTGTCAGCACCTGCTGCTTTTGCCCACCACTCCTACTCAGCCTTCGACATGGCGAAGCTGGTAGAGATTGGCGGTACGGTGGGTGAGGTGCAGTATAAAAATCCTCATGTCTGGTTGTTCGTCGATGTGCAGAACGGGGACAAGACCGAGACCTGGGCGATCGAGGCCGGCGGCCCGAACATTCTGATGCGCCAGGGCTGGATGGCCAATACCCTCAAGCCGGGCGATAAGGTCGACGTGCAGCTCGCTCCGATGAAGGACGAGACGAAGACGGGCGGAGCCCTTCAGGCGCTGCGGTTGCCCAATGGGAAAACCATCGGAGCCTGGAAGTGAACCCCATACGCGAGGTTTGGCTACCTACATTAACCCTGGCGGCTTTCCTAGCTCTGACGACGGCGGAGGCCGTCGGCGCGCAAACGCCATCCATGCCTCTAATAGCTTTAGTGCCTTCGAGCGGCCGGTTGCCTCTTGCGTCCGCCTCAAGGCACGGCACAGAGTATGTCGACCTCGAGAGGTTCGGGTATGTAGAGGAGGAATACTACATGCTGGGGCTCGCGCCAGCGATCACCGCTTCTGGCGAGCAATTGTTCGACGCTCCCTATGTGACACGCTTCCTCATCCGCAAACCCAAAGACCCTGGACGATTCAACGGCACTGTCGTGATGGAACCGTTCAGTTGGATGGGCGAACGCAGCGCGGGCTGGATCCTCACCCGCGACTACCTGATGCGCAAGGGCTACGCATTCGCCGGCTACACACTCAGCATCAACAGACCCGCGAACGATCCCAAGACACTGGATTGGGATCCTGAGCCCCGTAACTTGAATCTGGATTTCATGCGGCGCTACGACTACAAGCGCTACGCACCGCTCGGCAGCTACTACGACAGCGACCGTTTTCGGCGCGGCAGCGGCCCCGATCAGTACCCGCCGCAGTCGCAAGGCATTGCCGCGCAACTCGCCTTGTTGTTCAAGTCCAACCTCGAGAGCGGTCCCACACAGGGGCTAGAGGTCAAGCGCATCTATGTCAATACCTGGGCAATCAACGGGCAACTCTGGCTCGATTATCTCGACCAGGGGCGTCACCAGCAGTGGCGCATGCCTGACGGGCAGCCGCTGATCGACGCCTATATGATGGGGCACGTTGTGTATGGCGACCTGGGTGGAGAGGTTCTCAGGGTTCCGCGGAAAATGCCCGAGGATGCTCCGTTCGTGACTGTCTACAGTCAGACCGAAGTGGTGCACGATGCAAGTCAGGAGATCGCGCTACCGCACGATACGGACCAGCCGAAGTTGCGCTACTACGAAGTCGCGGGCATGCCACACCTTCGTCTCGCCGATCAGGGCACCGACGGGACAGAGCCGCATCCGGCTGACGGTGACAAGCGCAACGATCCACAATGCCAGTCCCTCTATGACGAGCCAGTGGAGACGGTCGTGTCCGCGATCCTGGACGCGATGGATCGCTGGGTGCGTGAAGGCACGCCGATGTCCAAGGCTGCACGGGTCGATCGCGACGGAAAGGGGGTTGCCCGCGACCCGCAGACCGGCAACATGCTGGGTGGTGTGCGTCCGCCGTGGATCAAGGTGCCAAGCGCCACTTACATGACCGACCAGGAGACCGGCTGCGGTTCGGCCTACGACACGAAGGTGCCGTATTCTGCGCAGCGGCTGAAGGCGTTATATGGCAGTTATGCGAATTATGCGAGTCGTTTCAAAGCCGCCAAACAACAGGCGATAAAGGAGGGCTATTTGCTGCCGGAGGATGCGGTACTCGTCAAGCCAGTCGCTTTGCCGGCGGACTTTAACGGGCCCCTCCGGTAAAGCCATGAGGCGTTGACGTCTTGCGTCAACGCCTCACCCCGTCACAGCATGCGGCGCAGGACATCGTTACGAGGGTCCCGGTCGAAAAACCGGTGTTTCAGAGCGCCCACGACATGCAACAGAATCAATCCGAGCAGGGTGTAGGCGAGCACTTTGTGCAGCCATTGGAAGACGGCGAACCAATCGTCATTTTTCGGAAGGAGCTCCGGCAGGTTGACCCCAAAAAAGAACACCCCGTCACTCATCGTGTAGGTGCTCGACATTGAGTACCCCATCAACGGCACGATCACCACAAGCGCATACATGACACGCTGCGTAAGCCTTGACAGGAACCTTTCATAGCTCGCCAGTGTTTCCAGCGGCTGCGGAAGCACGGGGGTCCGAAAACGCAGGGCAATCTGAGTCAGGACAACCAGAAACATCAACAGTCCAAAGGATTTGTGCCACGGGTAATAGAGCTCGTACTTGCTCGCCACTTCGTCATTCAGACCGGTCATATGCCAGCCTGCCCAGAGGAGGCCTGCGATGAGCACGGCGCGTACCCAGTGCAAAATTCGCAGGGACGTCGGATACCGATCGGTTGTTTGTTGTTCTATCGGGTTCATCGTAGTCTCTCCATTGATTATCAACGGCATCAGGGATGCACTTTTGAACGGTCACCCTCGCGACACAGAGGCCGGAGGGTGATTCGGTCAGGACAGGGATCGTGCTCAGGAAGGCAGCAGCACGGTGATGACTTTCTCTTCGGTGTAGGCCACCGCGCCGGCAAACCCGCCTTCACGGCCGATACCGCTGGTCTTTACGCCGCCCCAGGGCAGGTTGGCGTCCAGCGGACTCCAGCAGTTGATACCCACGGCACCGGCCTTCACCGCAGCGGCTACGCGGTGCGCTCGCACCAGGTCGGTCGTCCAGATCGTGGCCGCCAGGCCGTAGGAGGAGTCGTTGGCCAGTGCGATAGCTTCCTCTTCGCTGTCGAACGTGATCAGCGTGCCGACGGGCCCGAAGATTTCGTCTTGGGCGATCGCCATGGTGTTGTTGGCGTTGGTGAAGATCGTCGGCCGGACAAACCAGCCGCGTTCAGGCGTCGATACACCGCCGGCCAGTAGCGAGGCGCCTTGGTCGATACCCAGTTGGATGTATCGGTTAACGCGATCGAATTGCGCTTTCTTGGCCACCGGTCCCATCTGTACACCGGGCTGGCGAGGGTCGCCCACGTTGACTGCCTGCGCGGCATCGGCCAGCGCTGCGCCGAAGCGATCTGCGATGCTGCGGTGGACCAGGATGCGCGAGCCGGCTGCACAGACCTGGCCCTGGTTGGCGAACAGGCCGAGCGCACACCCGCGCAGCGCGTCTTCGAAAGAGGCATCGTCGAAGACAATCTGGGGGCTCTTGCCGCCCAGCTCCAATGCCACGCGCTTGAACAGCACACCGGCGGTGCGCTGGATTTCGCGTCCGGCCTCGGGGCTGCCGGTGAAGCTGATCTTGGCAACGAGCGGGTGTTCGCACAAGGCGCGACCCACCTCATTGCCGTAGCCGGTAACCACGTTGATCACGCCGTCAGGGAAGCCCGCTTCCTGAGCCAGCACCGCCAGGTGCAGGGCAGACTGCGGCGTCTCTTCCGAAGGTTTGATGACCACGGTGCAGCCTGCCGCCAGCAAAGCGGCGAGCTTCCAGACGGTGATCATCAACGGCGAATTCCAGGGAACGATGGCGCCGACCACACCCACTGGCTCGCGTACCGTGTACGAAAGGGTCTTGGTGCCGAAGTAGCCACCGGTGGGAATGGTGCGCCCCTCAAGCTGGTTGGCCCAGCCGGCGGCGGCACGCAGGTTGGCGATCGCGTTGGGCAAGTCCATCCGGCGCGGTTCGATGGGTGAGCGACCGATGGCGTTGGCATCCATATCGGCCAGCAATTCGGTGTCGCGTTCAACCAGGTCAGCGAGTTTTGACAGCAATCGGCCGCGCTGGGCGCCGTCGAGCTGGCTCCAGGCGCCACCCTCAAGTTGGCGATGCGCGGCCGCCACTGCGCGGTCCACGTCCTCAGTCGTGCCCTGTGCGGAGCTGCCGTACACCTGTTCTGTCACGGGGTTGACGAGGTTTATGCGACGGCCGTCGGAGGCTTCGAGGGACGCGCCTTCGATGAAGTGATTCAAGTGCTCAGTCATTTTGGGGTCCATGAGTGATGTGGAGTGGTCGGGTCACGCCTCGAGGGAGGCCAGGGCATCGCCGAAGATGTCCAGTGCCTTGAAGAACAGCGAGCGTGAAATCGTCAGCGACGGCATGACTCGCATCACGTTGCTGTAGCGACCGCAGGGAATCATCAGCACGCCGTGGTTCATCAGGTAGCCCATGAGCTGACCGATTTTTTCGGGCGCCAGGGGGGCCTTGGTGGCCGGGTCTTCGACCAGTTCGATACCGATCATCAGGCCGCGGCCGCGGACTTCAGCGACGAACGGGCTGTTGAAGCCACGGATACGTTCCTGCGCCTCCAACCCCAGCGTGTGCGCGCGGTTGAGCAGATCGAGCTCCGGGTCCTGCAGGATGCTGATGTTGGTCAGCGCCACCGCCGCGGACAACGAGTTGGCGGCAAAGGTGTTGGGCATCGATCCGTCAGGAATCGCGGCCGCCAGGTCTGAACGCATGATCAGGCCCGCCATTGGCAGGTCGCTGCCGATGCCTTTGCCGAAAGTGAGCATGTCTGGCTTCACGCCCGAGTGCTCGACCGCCCACATCTTGCCGGTGCGTCCTGCGCCGGATTGCACTTCATCGACGATCAGCAGCGTACCGCTGCGGTCGCATGCCTTGCGCAACAGCTGGAGGAATTCTGGCGAGGGGGGCACGTAGCCGCCTTCGCCCTGCACCGGTTCCACGATGACGGCGGCCACGTCATCGGCGGCGGTGTAGGGGGTGTTCAACAGGTAGTCCACGTACTCGCCGGCGATCTGCTCGGCGCTTTTGTGAGTGGTGTCGAAAGGGAAACGGTAGGCATAAGGGTAGGGGGCGTGAATGACCCCACCCATCTGGGCACCGAAGCCCTTGCGGTAGGCCGTGCCTGTCGTCAGGGAACCCGAGGCGTTCCACACGCCGTGGTAGCCACCATGGAAGGCGATGATCTGGTGCCGCCCGGTGATGCGTTTGGCGAACTTGATGGCGGCTTCAAGCGCATCGCTGCCGCTTTGCGTGAAGAAGGTGATGCAGTCGCCACGCAAGCCGTCGGGCGCGATCTCGGAGAGCTTGGCCGCCAGTTCGGTGCGCCGGGTACTGTTGATTTCCAGGGCATGCATCAGCACTTCGGACTGTTCGCGGATCGCCTGCACCACTTTTGGGTGGCAGCGGCCTACGCTGCTGACGCCCACGCCGGCGGACAGGTCGATGTAGGTGTTGCCATCGGGGTCCTTGAAAGTAGCGCCGAAGGCACGGTCCATGGCGATGGGCATGCGTCCGCCGCCGCGCGCCATGGATTCGGTACGCGCCGACAACGCCAGGGCCTCGCGGGTTTTGGGGCCGGGAAGTGTGCTGGAGGTAATCAGCGGGGCATCCGCGAAGTGCAGGGATTCAAGTTTGGCTTCACTCATGACGTTCTCTCTGAATGTCGATTTAAGTGTGCTGATCATCTCCGCGACGAGTCTGTGGCCGGTAGCCCGAATTGGCACATGGATGGACCGCCCTGAGCGCACCTTCCAGTGAATTTAAAATCTCATAAAGAATTGTGCATAATTCTCACTATGTGCGAATATCGCATAGGAAGGCGATCTAAAAACAAGAATATTGGCAGAGGCTTTCGACATCATGAAAAATCAGACTATCAGCCATTTCAGCGACGTCCATGTCCATGCGGCTACCGTCCAGGAGTGGAACCAGGACTACAGTCAGCTAACGGCAGGCTCGACCGAGAGTTCGCTGATGCAGTTGTCGACGGCGGGTGTCCACGTCTTTCTCGAGCAGATCAACCAGCGTGTCGTGCAGCACGGCGTGGCTCCCCGAGGCAAGATGTGCTTTGCCGTGCCGATCACCACCCCGGGTTCGATTCGGATGCAGGGGCGGGAGGCGGACGATAGCAGTCTGTTCTTTCTTCACGGTGGCGAGGAGTTCATGTTCCATATGCCGATGGGCATGGAGCTGCTGTCGATCACCTTCGAACGTGAATTGTTCGAGCAGGCGTTGGCGCAAACGGCTTCGGCGAAGGAGGTCAGCCGGTTGCTGCGTCAACCGGTGATCAGGGTTTCCACCCCGCGTTTTGCAGACGCTCGTCGCCGATTGCTGGCGATGTTCTCCCAAGCCCTGGTGTACGAAGAACTCGACAGCACGCGAGATCGGGAACGGGAGCTGGCGCTGGAGCAGGCGATGCTCGGCGAGTTGCTGCAACTCATGACCGACCCGGCCTGCGACAAGCAACAACGCTCCGCAAGCTCCACGCGCAGCTTCATTGTCGAGAAATGCCACCGTCTGGCGACCTCGGAGATGATCGACGTGCCCAGCGTGATCGAGTTGTGCCAGCGACTCCAGGTCAGTCGGCGTACCGTGCAGAACAGCTTTCGCTCGGTTGCCGAGACGACGCCGCTGAATTACTTGCGCTCTGTGAGGCTCAACGGTGTACGCCGGACCTTGATGTCCACCCGCGCGTCGTCTCTCTCGATCGGCGATGCCGCTGCCCAATGGGGCTTCTTTCACCTCAGCCATTTTGCGGCGGAGTATCAGGAGCTGTTCGCAGAGTTGCCATCCCATACCCCCCGCGCTGCCATCACCGGTTGCGCTCATGCCTGAACACCCACCCGCTGAAAGCAGTGGCGAGGTGACTGTCGGCTTCACAAGGATGTAGAGAAAGATGAATAGCCTGCGCCGTCTGCTCATGGTCTTCGACCTGTTCCGCCCGGAACAACCGGTCATCGATGTGGACATCATTTGCCGGGAGCTCGGCTACACACCCGCCACCGCCTATCGTTATCTGCGCGAACTCGGCGACGCGGGCTTTTTGAAGCGATTGCCGCGCGGTTATGCGCTCGGCCCGCGAATCGTCACGCTGGAGCATCTGATGACGAACTACGATCCGTTGTTGGCATGCAGCCGGGACCTGGTCGACAACCTGGTCGCCGACACCGGCCTGGACGCGCTGGTCAGCGAGTGGCATGGCGACTCCGTGGTCAACGTGCTGATCCATCGTGGCTCCGATGCCGGACCGGTTGGTAGCGGCAGGGGGCGGTCGATCGATCTTTTCCACAGCGCGACCTCCCGGGTCGTAATGGCTTATCTGCTACCGCGCCAAATCCGACGCGTCTACGACGCTCACGTGAACCCATCCGAATTGCAGCATCTGGGACTGGAGTGGAAGCCGTTCATCAAGAGCCTGCTCGCCATCCGCAAACAGGGCTACTGCATCAGCGAAAGCGAACTGCACCCGGGACGCAGTGGCGTCGCGGCGCCGATCTTCGACGAAAAGCAGCGCGTCCTCGGGAGCATGACCCTGGTGGGGCGTAGTGAGCGGTTCGGTGCGTTTCAGCAGCGCTATCTGTGCGACCTGGTGACCGGCGCGGCGTCGGAACTGACGACGCGTCTCGCTTCGCAGTGAGGTCAGGGGGGCGGATGGCGCCGTTCAGGTGATGGCGTAACAGGTTACCGATTTGGGATACCGGGGCGTTCATGGTGAGGCATAGGATCGAATCCAGCGTGCGACAAAAACGACAAGCTCTATCGGTGACGGTGAACGGCTTGCTGCACCGATCCTACAGCGACTGCCTCATACAATAAGGTCAAGAACATGAGTGTATCTATCCCGATCAACAGTTCGACGGAGTTGAAGCGTGGTGCCCTGGGTGTTGGTTTCATCATCTTTTTCGTGGTGTCGGCGGCGAGCCCGTTAAGTGTCATCGCCGGTGGCTTCCCGATTGGCATCATGCTGGGTAACGGTGCCGGCACGCCGGCGTTGCTGATCCTGGCGTTGCTGGTGCTGCTGGCGTTTTCAGTGGGCTACACCACCATGTCCCGACACCTGACCAATGCCGGCGGTTTCTATGCGTTCACCTCCCGTGGTTTGGGTGGCCTGGCAGGCGGGGCGGCCGGGGTGTTGGCGATGTTTGCCTATAACATTCTCCAGGTCGGGTTGTATGGCATGTTCGGTGGGGTCGTCAGTGGCACCATGGAAAGCATGTTCGCACTGGTGTTGCCGTGGTGGTCTTACTCACTGATGGCGATGGCGAGCATTGCGATTCTGGGGTATCGCAAGATCGACCTGTCGGCCCGGCTACTGTCGGTGATGGTGATCGCCGAGTACCTGGCGATCCTGATCCTGGATTTTGCCATCCTCAAATCCGGTGGCGACAGCGGCATCAACCTTGATGCGTTTGATCGCAGTCATGTGTTCAGCGGCACACCGTCCATCGGCCTGCTGTTCTGCTTCGCGGCATTTATCGGCTTCGAGGCGACGACTATTTACGGCGAAGAGGCCAAGAACCCGCAGCGTACTATCCCGATTGCCACCTACTGCTCGGTGTTGCTGATCGGTGGTTTCTACGCACTGTCGGTATGGTCGATGGTGGTGGGCGTGGGGGCGGACAAAATCGTGCCGATGCTGCAAGCCTTGCAGGACCCGACGACGTTTATCTACGGCATGTCCGACCACTTTGTCGGCCCGTATCTGACTCAGATTATCCGGGTGCTGTTCATGGTCAGTATCTATGCCGGCCTGCTGGCGTTTCATAACGCCGCGGCCCGTTATTTCTACGCGATTGGGCGTGACGGCCTGTTGCCGCACCGCTTGGGTACGACCCATCGCGTGCACCAGAGTCCTCATATGGGGTCGGCGTTGCAGAGCCTTATCTCGGCAGTGGTGGTACTGATTTTCGCCGCCATGGATGCCGATCCGATCCTGCAGCTGTTTGCCTGGCTGTCCAACCTGGCCACGCTGTGCGTGATTTTGTTGATGGCGCTCACTTCCGCAGCGGTCATCTTCTTTTTCCGGCGTCACCCCGAACTCAAGGTGGGGATCTGGCGTGGGCGGATATTCCCCGGTTTCTCTTGTGTTGCCCTATTGGCGGTCCTGGTACTCGCGGTGGTGCATTTCGATGTACTGACGGGCGCCAGCCTGGCCTTGTCATACAGCCTCTGCGCCATCATTCCCGCAGCCTTGCTGGGGGGTGTGTTCCTGGCGGCTCGACTTCGCAAGGCGTCGCCGGAGCGGTACCGGGCATTGGGTAGCCACAAGCTTTAAGGCCCCACGCAGAACCGTTCAACGCTTACCAAGGATGGTCTGCGCCCTCGTGCGGCTGCGGCTGTCGGCTCAACTTGACCAGCAGCGATGCGATCAACAGCAGGACTGCCGACGCTGCCAGCACGGCAACAAAGCCTGCATCGAACGCCGCACGGGCGAATGCGCTCAGCATCGCGCGGCCTTCGGGTGACAACGTCTCGGCGACGACCAGTGCGTCGTCGAGACTCTCGAATGTCGCGGGGGTCAGGGTCAGCCATGACGGAATCATCAGGCCCGCCGAATACGCATAAATCGCCGATAACAGACTGCCCGCCAGCGTCACACCCACAGCACCGCCCAGTTCAAAGGACACTTCCTCGATGGAGGCGGCCATGCCGGCTTTATCGGCGGGCACGCTGAGCATGATGGTGCTGGACGAAACGGTCAGTGCCGCGCCAATCGTCAAGCCCAACAGGGCAAGGCTGGCGATTTGCAGGTAAACCGCAGCGTTGTGCAGCAAGAGATAGCTCAGCATCGCGGCTGACGACAGCAGCAACGTCCAGAACAGCATCCGCCGGTTTCCCAGGCGCGGCAGGTAATAACCGGCAAGCGGCCCTGCGACGAAGGAGCCCAGTGGCAGAGGAAGGATGAACAATGCCGCCTCCAGCGGCGACATGCCGAGCACCAGCTGCAAGCGCTGGCTGAACACCAGTTCCATGCCGATCAATGCAGCGGCCGACACGACTGCTGCAATGACGGCATTTCTGAAGCCCGGTGCAGTGAACAGTGCCAGATCGAGCATCGGCTGTGCGGCACGGCGTTGGCGCCGAATGAACAGCGTCAGGAATAGCGCACCCAGGACGACCGCCACCAACATGCCGTCGAAGGAGGGCGCCCGTTTACCGAGTTCCTTGACGGCATACGCCAGGCTGATCAGCCCGATCATGACCTGCAGCGAACCCAGCCAGTCCCATCGTTTTTTGGCATCCCCCGGGTGATTCGGGATCAACACCGCGCCGAGGACCAGTGCCACCAGCACAATAGGCACGTTGATCAAAAAAACCGAGCCCCACCAGAAATGCTCCAGCAGCAGGCCGCCCACCACCGGGCCGAACGCAGCGCCCCCTGAAGCAACCGATGCCCAGATGCCGAAAGCCATGGCCTGCTCGCGCGGGTCGGCGAACGTTATCCGGACGATGGCCAGCGTAGCCGGCATCATCATCGCCGCGCCGACGGCCAGAAAGCCGCGGGCACCGATCAATACGCTGGCCGATGGCGAGAAGGCCGCGATCAGCGAGAACAGACCAAACACGCTCAGTCCGCCGATAAACAGGCGTTTGTGCCCGAGGCGGTCACCGAGTGTGCCCATGCCCAGTAGCAGCCCGGCAGCGATCAATGCATAGATGTTGATGATCCAGAGCTTTTGAGAAGCGGAGGCATTGAGCTCACGGGTCAGTGTCGGCAGCGCGGTGTACAACACCGTCATATCAATGACGATCAGCAGCAAAGCGCTGGAAATAATGGCCAGGATCAGCCAGCGTCGCGGGGGAATCATGGGTGGGGCTCGATAATGGAGGGTAGGAAGCCGGCAACTGCAATCCATTCAGGATTTCAGCACCGGCAGGCAGCTGTCAGATAGCCGGCCGAGCCCCTTTACACACGGAAGTGGCCTACAAGCTGCTGCTGATGGTTGGCCATTTCATGGAGTGAGTCACTGGCCGTTGAGGCATCGCTCATCCGTTTGGTCAGTGTTTCGCTGATGCTGCGAATGTCACTGACCCGATGGCTGATATCTTCCACGACCGTGCTTTGCTCCAGGGCTGCGCTGGCGATCTGCTGATTCATCTGTTCGATCACATCCACGGCCTGGGAAATATTCTCCAGCGCCGTACGGGTCTGTTGCACCTGAATCACGCTGCTGCCGGCTTGCTCACGGCTCAGTTGAGTGCTGTGCACCACCTCCTGGCTCAACTGCTGCAACGTCTCTATCACCGTGCGGACCTGTTCGACCGAGCTCTGGGTGTTGCTGGCCAGGTGCCTGACTTCATCGGCCACCACCGCGAAGCCGCGCCCCTGTTCGCCCGCTCTGGCCGCTTCGATAGCCGCATTCAACGCCAGCAAGTTGGTCTGCTGCGCGATGGTGCTGATGACGTCCAGCACCTGGCCGATCTGGGTGCTGCTATTGGCGAGGGCATGCACTTGCTTAAGGGTGGTGTCCAGGCGCTGATCAAGGCTTTCGATGCTGCTTTCGGCGATGGAGAACACAGCTTGACCTGATCGGCTCGCGCTTTCGGCGGCTGTCGCTGCGTCGGCGGCACCGTGGGAGTGGCGCGCCACTTCCTGGGCACTGGCACTCATTTCGTGCAGAGCGGTCGCGGCCAGCTCCACTTCGCGGTACTGGCGTTGCATCCCTGCGCTGACTTCCCGGGCAATCCCCGACGAGGTATTGGCGCTGTTGCGGGTATCCAGGGAGGCGGTTTGAATGTCGCGAATAATCGGCTGCAACTTGTCCAGAAAACGGTTGAACCCATTGGCCAATTGGCCCAATTCGTCGCGTCGCCCGGCGGGCAGGCGTTGGGTGAGGTCACCATCGCCATCGACGATGGCATCAAGCAGACTCGCCACCTTCAGCAGTGGGCGTGTCACCCCGTAGGCGGCCAGCCAGATCAGTACCATGCCGAGGCAGCTGGCCAGTACCCCCAGGCAAAGGTTGAGCCAGTTGGCCTGGTGGCTTTTGTCGTCCAGTTCGCTTTGCATTTGCCGAGCGGAAGCCTGCACCAGGTCTTGGGGAACCTTGATCTCCAGTTGCCAGAGTGGATTGCCTGGCACGGTTTGCAGAGCCTGGCGTATATCGAGGGTGGCCCCGGAGACTTCGCCGCTGCGTCCTGCCACCTGGCCGGTGGGCGACACAATGGCGACTTCGCTGTTGCCTTGATACAGGTCCTGGCCGAGGTCGGCAGCCAGCTTTTGCAGAGTGTCGAGGCCAATGTCCATGCCGACCACGCCGAGGACCTTGCCGTTGGCGATCAGAGGGATAGAAACGCTGCTCATCAGGACTTTCTGGCCTTCCACCTCACTGGTGTAGGGCTCCACCACGCAAGTGCGCTTTTGAGCTTGAGGGCAGGTGTACCAGACGTTTGTCGGTTCGCTGCCGGGTGGCGCCGTGTCGGTGAAGATTTGCGCCTCGGTGAGCACATCCTGGACCAGTTGTCCCGGCTGGCTCTGTGACCAATACAGCGCAAAACGGCCTTTTTCGTTGCTCGCCAGTGCGCGTTGCCCGACGAAAGCGGCGTCTGCGCTCGCCAATGCGTCAGGCAGAAGTATGACGTACAGGCCGAGCACTTTTTCGCGTTTGAGCAGTGTCTGACGGGTCACGCTGATCAGCGCTTCGCGCAATTGCGCAGCCGTGAGGCGTCCATTGAGCGTTTGATCGCGCAGTTGCAGAACCTGTTGCGCGAACCCTTCGCCATACAGCGCCGTTTCGTTGAAAAAGCGTTCGACGTGTTGGCCATGAGCAACGGCCTGGGCTTGCAAGCGCTCCACGGCGGCTTGTCCGAGCAGGTGACTGCTCTGCTCCTTCAGCAATTTTGCACTTTGTTGGTTCTGGTACACCGAGGCGCCTACCAGCGCGCCGACGACAGCCAGCAGGCACAGTCCGCTCAGGAGTGTGATCCGCCATTGGATAGTGAGATGAGCTAAACGCATGACTGAGGCTTCCTGCAGAGGGCTTTGGCTGCGATGGGCTGTGGACCTGGCCCTCGCTTTTATTATCGGTGCCGGCATCTGGGTATAGAGCGGGTGACGCTAGCATGCGGGAGGGAGCGGCCTGGCAGTTATCCCGAATCGGCAAGGACTGCCGGATTGCCGGTGACGCATTGACCTGTTTTGGGGCGGCGCCTCGGATGCTACCGATTTGGGATAGCGAGCGGTTCAAGGGCGGGCATAGGATCGAATTCAGCGCGCAACTCAAACAAAACGCTAATCGGTGCCGATGGAATTCAATCGGGCCACCCCAACAGCGACTGCCTCATACAATAAGGTCAACAACATGAGTGTACCTATCTCGATCAACAGCTCCACGGAGCTCAAGCGTGGCGCCCTGGGCGTCGGGTTCATCATCTTTTTCGTGGTGTCGGCGGCGAGCCCTTTAAGTGTGATCGCTGGTGGCTTCCCGATTGGCATCATGCTGGGCAATGGCGCCGGCACGCCGGCATTGCTGATCCTGGCGTTGCTGGTGCTGCTCGCGTTCTCGGTGGGTTACACCACCATGTCCCGGCACCTGACCAATGCCGGCGGTTTTTATGCGTTCACCTCACGTGGTTTGGGTGGCCTGGCAGGCGGCGCGGCCGGGGTGTTGGCGATGTTTGCCTATAACATTCTTCAGGTCGGCTTGTATGGCATGTTCGGTGGGGTCGTCAGTGGCACCATGGAAAGTGTCTTCGGCCTGGTGTTGCCGTGGTGGTCCTACTCGCTGATGGCGATGGCGAGCATCGCGATTCTGGGCTATCGCAAGATCGACCTGTCGGCGCGGGTGCTGTCAGTGGTGGTAATCGCCGAATACCTGGCGATCCTGATCCTGGATTTTGCCATCCTCAAATCCGGTGGCGACAGCGGCATCAACCTTGATGCGTTTGATCGTACCCATGTGCTCGGCGGTACCCCGTCCATCGGCCTGCTGTTTTGCTTCGCGGCATTCATCGGCTTCGAGGCCACCACCATTTACGGTGAAGAAGCCATAAACCCCAAACGTACCATTCCGATTGCCACCTACAGCTCGGTGTTGCTGATCGGCGGGTTCTACGCGCTGTCGGTGTGGTCGATGGTAGTGGGCGTGGGCGCGGACAAGATCGTGCCGATGCTGCAGGCCTTGCAGGACCCGACGACGTTTATCTACGGCATGTCCGATCACTTTGTCGGCCCCTATCTGACTCAGATTATCCGGGTGCTGTTCATGGTCAGTATCTATGCCGGCCTGCTGGCGTTTCATAACGCTGCGGCGCGTTATTTTTACGCGATCGGTCGTGACGGCCTGTTGCACAGTCTGTTGGGCACCACTCACCGCGTGCATCAGAGCCCCCATATGGGCTCGGTGTTGCAGAGCCTGATTGCCGCAGTGGTGGTACT
Organism: Pseudomonas silensiensis; assembly: GCF_050434865.1. Classification (NCBI taxonomy): domain Bacteria; kingdom Pseudomonadati; phylum Pseudomonadota; class Gammaproteobacteria; order Pseudomonadales; family Pseudomonadaceae; genus Pseudomonas; species Pseudomonas silensiensis. The sequence continues at coordinate 308,019 of NZ_JBNDJH010000001.1, forward strand.
GATTTTCGCGGCATTGGATGCGGACCCGATCCTGCAACTGTTCGCCTGGTTCTCCAACCTCGCCACCCTCTGCGTCATTTTGCTGATGGCGCTGACGTCGGTAGCGGTCTGCGTCTACTTTCAGCGTCATCCCGAGCTTAACGTCGGGATCTGGCGCGGGCGCATCCTGCCTGTTTTCTCCTCCCTGGCATTAGTGCTCGTGCTGGTGCTGGCGGTGGTGCACTTCGACGTGCTGACCGGGGCCAGCCAACTGTTGTCCTACGGACTCTGCGCCATCATTCCCGCGGCCCTGATCATCGGCGTCATGCTCGCCGCGCGCTTGCGAAAGATCTCCCCGCAACGGTTTCACGCCTTGGGCAGCCACAAGCTTTAAGGCCGCACTCGTTACGGCTCGACTAACCAGACAATACCAGCCTGCCGTTGCCCGGTATGGCTCGTCAGTGTGTGAAAGGAAGGTTTCAAATGCACAACTACAAGATGCTCATCGATGGTGTTCAGGTTGCCGGTGATAAGGGCCAGTTTGACGTGATCAACCCGGCCACCGGTGCTGCATTCGCCCAATGCCCCGCCGGCTCGCTGGCGCAACTCGACCTGGCGGTCTACGCCGCGCAGGCGGCGTTCAAAAGCTGGCGACACAGCACCCACGCAGACCGTTGCGAGCGCCTGTTGGCGGTTGCGGCGGATATCGAGCGGGAGGCCGAGTCACTGGCCCGGCTGATTGTGCTGGAACAAGGCAAACCGCTGGAACTGGCGTTTTCCGAAGTCATGGGTTCCGCCGCCTGGACCCGCTATGCGGCCGGTCAGGAGATTGCCGTGGAGCTGGTGGAAGAAACCCCCACTCAGCGGATCGAGTTGCATCGCAAGCCTTTGGGTGTGGTGGCGTCGATTACACCGTGGAACTGGCCGTTCATGATCGCTGTGTGGCACATCATGCCGGCGCTGCGAGCCGGTAACTGTGTGATCAGCAAACCGTCGAGCCTGACCCCGCTGAGCACCTTGCGCCTGGTGGAGATCATCGCCCGCCATGTGCCTCACGGCGTGATCAATTGCCTGACGGGCGAGCAAGGTTTCGGCAGCGCAATCACTTCGCACACTGGCATTCAGAAGATTGTGTTCACCGGCTCGACCTCCGCCGGACAAAGCGTCATGCGCGGCGCCGCCAACAACCTCAAGCGCCTGACCCTGGAGCTGGGCGGTAACGACGCGGCAATCGTTCTGCCAGGTACGCCGATTGAGGCGGTGGTCGAGGAGATTTTCCAGGCGGCGTTTCTCAACATGGGCCAGACCTGCGCGGCCCTCAAGCGCCTGTATATCCACGAATCGCAGTACCAGGCCTTTGCTGATGCGCTGACTCTGATTGCGAAGCGCCAAGTGGTGGGCGATGGCCTGGAAGCTGGCGTCACCTTTGGCCCGGTGCAAAACCTTGAGCAATTGGAACATGTCGACGCGCTAGTCGCCGACGCACGGGCACAAGGCGCGCGCGTGCTGTGCGGCGGCGCGCGTCTGGATCGCCCCGGCTTCTTTTATCCACCCACCCTGGTCGCGGACGTGACAGATGGCCAGCGTCTGGTCGACGAGGAACAGTTCGGTCCCGTGTTGCCCTTGATCGCATACCAGGATGTCGAGGATGTGCTGCGGCGCGCCAATGCCGGTGACATGGGGCTGGGCGGATCGGTCTGGGGACCGGACGTGGAGCAGGCCCAGGCACTGGCCAGCCGCCTGGAAAGCGGCGTTGCCTGGGTCAACTGCCACGCGCAGATCCAGCCGAACACGCCGTTTGGCGGCAGCAAGATGTCCGGGTTTGGCGTCGAGTTCGGCCTTGAGGGGCTGCTGGAGTTCACTGGCCAGCAACTGCTGTTTGTCCGCAAACGTGATACTGAATAAGGCACTTGATCATGTACGAAAAATACAAGACCGCCGAGAAGAAATTCTGGCACCCCATGAGTTCCAGCGCCCCGGAGCAACGCTCCAAAACGTTGATCATCGCCCGTGGTGACGGCAACTACATCACCGACATCGATGGCCATCGCATGCTCGATGGTGTGGGCGGGCTGTGGAACGTCAACATTGGGCACAACCGCGCCAGCGTCAAGGCTGCCATCGCCGCGCAGCTGGACGAGCTGGCGTATTACCAGACCTTCGACGGCATTGCCCACCCTCGGGTGTTTGATCTGGCCGAACGGTTGACCACCATGTTTGCCCAGGAGCGCATGACACGGGTGCTGTTCAGTTCCGGCGGCTCCGATGCGGTGGAAACCGCGCTGAAAATGGCGCGCCAATACTGGATCGCCAGCGGCGATCCGGGACGTACGCGTTTCCTGTCTCTGCGTAACGGTTATCACGGTGTGCACATGGGCGGCACATCGGTGGGAGGCAATGGCGTTTACCACTACAACCACGGCCAACTGTTGGCCGGCTGCCATTTGCTCGACACGCCCTGGTTGTACCGCAATCCCTGGGATTGCCGCGATCCCGAAGCGCTGACCGCGCACTGTATTCGTCAGCTGGAGGATCAGATCGCATTGCTGGGGGCGCAGACCATTGCGGCATTGATCGCCGAGCCGGTGCAAGGCGCAGGCGGGGTGATCGTACCGCCAGCCGATTACTGGCCGCGCCTGCGAGAGGTGTGTGATCGCCACGGCATTCTGTTGATCGCCGACGAAGTGGTGACCGGCTTCGGCCGCACGGGCTGCATGCTCGGCAGTCGCGGCTGGGGCGTCGCGCCGGACATCCTGTGCCTGGCCAAAGGCATCACTGCCGGTTATATCCCGATGGGTGCCACGCTGTTCAACCAACGCATCGTCGATGGGATCGAGCACGGCCCGGGCTTCAGCAGCGTGATCATGCATGGCTACACCTACAGCGGTCACCCGACCGCGTGCGCGGCCGCCCTGGCGGTACTCGATATCGTCGAAGCCGAGGATCTGCCGGGCAACGCCGCCAGAGTCGGCGCGCAATTGCTGAAGCAACTCGCACCGTTGACCGAGCGTTATGACGCCGTGGGCGAAGTGCGCGGCAAGGGCTTGATGATTGCCTTGGACCTGGTCGCCGACAAAACCACGCGCCAACCGCTCAACCCCGCAGACGGCCAGCCGTTGCGGATCGCTGACGAAATGCGGCGTGCCGGCGTGCTGGTGCGTCCGATAGGTAACAAGATCATCCTCTCGCCGCCGTTGACCCTGACGTCCGACGAGGCTGGCCTGATTGTTTCTGCGCTCGAAGCGGCGCTCGCCACCTGCTGCTAGTTCCCCCGCGAAATCGGTGCCGCGCTGCTGCACCGATGTCTCGCCAATACCTAAGACTGCCTTTTAAAGGCGCACCACAAGGAGCTTGAGCCATGCGCAATCCATCACGTCATTCCGTGTTCGGTAGCACGCTTGTGTGCACATTGGTGCTATGCGCCATCAATCAGGCCCAGGCCTATGAGTTGTACAGTGATGAGAGCCGGCACCTCAACGCAGACATGATCGCCGTGTTCGGCCAGTTCAACAGTCGCAAGAACTACGACGGCACGCCCGGGGGATCTACCTGGCGCGAAGGTTTTATCAAATACGGCTTGAGTGGCGACCAGTCCCTGGCAGGTAATGGCACCGCGTATGGGGCGTTCGCCCTGGTCAGCTCCGCCACCTGGGGCGACGGCGACCCGGGCGGCAATTCCCTGGGGACCGAGCGCACAACAAAGATCGAAGACGCCTACCTGGGCTGGCGCTCCGGCGACCTGTTCCCTGCGTTGGGCAAGGACGGGGTTGATATTTCCGGCGGGCGCCAGGTGGTCAAGCTGGGCCGAGGGTTCCTGATCAACGATGACGGACTGAACCTGGGCAAGGGCCCGGCCGATGGCAGGATGAACCGTGGGGGCGCTTATTACCTGGCTGCACGGCATGCGTTCGATCAAACCGCGCTTTTGCGCCTGGGTGGGCAAGATGGCCTGCACGGCAGCCTGGTGTGGCTCAAGTCCGACAACCGTGTCCAGGCCGAAACCGAACTGGCCGCCGGCACGCTGGATTACACCACTCAGCCGGGTACGATCGGGTTGACCTGGGTACACGGTATCGACGTGAGCGATCAATGGGCCAGCGACTTTCAACGCCAGCGCAAAGGCATGAACGTCTACAGCGTTCGCGGTGAAGGCGATGCGGGCATCAAGAACGTCAGCCTGGCATTCGAATACGCCTGGCAGGACAAGGACGCCGGGCCAGAGAAAGCCTGGTACGGCGAAGCGGGTTACACCTTCGCCGATACCGCCTGGGCGCCCAAGTTGACCTATCGCTATACCCGCTATTCACAGAAATGGGATCCGCTGTTCACTGGCCTGAGCATGGGCTACGGCACCTGGTTTCAGGGCGAAGTCGCCGGCAACTACGCCGGGCCGTTCAACAGCAATACCAGTATTCAGCACGTCGGACTGAAGGCAACGCCGCTGGAAAACCTGACCTTGGGCGCGCTGTACTTCGATTTCGACACGGTGCGTAAAAGCAATGCGCTGAACCTCAATGCCCGTGAGCTGGATATCTACGCCGAATGGGCAGTCAACCCGCACTTGATCATTACCCCGCTGATTGGCCTCTACAAACCCGATCAGGACTCAACCACGGGTGGCAATCAAGTCGGCGGCAATGGCACCAACGTGTACAGCCAATTGTCGGTGGCTGTTCCGTTCTGACCGCACATCCGCCGGGTCCACGGCAAGGGACCGGCGGCTTATCCATAGGCTAGGGGGCGGTGGTGTTCGACTGATTGCGCATGTTTTCGGCGATGCGCCGAGTGGTGTCCATGACCATTTCGATCACTGTTTCCTGGCGCAGCAGCTTGAAGCTTTGCGTGCTGCCGACGGCGGACAGGCTGCCAACCACTTCGTCGATGTCCGGCTGGATGATGGGCGCGGCGATGCCGGTCAAGCCCAGGTTGAGTTCATCATGGGTGAGGCAGTAACCGTCCTTGCGAATCTTTTTCGCAGCCTTGGAGAAGCTCGGCCAGTCATAAGGGCAGTCCGGGTCGTTGGCCATGTGCTCGTCGAACAAGCGTTGCAAACGGCGACCTTTCTGAAAGGCGATCAATACCTTGGATTGCGCGCCGCGAAAGAACGGCAGCGGTTGCCCGCGCCCGAACGCAAAGAGGTAAGTGTCGGTGGGTTCGGCGATGTAGGTGTTGATGATGCGACCGTCATAAAAAACGCTCGCAAACACGGCCAGGCCGGTTTGCGCGGACAGCTCGTGCATCAACTCGCGCCCGGCAAGGAGGATCGGGTCGTACTGACGCATCATCCAGTCCAGTTCGATGACTCGCGGCCCCAAGCCATAACTGCCAGCGTCCACGCGGGTCAGCAGGCCGGCGTCGCACAAATCCTTGACGTAGCGGTACACGGTCGCACGTGACAGGCCCATGCGCTCGGCAATGGTGTCGGGGTCGATCTTCAATGTCTGTGGACCGAACAGGTCCAGGACACTCAGCAATTTGCTCAGGCTGCTCATTTCGTTCCTAAAGACGGGGGGAGGGCGCGTGCTTCGTTCCGGCGTAGACCAGACATCCCGCAGGAGCGCCAAACGCTGGCGCAACACTACCTCAGTGAGAGAAAAACGCAATCTCGGCAGCCCTTCTGACGTAAATAAAATCACTTAAATCTCATAAAACGAGATAAACAGTAATTTAATGCTTGTTGAGTGAATGTTTATGTGTGATAAATCTCATCACTGCAAATGCTCAAGCAAGAGGGCTGAAAATGAATGGTGCGCAACTGATAGTGAATGCGGCAGCGGCAAGCGGTATCGAATACTGCTTCGCCAACCCCGGAACCACCGAAATTCCATTGGTGGCGGCCATGGCCAGCGCACCTGCACTGAAGCCGGTGTTGTCGTTGTTCGAAGGGGTGTGCACGGGGGCGGCGGATGGGTATGGCCGGATTGCCGGCAAGCCGGCAATGACCCTGACGCACCTGGGCCCCGGGTTTGCCAATGGCATCGCCAACCTGCACAACGCGCGTCGTGCCAATACCCCTATCGTCAACGTGATCGGCGATCACGCGTCATGGCATGTCAACTACGATCCGCCGCTGGCCAGTGACATCCAGGCCTTGGCCGGGACTGTCTCCGGTTGGGTGCGCACCTCGCGCACGGCGTCGGGTATCGGCGAAGATTTGCAGGAAGCGGTGCGGGCGGCCTGGCAGGCCAAAGGGCAGATCGCCAGCCTGATTTTGCCTATGGACCTGCAAGCCAGCGCGGTGACGCACAACGGTGTGTTCGCCCCGATGCGGGCGCCGGTTCGCCGGTTTGCCGGTGACCGGGTCGAGACGGTGGCGCAGGCCCTGCGTGACGGGCAGCGCCTGGTGTTTATTGTCGGGGATGAGGGGTTGTCGGTCGCGGGTCTGGAAGCAGCGGGGCGCCTGGCCCAACTGCCTGGCGTGCGCATGTTTGCCGAGACCTTTCCACGGCTTAGTTACCGTGGCGGTGGTTTGCCGAACCTGGATCGCCTGCCGTATTTCCCGGAAGTGGCCATTGAAATCCTTGAGCAGTACGACCAGGTCGTGTGTGCCGGGGTGCCGGAGCCCATCAGTTATTTCGGCTACGAAGGCATCCCGTCGCGCCTCGCTGAGCGTGAGCGTCTGCTGACGCTGGCCGATGTCGGTGACGATGTCGCCGGCGCGCTGACGGCGCTGGCCGATGCCCTCAATGCACCGGCCTACGTGCCGACTCCGATGGGCATCGAACTGCCGCCCGGCCATGCCGAGCTCACACCTCAGTCCATCGGCCAGGTGTTGGCCGCATCGCTGCCGGACGACAGCATTGTCTCCGTGGAAGGCGGCACCTGCGGCTATCCATTTTTCACCGCTTCCGCTGGCGCCGCGCGGCACCGGGTGTTGACCAATACCGGTGGCGCGATTGGCCAGGGTATTCCGGTGGGGTTCGGCGCCGCCTTGGCGGAGCTGGGCAATCGCGTGTTCTGCCTGCAATCCGACGGCAGTGCCCAGTACACCATCCAAACCCTGTGGAGCATCGCCCGTGAGCAGTTACCGGTGGTGATCCTGATTGCCGCCAACCATCGCTACGCCATTTTGCAGAACGAACTGCGCCGCTTCGGCGTGACCGAAATGGGCCCGGAAGCCCTGCGACTGACGGTGCTCGATAGCCCGCGGATCGACTGGAAGGCGCTGGCCAAGGGCTACGGTGTGCCGGCCTGTACGGTGCAAACCAACGCCGAACTGCAACGGGCGCTGGCCAATGCCAATGCCGACGGTGGTCCTTGCCTGATCGAAATGGCGCTGTGAAGGAGTCGATGATGAAACAGTTTGAAGTGCTACCTGCTGTGCAACATTTTCTGTCCCAGCCTGGCCGCCTGTTTATCGGTGGCAGCTGGCACGACGCCGCCGCTGGCCGGCGGTTTGGCGTGGAAAACCCGGCGACTGAAGAAACCCTGACGGAAGTGGCCCAGGGCGACGCGCGCGATGTGGATGCGGCCGTTGCGGCAGCCCGCACAGCGTTCACCGGCGCCTGGGCGCTGCAGTCACCCGCTCAGCGCGGTCTGCTGCTGTTTCGACTGGCGGACCTGCTGGATCAGCACCGTGAGGAGCTGGCGCAGTTGATCACGCTGGAGAACGGCAAACCCATCTCAGCCGCTCGAGGTGAAGCGGCTAGCGCGGCGACCATCATTCGCTACTTCGCCGGCTGGCCGACCAAGATCGAAGGCAGCACGCTTCCCGTATCGCCGGCCAGCGGTGCGCCCATGCTCAACTACACCTTGCGTGAGCCGGTGGGCGTGTGCGCCCTGATCGTGCCGTGGAACTTCCCGTTGAACATGTGCGTGTGGAAGCTTGGCCCAGCGCTGGCGACAGGCTGTGTCGCGGTGCTCAAGCCCGCCGAGCAAACGCCGCTGGTCGCGATTCGACTGGTGCAGTTGATCGAGGCCGCCGGGTTTCCAGCGGGGGTGGTCAACCTGATCACCGGTCTTGGCGCGGAAACGGGCGGACCGCTGGCGCAGCATCCCGACGTGGACAAGATCGCCTTCACCGGCTCGACCCACGTCGGCCGGCTGATCGCTCAGGCGGCCACCAGCAACATGAAAAAGGTCTCGCTGGAACTGGGCGGCAAGTCGCCGAACATCATCTTGCCGGACGCCGATATCGTGCGCGCCGCCAAAGGCGCGGCCGATGGCATCTTCTACAACCAGGGCCAGGTGTGCACGGCTGCCTCGCGGTTATACGTGCATGCCAGCGTGCTTGATCAGGTGTTGGAAGAACTTGAGCGGCATGCCACCGCACACGTGCTCGGTAATGGATTGGACCCGGCCACCAGCATGGGCCCACTCGTGTCGGGCCGCCAATTGAACACGGTCAAAGGCTACCTGCAACGAGGCCAGGAGGAGGGCGCGGAACTGATCTGCGGTGGCGGCCGTCCCGACCACCTGGAGCGCGGCCACTTCATTGCGCCCAGCGTGTTCCTTGATCGCGCCGAGCGTGCCTGTGTCGCCCGCGAAGAGATCTTTGGTCCGGTGCTGACCGTCATGAGCTGGACCGAAATCGACGACCTGGTGCTGCGCGCCAACGATTCGCCTTATGGCCTCGCGGCTGGCCTGTGGACCCGCGACCTGCGCTCGGCGCACCGCGTGGCGGCGCAACTCAAGGCGGGCTCGGTCTGGATCAACTGCTGGAACGTGGTCGACGCGGCTTCGCCGTTCGGCGGGTACAAGCAATCCGGCTGGGGCCGGGAAATGGGTAAAAACGTGATCGATGCCTACACCGAGACCAAGAGCGTCTTCGTCGATCTGGCCTGAATCGAATAATCAAAAGAGGAAATGCTATGGATCTGGAATTGAAAGGCCGCGTGGCGATCGTCACCGGCGGCGGTATGGGTATCGGCAAGGAAGTCGCACGTTTTCTGTCCGAAGAGGGCTGCAAGGTGGTGATCTGCGCACGCCGCATGGAGTTTCTCCAACAGGCTGCCGAAGAGATCACGGCTCAGACCGGCAACGAAGTACTGCCGCTGTACTGTGACACCAATCAGATGTCGGCCGTGTCTGACATGGTCGAAGCTGCGCACAAACACTTCGGTCGCATCGACATCCTGGTCAACGGTGCAGCAGCGCCGTCCGGCGTGGTGCGCAATGACATCGAACATGCCGGCGACGACGAGTTGCTGTCGGATCTCAACACCAAGGTGATCGGCTACTTCCGTTGCGCCAAGGCGGTGACTCCGCACATGAAGGCCGGCGGTTTCGGTCGCATCATCAACATCGGCGGCCTCACCGGGCGCAGTAGCAAAGTCCTCTCGGGGATGCGCAACCTGGCGATCGCCCACATGACCAAAACCCTCTCCGACCAGTTGGGCCCTTCGGGCATCACGGTCAACCTGATCCACCCTGGCGTGGTGGACACCCCGCACATCCAGGAGCTGTACGAGCGCGAAGCGATCAAGCAAGGCAAGACTGCGGAACAGGTTGAGCAAGCCTACATCGACTCGACGCCGATTCGCCGCACCCTGGCGCCGATGGAGATGGGCTGGCTGATCGGTTTCCTGGCGTCGCCAAAGGCTGGCGCGGTGACCGGGGAATCCATCGGTATCGACGGCGGTTTGACCCGCGGCATCTACATCTGAGGAGCACCAACGATGAGTAACGGAACCCTGTTAGTGGCCACCGTAGGTCAAGCGGTAATCCGCAGCGCCGACGATGGCCGTACCTGGCATCGCCTGGGCCTGGGGCAGGACCTGGAGTTCGACGCGATCACTCGATCCTTGAGTGTGCATCCCGACGAGCCTGAGGTGATCTACGCCGGCACGGACGTAGGCTTGTGTGTCAGCCGCGACACTGGCGGCCATTGGCAGCGGGTCGATTCGCCGTTCAACGGTCAGACGGTCTGGAAAGTCGCCGTCGATCCGCAGGACGCGAAACGGATTTTCGTCGGCACTGGCGCACCTTCGCGCGCCGTACTGTGGCGGACCCTGGACGGCGGTCTCAGTTGGGATCGTGCGCCGGTGGAGATTCCGGAATTCTGCGACGGCGTCAGCCGCCCACGACTGCTGGCTTTCGCCTATGACCCGACCGACCGCAACCAGCTATGGTTCGGCCTTGAAGAGGGTGGGTTGTTCCACTCCCGTGACGGTGGCGACAGCTGGACGCGCGTCGATGATCGGCTGCTGTGGGACTACAACTCGGATGTCCACAACATTCTGGTACTGCCCAATCACGGCCAGAAAGTCATCGTGGTGGTCTGCGTCAACGCCGTCTACCGCAGCCTGGATGAAGGGCTGACCTGGACCGGCATTATCGGTCGAGAAGCGTTCGGCCTGTATTACATGCGCGCCATGAACGCGCCGTTGGGCACGCAAAGCGACCTGTACCTGAGTATTTCCGATGGCACGCCCGGTACCACCAGCAAGATCCTGGTGTCCCGTGATGCTGCGCTCAGCTGGGAAGTGTTGCCCCTGTCGCAACAACCCAATTCCTGCGTCTGGGCCATTGCCTTCAATCCGGAAAATCCGCGACAGATCGTTGCGGGAACCAAGTATGGGCATTTGTTCACCTCCGAAAATGGCGGTGATGGCTGGCAGAAACAGTGGCGCGAATTCAGTGAGATCGCTGACGTGCTCTGGACCCCCGCAGTGGCGCAGATCAAGGCAGGGCATCAATCCGTGGTCAAAAAAAGCTGAGGTCTCACGCGATGAAAGTCGAAATCCTTCGTACTCACTTATCGCTCTCGGTAAGTGATCCTGATGTGTCGGCACGCTGGTACGCCGACATCCTGGGCATGCATGAAAGTGCCCGTGGCGAAAGCTGGGTCATGATGGCGTTTGGTACCAAACATCACGACATCGCCTTGCTTCGTGCAGAGCCCGGCGCCCATCAGGGCGGGTTGGGGTTGCAACACTATGGATTGGAAATCGCCGGGGACATGACCACCTTGCGCCAGCTCTACGGCATGTTGCTGGGCAAGGGCGTCGAGGTGGTGAAGATCACCGATCACGAAATCGGCAATGGTGTGTATTTCAACGATCCTGACGGTAATCGCATGGAATTTTTCCTTGAGACCGAACACGACGATGCGCTCGGCAAGGCCCGGTTCAAGGCCGCTGGCGCGCCAAGCCGACATTTCAACCTCGATCCACTGGATCCACTAGACCCGCTTTGAGGCAACCCTGATGAAAACCGCAAATTTTGCTTCGTATCACATCCGCAAGTGGTACAGCTTTGTCGAAGAAACCCTGGCCAACGAAAGTGGCCAGTTGGCCGATGGCGAGCCGCTGTTCAAATATGCCGTCGCCGCCCTGATCGCCAACCCCTATGCCGGTCGCTACAGCGAGTCGCTGACAGAGCTGATAGAACCGTCGCCACTGCTGGGCGAAGAGTTCGGTCGTCGCATTCAGGCGCTGGCCGGCTCGCGGGAAATTGTCAGCTACGGTAAAGCTTGCATGGTGGGCAGCCAGGGCGAATACGAACACGGCAATGCGTTCCTGACCAACCCGGCTGCCGATCCGGTGCGCCTGGCGCTGGGCGGGGGCAAATCCTGGGTGCCTTCCACCGGCAAACGGGGCGGTCCGGGTTCGACCATTGATGTGCCGTTGGCCCACAAGGATGCACTGTATGTACGCTCCCATTACGACTGCATGTCCCTGATGTTTGGCGACGGCCCCGCACCGGATGAGGTGATCGTGATCTGGGCTTTCGCCACGCGCGGGCGCTTGCATGCGCGGCTGGGCGGTCTGCAGGCGGCGGACGTCAAAGGTATTGATGGGCTGCACTGATTTCAGGCGCATGGCTTTAGCGGCGTCGGATTAAAAACACAACAAGAAAGCGGTGAATAGCGATGAAGCAGGAGAAGACCCAAGTTGTCATTGTCGGCGGCGGCCCTAACGGGATCACGGCCGCGCACTATATGGGGATGTACGGTATCGACTGCGTCGTCCTTGAACTTGCCGACGGCGTACTGCCTTACCCGCGCGCAGTGGGCATGGATGATGAAGCACTGCGCGTGTTGCAGGGGATCGGCATTGCCGAACTCGCTGTGCGCGACATGATCTGCGATGTACCGCTGCGCTATTACAATGCTCGCGGCGTGTGTTTCGCCGAGGTCAAGCCGAGTACGGCCAATTACGGCTGGCCAATGCGCAATATTTTCATGCAGCAGTTGCTGGAAGGCACGTTGCGCGAAACCCTGGAGCAGCGTACCGGCGTTGTGTTGCGCCAAGGCCATGAAATGCTCGAACTCGAGCAGGACGGGCAGGGCGTGACATTGCAGGTGCGCGATGCTCAGGGCGAGATTTATCAATTGCGGGCTGACTATGTCATCGGCGCCGATGGCGGACGCTCTACGGTGCGTAAAAAGCTCGGTATCGAGCTGTCGGGGCTGACACATGCGCGCAAATGGGTGGTGGTCGATACGGCCAATGACACCCTCGATGCACCTTACACCGCACTGCATGCCGACCCGGAACGGCCCTTCGTGTGCATCTATCTGCCGTACCAGCAACGCCGCTGGGAGTTCATGCTCCTGGAGGGCGAAGATGAGGCGAAGATGTGTGACGAGAGCACCATTCGCGAGTTGATCCGTGGGCATATCGGCAACGCGGTCGATCAGTTGAACGTCATCCGCATCCGAGCCTATACCCACCACTCGCGGGTGGCGGTGCGGTTTGTCGAAGGGCGTGTGGCGCTGGTGGGCGATGCCGCGCATATTTCTCCACCCTGGGCCGGGCAGGGCCTCAATTCCGGGCTGCGGGACGTGGCCAACGTGGCCTGGAAACTGGCGGCGATCATCCAGGGCCGTGCCTCGCACTCGATCCTCGCCAGCTACGACCAGGAGCGCCGTGGGCATGCAACCGAACTGGTGGCCCTGGCCGACAACATGGGCGCGGTACTGGGAATGACCAACCCGCTGATGGCCGGCGTGCGCGACTGGTTGTTCCAGGCGGTGAACACTGTCGACAACCTGCGCTCGCACCTGCTGGAGTTCAAATTCAAACCCAAGGCCACCATCACCAAGGGCCTGGTCTATCACGAGCGTGCCGAATTGCGCGAAGATGATCTGGTCGGCCAGCTGTTTGTCCAGCCGTACATCGAAGACGCCCAGGGCCAGCGTCGTCGCCTGGATGAGGTGCTTGGCAATTCCTATGCGGTGCTGGGTTATCGGGTGAACCCGCGCGAGCAACTCAGTGAGGAAATGGCCGCTTACTGGGCGCGCTGGGACACGCGTTTTATCCAGGTCAATCGTTCGCGCAGTGGCATCGGACGTGGCCAGCCGTTGACGGCCTCGGACGCCATCAGCGTGGAGGACGTGGATAATCGCCTGGGTGAATGGTTCTCCAAGGTGCGCGACTGCATCGTAGTGGTGCGTCCAGACCGGTTTGTCGCCGCCATTACCACACCAGAGAGGCTTGAAGGTGTGCTGCGCAAACTGGCGGAGCAACTGTCATGAACAACGGCAACGCGCTACTGAACCGGCTACATCAGGCGACGCGCACGGTGCAAGCCATTGCGCCACTGGCCCCCGAGGCGATAGATCGGCTTGCGGGTTATGCGCTGCAGCGCGAAGCGCTGGATCACCGAGAGGCAGCAGGCGAGCGACTGAGCGGGTGGAAGGTCGCCTTCGCCGGCAGCGCCGCGCAAAAACGCTTTGGCCTTGACGAACCGGTGTATGGCGCCCTGACGGATACCATGATCGTCGAGCCGGGTACGGCGGTGGCGTTCTCGCGGTTGATCCAGCCCAAGCTGGAGGTCGAATTGGCGTTTGTGCTGGGGCGTGCCCTGGCGCCGGGGGACTACCGTGACGAGGATATTCTGGCAGCCATCGGCGAGATAGCACCCGCGTTCGAGATCGCCGACTGCCGTTGGCAGGGCTGGGATTTCGGAGTGGGCGCCTTTCTGGCCGACAACGCGGCGGCGGGGCTTTATTGTCTCGGACCGCGCATCCCTTTCGATCCTGTACAACACGTCAGTGTTGCGTATCGCCTGGAGTGCGACGGCGCGCTCTGCGGCAGTGGCGATACACGCGATCGGGAGGACAGTCCGCTGGCCAATCTGTGCTGGCTGATTCGGCGTCTGTTGGCTGACGGTCAACGTGTGGAGGCTGGGCAAGTTGTGCTCTCCGGGGCGTTGTTGCCGCCGATGAATATCCAGCCCGCCACGTACTGCCTGCACATGCTTGGCATGGAACTGGCTTTGGTTTTCACGGCGGACGCCGCCCCTGTGTGAACGATAGCTGCCGTCACGGATGACAGAGTCCCTTTCAGGCCGATAAACAAACGGGGCCACCGAGGAACGACGACCATGCTCGCTGAAGTTCGAACCTTCAATGACCCTCAACAACACGCTGGCTCCATCCAGGGCTGGCGGCAAGTGTATGACCAACTCGGCCGTGGCTGCCTGACCAGTGAGCTGCGGCAGTTGTCCTCTGACCGCTTTCAAATCTTCCAGGAAGTGCTGGACAAACGCGTGGTGCAGCGCGGCTATGCGCCGAAAGGTCGGCTGTGCGCGGCCATGTCATTAGGCTGCGCGCCGGTGGTGCAGGGACAACAGGTGGGCACTCACAGCGTGGTGCTGTTGCGTGACGGCGAGGAGTTTGTGTTGCACGCCCCTGAAGGCATGCACTTCTTCGCGCTCAATGTCGACGCGGTGCGCTTCGCCAAACTGGCGGCCTTCGAATTGTCCGACGATCAGCTCAAGCGCCTGAAGACCACGTCCCAACTCAGCGTGGATGACGCGTTACTGTTGCGAATACGTCAGCGCATTCAGCCGCTGTTTCGTCACCTTCTGGAACAGACGGACGCTATCAACTCAACCGCCGAGAAAATGCTGGAGGAAGAACTGCTCGGCGCGTTCCTCGATTTGTTCAGCCACGCCACCGATGAGGTACGTTGTCGTCGCGGTAATTTCGCCGTGAGTGCTTACCTGGTCAAGCGTTGCCAAGAGCTGATCGATGCCAGTGGTGATACACCACTGAGCATTCTCGACCTGTGCGAACACCTGCGGGTGAGTCGCCGGACCCTGCAGAACAGTTTTCAGGCAGTGACCGGAATGCGTCCGGTTGAATACCTGCGCAATCTACGCCTCAACGCGGTGCGACGCCGCTTGATCACAACCTCTGCCTGCACTCAAAACATCAGTGAGATCGCGATGGCAATGGGCTTTTTTCATCTGAGCCACTTCGCCTCGCATTACCGGCAATTGTTTGGCGAGTCACCGTCCGAAACGCTCAGGGCAATGCGCTAAAAACCTCATGTGCGGCTGACGCTTTCCTCCCCCCGATTTCCTTTTCCAGGCTGATGTTCAAGCGCTCATGAATTGTTGGTTTCGCTACGCGAAGCTGGCAACTCGGCTAGCTGGATTTGCCTTGCCGAATTTGAAATACAGGGAATGACCGAGGGGTGATGAAGGCGCGCGTTTGCTTTTGAAAGGGAGGGTCAGGCGTAGTTGATCCGGTCGGTATAGGCGTTCTGGGCCATTTTGCGTTGATAGTCGCAGGGCGTTGTACTGACCAGCTTCTTGAAGTCGCGCAGGAAGTGCGATTGATCGGAAAAGCCCAAGTCGAGGGCCAGCTCCGAAAACGACACATCGTGTTGGGTATTGAGGGTGTCCAGAGCCGCCTGGCAGCGGATGATTCGGCAAAAGGTCTTGGGTGACATGCCGGTGTCTTGACTGAACTGTCGGTGCAGCGTGCGACTGGTGTACCCGCTGAGGTCTTCCAGTTGCTGAATACGAATGTCACCGCGGTGGCGCAGCGCCTGCTGAATGACCATGGCCGTGAGTGTTGACGTTTTACCCATAAGGCGGGGGGCGAGGTAGTCGTTGAACAGCCGCATCTGATCGCCCAGCAGCGGAGCTTGAACGATACTTTCGAAGATGCGCTGGGCGAACCCCGAGACCTCCAGCAGGTCGAGTTCGCTTTCAGTCAATTCTTCGGCCAGCACATTGATAAATCCGGGAATGACCCCCGGTGAAAAGCGCACGCCAAAGTAGTGATGGTTCTGGTGTAACTCGACCGCTTGGGCAGCCAGCGGCGTGCCACAGATCCGGGCGGTAGGGCGTGTTGCATCACAGTCGAAAACAATATCCACGCAACCGTCCGGCACGGCCAGCAGGTTGGCTGATTGAGCCACATCGAAGGCATAGAAATGCGAGATCGCCGGGTGTTCGGAGGGCATGACCGAATACCGTGAAGAGTTGAGCACGAACCAGGGTTGTTCGTTCGCAGTGTGGTGCCTGGGAGGCGGCGCGCACTGTTTGATCATGGTTGCACCTTCGATGAGCAGCGATACGGAAGTTTTCACGCATTAATCACGCCAACAATTGCGTGCCGGCCAACCGGGCATGTCCGAAATTTACAATACCGCCGAAAAGCGCGCGCTGATACTCGAGGTCGACAGCGTGGAGCTGCGCCTACCGCAGCGATATCACCTTCAGCCCGAGAACTACTATGTCTACAAATACAAAAATCGACTTCATCTACCTCTCCGAGCAGGACATGATCCGCGCGGGCGTGACTGACATGCTGGCGTGCGTGAACACCATGGAAGAAATGTTCGGCCTGCTCTATGCCGGTGACTATCGCATGGCCGGTCCGAACAATGACTCCCATGGCGCGATGGTGATCTTCCCGCAGGATTCACCCTTCCCGAACATGCCCAAGCCCACGGCTGACCGGCGCATGATGGCCATGCCTGCCTACCTGGGCGGCAGCTTTTGCACCGCAGGCGTGAAATGGTACGGCTCCAATATCGCCAACCGCGAAAAAGGCCTGCCGCGCTCGATTCTGATGTTTACCTTGAACGACCCCGACACCGGCGCACCGCTGGCCCATATGTCGGCCAACCTGCTGTCCGCGTACCGCACCGGTGCGATTCCCGGCGTGGGCGCGCGCCACCTGGCACGCAAGGACTCGAAAGTCGTCGGCCTGCTCGGCCCGGGTGTGATGGGCAAGACCACGCTGGCAGCATTCATCGCGGTATGCCCGCATATCGACACACTGAAGATCAAAGGTCGTGGCCAGAAGAGCCTCGATAACTTTATCGCCTGGGTCAAGGAAACCTATCCGCAGATCACCTCGATCGAAGTGGTCGACAGCCTTGAAGCGGTGGTTCGTGACTCCGACCTTGTTACTTATTGTAGCTCCGGTGAGGTGGGCGACCCCACGACCTACCCAATTGTGAAGCGCGAATGGGTCAAGCCAGGTGCCTTCCTGGCGATGCCTGCCTCCTGCTCCCTTGACGACGGGATGGAACAGCGCGACGTACGCAAGGTGCTGGACAACACCGGTCTCTACCAAGCCTGGTTTGAAGAACTGCCCAAGCCTGCACATCACTGCGTGCCGGTGATTGGCGTGCGCTTCATGGACATGATTGCCGAAGGCAAGATGCAACTCGATGAAGTCGAGGACATCGGCAAGATCATCGCCGGCGCTGCGCAAGGCCGTAGGAACGATGAAGAAATCATCATCATGTCGGTGGGCGGCATGCCCGTGGAAGACGTGGCCTGGGGCACGGTGGTGTATCGCAACGCGATCGAAAAAGGCATCGGCGTCACCTTGAACCTGTGGGAAACCCCGGTTCTGCGTTAAGCCATCCATCACTTATTTTGAAGAGGCATTCCACATGACAAACATCATCAAGCTCAAGACCGGTTCCCCGTTTGAAGATCAGGCCAGCTATTCGCGTCTGGTGGTCGTGGACAACTGGATCTACGTGTCCAACACCGCAGGCCGCAACCCGCAGACCAAGCTGATTCCGGAAGATATCCTCGAGCAGACGCACCAGGTATTCGCCAACATCGAGGCGGCCCTGGCGGCGGTCGATGCGAGTCTGGCGGACGTGGTGTGTTCGCGGGTGTTCATCCAGGACCCCAAGGACGTACCGGCCGTGATGGCCCTGATCGGTGAAAAGTTTCGCGGCGTTGACCCGGCCAGTACCGTCACCTGTCCGCCCTTGGGGTCGACGGTCTACAAGGTTGAGCTGGAAGTGACGGCGTATCGCAATGCGTCGAAGGCGCAAGTTGAAGTCATTCGCCTGTCGCAGTAACTGTCACGCGGCCGTGCGCAGGTGCGGCCTACTTCATTCGATTACCGAGTCTTGATCATGGCCCCCACAATAGCGCCCGTGAATACGTCTACCGTGTTTCCCTCCGCAACCTCTGTCGTCATCATTGGCGGCGGGATTATCGGCCTGACTGCTGCGTTGACATTGGCCGAACGCAATATCTCGGTGGTGGTGCTGGAAAAAGGCCATATCGCCGGTGAGCAGTCGTCACGCAACCTGGGCTGGGTACGCAAGACCAGCCGCCACGCGGCCGATATTCCCCTGGCCCTCGCCGCGGACCGCTTGTGGGCGAAGATGCCTGAGCGGGTAGGGGCGGATGTCGGGTATCGCCAGGAGGGCATCATGTTCGTGGGCCGCAACCCCTCGCAGATGGCGATGCATGAGGGATGGCTCAAGTCGGTGGAGCATTTGTCACTGGATTCACGGCTGCTCAGCAAACGCGAAATTGGCGAGCTGGTGCCAGGTGGCGTGGGTGACTGGGCCGGCGGCATCTTTACCCCCTCCGATGCGCGTGCCGAACCGACGCTGGCAAGCAGCGCGATCGCCAAGGCTGCCATGGCCTTGGGTGTGGTGATTATCGAGCAGTGCGCGGTGCGTACGCTGCAGATGTCCGCCGGTGTGGTCAGTGGCGTGGTCACGGAGAAAGGTGAGATTCGCTGTGATCATGTGCTGCTCGCAGGGGGGATGTGGTCACGGCGCTTCCTGGGCAACCTCGGTGTGTCGTTGCCGACCTTGCCCTTGACTTGCTCGGTGCTGCGTACCCACCCAATGGAAGGGCCGACTGAGATTGCTGTCGGCGCACCTGACTTTTCGTTTCGCAAGCACAGGGACGGCGGCTTCATCATTACCCAGCGCGGCAAACTGGATGCCTTCCTGACACTCGATCACTTGTTGCTCGCCAAGCAATATATGCCGCAGTTCCGTGCGCAACGCAGCGTTCTGAACGTGTCGTTGGGCAAACCTTTTTTCAATGACCTGGCACTTGCCCGGCGCTGGAATTCCGACAGCGTCAGCCCGTTCGAGCGCGTCAGGGTCCAGGACCCGGCCGCCAACCCGCGGCTCAATAACGACGCGATGAACAACCTCATGGCGGCCTGGCCGGTGTTTGAGCACGCGCGGATCGCCCAGGCCTGGGCAGGCACTATCGACGTCACGCCGGATTCGAATCCGGTCATAGGGCCGGTCGCGCAGATTCCGGGGCTGACCGTGGCCACCGGATTCTCGGGGCACGGCTTCGGCACCTCGCCGGCGGCAGGCCACCTCGCGGCGGATCTCGTCAGCGGTCATGCACCGATCATTGATCCAAGCCCTTATCGGTTCGATCGTTTCTAGGTCGGTCGAAGCCACGCATTAAGGAACCAACCGATGCCATCTGACAGCTGTTTCTTTACCAACCGTTCGGGCTTGCGCCTGCACTTTTTGCGCTGGGGTGAGTCAACCGGCGTTCCCCTGGTGCTGTTGCATGGCTTGCGGGCCTATGCACAAACCTGGGAATCGCTGGTGCAATCCCTGGGTGCGGGCTACTGCATCTATGCCCTGGACCAGCGCGGCCGAGGGCTGAGTGACTGGGCTGCACCCGGCAGCTACCACACGCAGTCGTATGTCGAGGACCTCGAGGACTTTGCCGCCCATGTAGGCTTGTCGCGTTTTGTATTGCTGGGGCACTCATTAGGGGGCGCCAACGCCCTTGAATATGCGCGGCAAAATCCGCGACGGTTGATTGGCTTGATGATTGAGGACATCGGTCCCGGCTCTTCAAGCCAGGGCGATGGTGCCGCACGCATTCGCCGCGAGATGAGCCAGACGCCTTTGCAGTTCGAGAGCTGGGAGGCGGCCCGCGCATTCTGGCAGGCTTCGCGCCCGGGCTTGTCGGAACAAGGCCTGGCGTCAAGGCTTGCTCATTCGATGAAAGAGAGCGAGGGCGTGATCACCTGGCGCCATGATCAGCAGGGTATTGCCGAGGCGCGCCTGAGTATCGAGCCGACAGACCTGTGGCCGGCGGTGCGCGCGCTGGATTGTCCGACCCTGTTCATTCGCGGCGGCCGCTCGGACTTTCTGCCGCCCTCGACACTGCAGGCGATGAGCGCCAGCAATCCGCACGTGCGGACGGTGGAGGTCGCAGGCGCCAGTCACTATGTACATGACGATCAAGGCGAGGTGTTCAACGCGCTGGTCGCAGGCTTTCTCAAAAGCCTTGAGCTCCCGGGTCAATGAAACCCACGGCACGTCTGATCGCACTGCTGGCATCGCTGACGGCCTTTGTGCCGTTTTCCATCGATACCTACCTGCCCAGCCTGCCGCAGATCGCCGCTGACCTGTCGAGCAGTACTTCCCAGGTGCAACACACGATCAGTGCCTTTCTCGCCGGGTTGTGCCTGGGCATGCTGTTCTATGGGCCACTGTCGGACCGCTATGGGCGTCGCCCACTGTTGCTGGGCAGTCTCGTGCTCTATGGCCTGGCGACACTGGGCTGTCTGTTTGCCGGCAGCATCGAACAACTGACGGCGTGGCGATTTCTCCAGGCACTTGGCGGGGCTGGTGCGCTGGTCCTGGCGAGGGCCATTGCCAGAGACCTGTTCGGTCTGGCGCAAGCGGCCAAGGTGCTGTCCTGGATGCATCTGCTGACGATGATGGCGACGTTGGTCGCGCCAATGATCGGTACCTGGCTGGTGCTGATTGACGGCTGGCGCACCATATTTGCCGCGTTGTTCATTCTGTGCGGGCTGTGCCTGCTGATGGTGAGCGTGGGACTGAAGGAGAGCCTGCCAACGCAGGCGCGCGGCACCTCGCTCAAGGGGGCGTTCGCGGCTTACCCGGGCATCGTCCGACAACCTCGGGCGGTGGCGCTGATCCTGTGCATGGCACTGGCCTTTGGCGGCATGTTCGCTTTTATCACCGCCTCACCCTTTGTGTACGTCGTGTACTTCGGAGTCTCACCGCGTACCTTCAGTTGGCTGTTCGGCCTGAACATTCTAGGCATCATCGTGGTGACCTTTATCAATGCCCGCTGGGTCACCCGCTTCGGGCCACAACGCATGCTCGGAGTGGGCGCCGTGCTGGCGGGCGTCGCAGCGCTGGCGCTGATGGTGGCGGGGTATACGCAGTGGGGCGGGCTGACGAGCATTGTGCTTTGCATGGTGCTGTACATGGGTGTCACGGGCTTGCTGGGAGCCAATTGCACGGCGAGCCTGATGAGCATGTTCCCGGCGCAGGCGGGGGCCAGTGTAGCCCTGGGTATTTCGGTGCAATTCGCCAGCGGGGCGCTGGCCAGTGTGTGGGTCAGTCGCCTGGCCGATGGCACCCCATGGCCCATGTGCCTGGTGGTGGGAAGCTGTGGGCTTGGCTGCCTGGTTGCGTATGGCATCTCGATCCGCGCACCTGTCAATCCAGCCGCTGCGCGGGATGAAGTGAGTGCGCCGCTTCGACCCTGACTTCAAGGTTTGGTATTGCCCTCGGCCTTTTGACACGCCCGCTTCGAGACATCCCCTCTCTGAAGGGAGCCTGAGAAGCGGGCGTGGCCGTTCAACGCTTTTGAGCCGGATTACTGCTCGCGCTTTACTACCAGGGTCAAAATGTCATAACTGGCTACCAGTTCTCCCAACTGATTGGTCACTTCCACATCCCAGGCCACCACCCCTTGCGGAATGCCTTGCGGGCTCTTTTTGCCCTGGTCGATTTTGCGTTTGCAGGTCAGGCGCGCCTGGATGGTGTCGCCGATGCCCACCGGGGTGATGAAGCGCAACGTATCCAGGCCATAGTTGGCCAGGACCGGGCCCGGCGCCGGGGACACGAACAGGCCGGCCGCCGCCGACAGCACGAAGTAACCGTGGGCGATGCGTTTGCCGAATTGCGATTCTTTGGCGGCGATGTCGTCGAAGTGCATGTAGAAGTGATCGCCGGACAGGCAACCGAAGTTCACCAGATCGGCTTCGGTCACGGTGCGACGGTGAGTCAGCAGCGATTCGCCGATCTGCAAGTCCTGGAAGAACCGGCGGAACGGATGCACTTCGGTTTCGATGACCTTGGCGCCACGCACATATTCGCCGGTGACCGCCGCCAACATGGTCGGCGAGCCTTGCACCGCCGCGCGTTGCAGGTAGTGTTTCACTGCGCGCAGACCACCGAGCTCTTCACCGCCGCCGGCACGACCCGGGCCGCCGTGTTTGAGTTGTGGCAGGGGTGAACCGTGGCCGGTGGATTCGGCGGCGGATTCGCGGTCCAGCACCAGCAAGCGCCCGTGCCAGGCAGCCGCTACCGGGATTGCCTTGGCGGCGATCTGCGGGTCTTTGGTGATCAAACTGGCCACCAGGCTGCCTTTGCCGCGAGCAGCCAGGGCCAGAGCTTCATCCAGATCGTCGTAGGCCATGAGGGTGCTGACCGGGCCGAACGCTTCGATGTCGTGAGCGCCGCCCTCGGCGTGCGGGTCGCGTGACTGCAGCAACGTCGGCGCAAAGAATGCACCCTGGCTGACGTTTTCACCGCGCGGCTCGAAACCGTCGCGGGCACCGAACAACAGGTCACTGCTCTGCAACAGGTTTTCCAGGCGCTCGGCGACGTCTTTCTGCTGATCGTGGGAGGCCAATGCGCCCATGCGCACGCCTTCCACGGACGGGTCGCCGACCACGACTTTTTTCAGTCGATCACGCAGGCGAGTGGCAACGGCATCAATGTGTTTGGCCGGAACAATCGCGCGGCGGATGGCGGTGCATTTCTGCCCGGCCTTGGTGGTCATTTCCCGGGCGACTTCCTTGATGAACAGCTCGAACTCTTCATCGTCCGGCGTCACGTCCGGGGCGAGGATTGCGCAGTTCAGCGAGTCCGCTTCGGCGTTGAACGGCACCGAGTTACGAATCAGATTCGGATTGACCCGCAGCTTGGCGGCGGTGTCGGCGGAGCCGGTGAAAGTCACCACGTCCTGGCCTTGCAGGCGATCCAGCAGGTCACCGGTGCTGCCGATGATCAATTGCAGGCTGCCTGCCGGCAACAAACCGGATTCGTCCATCAGGCGCACCACGGCTTCGGTCAGGTAGCTGGTGGCGCTGGCCGGTTTGACGATGCACGGCATGCCGGCGAGAAAGCTCGGGGCGAATTTTTCCAGCATGCCCCAGATCGGGAAGTTGAACGCGTTGATGTGCACGGCCAGGCCGCCACGAGGCACCAGAATATGCGTGCCGGCGAAGGTGCCGAGTTTGCTCAGTTGCATCGCCGGGCCTTCGTGGACGATGTTGCCCGACGGCAATTCTCGCGAGCCCAGGCTGGCGTAGGTGAACAGCGTGCTGTTGCCGCCCTCGATGTCGATCCAGCTGTCGGCGCGGGTGGCGCCGCTGTGGTGCGAGATCGCGTAGAGCTGTTCTTTGCGTTCGCTCAGGTACAAGGCCAGGGCCTTGAGGCGCTGGGCCCGTTGCTGGAAGTCCAGCGCCATCAATCCGCTGACGCCTTGGCGACGGCCGTGCTCGACGGCTTCGGCGAAGTCCGGGCGCTCTTCGTGAGTGCGCGCAATCTCGTGGCCATCGATGGCGCTGCGCAGCACCTGGGCACCTTGTTGGCCGATCCAGCGACCGGCGATGAAGCTTTGCAGGGTAGGGGCGTGAGGCATCACGATTCCTCCAGGTTATGAAAAGTGTTGGCGCGACCGTGACCGCGCCATTCAGGGATTACCAAAGTGCCAGGGTGTAACCGACGATCAGTCGGTTCTCGTCGAGGTCGGTGGTCAAGCCATTGCCGGAACGGAAGGTCACGTTGCGCCAGCGCAGGCTGACGTCCTTGAACACGCCGCTCTGGATGACATAACTGATGTCGGTGTCGCGTTCCTGCTCGCGGCCGTTGTCGACGCTGCCGGCCTTGACGTGGCGACCGTCGGTGTAGCGCGTCATGAAGGTCAGGCCGGGGATGCCTTGCGCCGCGAAGTCATAGTCGTAACGCAGTTGCCAGGAGTCCTCGTCGGCGCGGGTGTAGGTGTTGAAGGTCACCAGGTTGACCACGTACGGATCGCCGCCGTTGAGGAACGGAAAGGCGCTGTCACCGGACAATTGCTGGTAGGTGGCACTGACCTTGTGGGCGCCGTGGGACACGGTGAACATGCTGTTGAAATTGCGGTTGTCGATACGCCCGGCGCGCTCGGCGCCATCCCCTCGGCTATCGAAATAGCGCACGTCGCTGCGCAGGTTGAAACCGTTGCCCAGCGGCTGGGTATGCACCAGCCCGACGAACTGCTGACGATAAATTTGATCAAGCTTGCCGTAGTAATAGCTCAGGTTCAGCTGCGGACTGAAGGCGTAGCTGCCGCCGGCAAAGTCGAAGTGATCGCTGCTGGCGGCGCCGTAGCCGATGTCATCGTTGCTGGAAGAGTCCCGCAGGTTGGCCTTGGTCAGGCGCCCGGCATTGACCGTCAGGCCACTGATTTCCTGGCTGGTCAGCAAGCCGCCCTCAAAGGTCGAACCCAGCAGGCGGGTGTCGTTGTAGGTCGCCACCGGCAGCAAGGGTTGCAGGGTGCCGAGTTTCAACACGCTTTTGGATACGCGCAGCTTGCCGGTCAGCCCCAGTTGGCTGAACTCGTCAGCCGGCTCATGGCTGTCCGGGCCGAACGGCAGCAGCCCGGTGCCACGGCGATCCGGGCTGGAGTCGAGTTTGAGCCCCAACTCCCCAAGAGCGTCGAGACCGAAGCCGAATGTGCCGTCGGTGAACCCGGACTCGACGCGCGCGGTGAAGCCCTGAGCCCATTCCTCGGCCTTGGATTGCGGCGCGTTGTCCTGACGGAAATCGCGATTGATGTAGTGGTTGCGCATTTCAATACGGGCCTTGCTGTCGTCGATGAAGTCGGCCATGGCGCAGGGGGCGACCATGGGCAGACTCAATGCGGCGGCTAACGAAAACAGTGATTCGTAGGGTGCGGTACGCGCGGGCTTCATTATTTTTATTCCCTGACATCAAATCGGTCGTTGTTTAGTGCTTGCTGGCGCCGGAGGCACCGATGCCGGTCATCGAACGGATGAACTGCGCCAGATAACGGCCACGCTCAAGGGCTGCACGCGGGGACGTGTCGGTGACCGAAAAAAACCAAGCGCTGAAGAACGCCAGGCTCATGGAGAACAACGCCGGGTTGGAGTAGGGGAACAGCGCCTTGTCGTGATGCAGCACGTTGACCCACACCGCCGGGCTCAGCACCAGCAGGACAATCGCTGAGGTCAGCCCTGCCAGACTGCCGGTCACCGCACCGCGAGTGGTCAGGCCTTTCCAGTACATCGAGAGGAACAGCACCGGGAAATTCACCGAGGCGGCGATGGCCAGCACCAGACCGGACAGGAACGCGATGTTCTGCGATTCAAATAACAGGCCGAGGATGATCGCCAGGACACCGATGCACAGCGTGGCGATCCGCGACACACGAATTTCCTGCTGTTCGCTGGCCTGGCCCTTGCGCATCACGCAGGCATACAAATCGTGGGACACCGCCGAAGCACCGGACAACGCCAACCCGGCAACCACCGCGAGAATGGTGGCGAAGGCGACCGCCGAGATGAACCCGAGGAACAGGTTGCCGCCCACGGCCTGGGCCAGGTGCACGGCGATCATGTTGCCGCCGCCGATGATTGCGCCGTTGGCATCACGGAACGCCGGATCGGTGCCGACCATGACGATTGCGCCGAAGCCGACGATGATCAGCAGCAAGTAGAAGTAGCCGATAAAACCGGTGGCGTAAAACACGCTTTTACGTGCTTCCTTGGCATCGCTGACGGTGAAAAAACGCATCAGGATGTGCGGCAGACCAGCGGTGCCGAACATCATGCCCAGGCCCAGGGAGATCGCATCGATCGGGTTCGACAGTAAACCGCCAGGCGCCATGATCGCGTTGCCTTTGGCGTGCACGGCAGTGGCCCCGGCGAACATTGCCTCGGTGCTGAAACCGAAATGCTTGAGCACCATGAACGCCATGAACGTGGTGCCGAACAGCAGCATCACGGCCTTGATGATTTGCACCCAAGTGGTGGCGAGCATGCCGCCGAAGGTCACGTAGAACACCATCAGCACGCCGACCAGCATGACGGCGTAGAGGTAGTCGATGCCGAACAACAACTCGATCAGTTTGCCGGCGCCGACCATCTGCGCCACCAGGTACATAAGGGCCACGGTCAAGGTGCCGAAGGCTGAGGTCAGGCGCACCGGGGTTTGTTCCAGGCGATAGGAAACCACGTCGGCAAAGGTGTATTTGCCCAGGTTGCGCAGGCGTTCGGCGATCAGGAACAGAATGATCGGCCAGCCCGCCAGTACGCCCAGCGCGTAGAGCAAGCCGTCATAGCCATTGAGGAACATCATCGCCGAGATGCCCAGGAAGGACGCCGCGGAAATCATGTCGCCGGCAATCGCCAGACCGTTCTGGAAACCGGTCATGCCACCGCCAGCGGTGTAGAAATCGCTGGCGGAGCGGGTACGCAGCGCGGCCCAGCGCGTCACACCAAGGGTGAACAGCACGAACACCAGGAACATGCCGATCGCGTTCCAGTTCAGCGGGCGGGACGCGCCGTCGGCCGCTGCCGCAAAGTCAGCGACGAAGGCCAGAGGCAGCAGGAATAACGCCAGGAACCGGCTCATCGGGCGCACTCCTGTTTCAGCTTTTCGTTGAGCGGATCGATCACGTTGTTGGCGCGGTAGACGTAGAAACCGGTCAGTGCAAACGCCAGTACCACGATCACCACACCCACCAACATACCTACAGTGGTCACTCCGCCACTGAGTGATTGGCCGAGGGTGGCGGGGGAGAACGCCACCAGTAAGACGAAGCCG
Source organism: Pseudomonas silensiensis (assembly GCF_050434865.1). NCBI lineage: Bacteria > Pseudomonadati > Pseudomonadota > Gammaproteobacteria > Pseudomonadales > Pseudomonadaceae > Pseudomonas > Pseudomonas silensiensis. The sequence goes on from NZ_JBNDJH010000001.1 coordinate 334,811, forward strand.
AAATAGATCACCAGCATGATCAGCGACAGCGACCAATACAGGTTCTGTTTGCGGCGTACCAACTGGATGAAATCGGGGTTCTGACGGATGAGTTCTACGTCTGTGGGTGTCATGGCGCGCTCTCTGTTGTTGTTTTTGTTGTGGGGTGAAACGTTTACCGTTGTCGAAACCTGCATCCGGCCCTGTAGCAGCTGTCGAGCCCCAGCGAGGCTGCGTTCGGCTGCGCAGCAGTCGTGAAATCAGGCGATGCGGTGTTTCAGGAACAACGTGTATTCAGGATTTACGACTGCTGCGCAGCCGAACGCAGCCTCGCAGGCTCGGCAGCTGCTACAGGATTGCGTCAAGCGGTCAGAGTTGGTCGAAATCCAGCACCACTTTGTCGCTCACTGGAAACGCCTGGCACGACAGCACATAGCCGGCAGCCACTTCGTAGTCTTCCAGCGCGTGGTTGCTGTCCATTTCCACTTCACCTTCGATGACCTTGCATTTGCAGGTCGAGCACACGCCGGCCTTGCACGAGTAAGGCAGTTCGGCGCCTTGGGCATTGCCGGCGTCAAGGATGCTTTGGCTATTGCGCGGCAGGTCGAACGCCAACGCGCGGCCGTCGCTGATGACGGTGATCTGGCTAACGGCGGCATCAACCTGCCGAGCCGCCTCGCGGGCCTCGCGTTTCTGCTGGCTGCCGACAGCGGCAAACAGTTCGAAATGGATGCGTTCGTGCGGCATGCCTTTGGCTTTCAGGCTGTCGCGCACGGTTTCGGTCATCTCTTGCGGGCCGCAGATGAACGCGGCGTCGAGGGCTTTGACGTCGAGCCAGCGGGAGAACAGTTGCTCGCATTTCTCGGCGTTGATCCGACCGTTGTACAGGTCGACATCCTGCTGTTCGCGGCTGAACACGAAGATCAGGTTCAAGCGTTGCAAGTAGCGGTTTTTCAGGTCTTCGAGTTGTTCGCGAAACAACGCGCCGGAGCTGGAGCGGTTGCCATACAGCAGCGTGACGCGGCTATGCGGTTCGGTTTGCAGGGTGGTCTTGATGATCGACAGGATCGGCGTGATGCCGCTGCCCGCCGCGACCGCGAGGTAGTTGCCATGGCGGGTCGGGTCGAGTTCGACATGAAAGTGCCCGGCTGGCGGCATCACCTCCAGGCTGTGCCCTGCCTTCAACTGCTCATTGGCGAACGCCGAGAAACGTCCACCCACCACGCGCTTGATGGCGACGCGCAGTTCACCGTCGTTGACCCCGGTGCAGATCGAGTAGGAACGGCGCACTTCTTCGCCGTCCATCTGAGTGCGCATCACCAGGTGCTGGCCCTGGGTGAAGTGAAAACTGTCTTGCAGGTGCTGCGGAATCTCGAAGGCGATGGACACCGCATCACGGGTCTCGGTGCGCACGTCCTTGATGGTCAGGCTGTGAAATTTACTCATTATTGTTCTCCAGCTGGGACGGCCGATCGCCGCTCAGATGCATTTGAAATAGTCGAACGGTTCCCGGCAATCGACGCAGCGGTACAGCGCCTTGCAGGCGGTTGAACCGAACTCGCTGAGCACTTCGGTGTGCGCACTGCCGCATTGCGGGCAAACGATTACCGGGCTTTCGCCGAGCAGACTGCGCTTGCTGGTGCTGCCGTCGGGCGGCGCAATGCCGTAGGCGCGAAGGCGTTCGCGACCGCTGTCGGTGATCCAGTCAGTGGTCCAGGCCGGGGTCAATTTGCGTTCCAGCTGTGGCGCCTTGAACCCGGCGAGCTCCAGCGCCTCGCGGATATCGCTTTCAATCACTTCGGTGGCGGGGCAGCCGGAGTAGGTCGGCGTGACCACCACGTGCAGGTGCCCGGCCTGCCAGTCGAGATCGCGAACGATGCCCAGGTCGACCACGCTGACCACCGGCACTTCCGGGTCCATGACCTGCGCCAGTGTCGCCCAGGCAGCGGCCAGGTCGGTTGGCTGAGCCGGCCGTGCGCCCTGGTCGCTGGCGATCAGCTCACCAGGTTGCATCGGGGTACGCTCGTGGCAGTGATTGCATCTCGGCCAGCAGAATGCCCAGGTGTTCGGTGTGCAGGCCTTTGCGCGCATTCAGGTAGAAATAGCTCGGTGCGGCCGGCACGGGCAGGGTGGCGCTGGCGAAAATTTCGTTGACCTTGGCCTGCCAGGCCGCTGCGACTTGCGCGGCGTCCGGGATGATGCCGGCATCACACAGGCGTTGTTCGTTGTCGTCAGCACTGGTCAGCTCGACCGTGAAACGCCAAACCTCAGGGATGGCCGCGAGCATGCGCTGATGGCTTTCCTCGGTGCCGTCACCCAGACGCTCGACCCATTCACCGGAGCGGCGCAGGTGATACGTGACTTCCTTCACGGCTTTGGCGGCAATGCCGGCGATGCGCTCATCGCTGGACTGGCTCAGGCCGCTGAGTACTTGCAGGTGCCAGGCGTCGTAGAGGAATTGCTTGAGGAGGGTCACCGCGTAGTCGCCGTTGGGTTGTTCCACCAGCAGCAGATTGCGATAGGCGCGCTCATCACGACGGAACGCCAGGTGATCGGCGTCGCGACCATCGTTCAGTAGTTCGGCGGCGTATTCCAGCCAGTTGCGTGCCTGGCCCACCAGGTCGAGGCCGACGTTCATCAGCGCCAGTTCTTCTTCCAGTGCTGGGGCCTTGCCGCACCATTGGCACAAGCGCTGGCCCTGGATCAGGGCGCTGTCGCCGAGGCGCAGCAGGTATTCGATCAGATCTGTGTTGTTCATGGTCGACCTCACATGTGCCCGACTTCAGGTGGCAACTCGTAGAAGCTGGCATGGCGATAGACCTTGTCGTCTGCCGGGTCGAACAGCGGGTCTTTTTCATCGGGCGACGACGCGGTGATCAACGCCGAGGGCACCACCCACAGGCTCACGCCTTCGCTGCGGCGGGTGTACAACTCGCGCGCGTTCTCGATGGCCATGGTGGTGTCGGCGGCATGCACGCTGCCGACATGCTTGTGGTTGAGACCGTGCTTGCTGCGCACGAAGACTTCGAAAAGGGTCCATTCAGACATATCAGTGACTCCACATCAGGTGGCCGATCAGGCGGCGTTCTTGTTTTGTTTTTTGCGAGCGTGAGCGACTGCGGCTTCGCGGACCCAGGCACCGTCTTCAATGGCTTTGCGACGGGTTGCAACGCGTTCCTGGTTGCACGGGCCGTTGCCCTTGAGCACTTCGTAGAATTCGTTCCACTGGATTTCGCCGAAGTCGTAGTGGCCGCGCTCGGCATTCCACTTCAAGTCCGGGTCGGGGCAGGTGCAGCCCAGCAGTTCCAACTGTGGAATGGTCTGGTCGATGAAGCGCTGGCGCAGTTCGTCGTTGCTCTGGCGTTTGATTTTCCAGGCCATGGACTGGGCGCTGTTTGGCGAGTGTTCGTCGCTCGGGCCGAACATCATCAGCGACGGCCACCACAGGCGGTTGATCGCGTCCTGGACCATGTCTTTCTGCGCCTGGTTGCCGTGACGCATCATGGTCAGGAGGATTTCGTAGCCCTGGCGCTGGTGGAAGCTCTCTTCCTTGCAGATCCGCACCATGGCCCGGGAGTAGGGGCCATAAGAGGTGCGCTGCAACACCACCTGATTGACGATCGCCGCGCCGTCCACCAGCCAGCCCACGGCGCCCATGTCGGCCCAGTTCAACGTCGGGTAGTTGAAGATGCTGGAGTACTTGGCTTTGCCGCTGTGCAGCTTGGCAATTTCTTCATCGCGGTCGGCGCCGAGGGTTTCCATGGCGCTGTAGAGGTACAAGCCGTGGCCGGCTTCGTCCTGAATCTTCGCCATCAGTTGCAGTTTGCGTTTGAGCGATGGCGCGCGGGTGACCCAGTTACCTTCGGGCAGCATGCCGACGATTTCGGAGTGGGCATGCTGGGAGATCTGCCGGATGAGGGTTTGGCGATAGGCATCAGGCATCCAGTTTTTGGCTTCGATCTTGATTTCTGAATCGATTTTTTCCTGGAAGGCGCGTTCCTGGTCGGACATCTCCGACAGGTCTTTTATGCGCTTGACGCCGGTTTCTACGAGCTGTGCGTACATGAGGGGCTCCCGCCGTGAATCTTCTTGATGGCATGGAGAACTTTATAAGCGATACATAAATTAATATCAAACACAAAATAACGTGTCGCTTGTGTTTTTGTATCGCTTCGGGATGAGTGGTCGATTTGGGAGAGGTTGTTATGTGTGTATATCCATTTCTTCGGTAACGGCTGCTGATGGTTCCGCTCTTACAGCGGGTCACTTGGAAAAGCCCCAAGTAACCAAGGGCTCTTGCCCCTGACGTCCGGCCCTTCGCCTAGGCTCAGGGTGCCCTCGCTCCGGTCCTGCTCCGTGGGCCCGCCGCCATCGGCCATCCATGGCCGGGGGCGGCTACCGCGGCATCCTTGCCGCGGTGCCCACTGCGCAGAACCTCCACTCGGCCTTCCGACGGGGCAGATCAAGAACAAAATCAACAACGAGGCGGCCTGCCAGCCGGCCTATTCTTCAGGCCACGCGCCCAATCTAATGTCCGGCAAAAATCCAAATTGTGGGAGCGAGCCTGCTCGCGAAGGCGGACAGGCATCCGCCATTGATGTCGACTGACACGGCCACTTCGCGAGCAAGCCCGCTCCCACAAAAAAGCAGATCGGCGTACGGCTTTCGCTCTTCACCACTCAACAGGCCGAGCGTTAGCTCGCCTGCCGCTTTTGATCTTGATGCACCGCCCCCTCGAGAGGCCGAGAGGAGGTTCTGCGCAGTGGGCAACCCGGCATGGATGCCGGGTTAGCCGCCCCCGGCCATGGATGGCCGATGGCGGCGGGCCCACGGAGCAGGACCGGAGCGAGGGCATGCCGAGCCTAGGCGAGGCACCGAACGAAAGGGGCAAGAGCCCTTGGTTACTTGGGGCTTTTCCAAGTGACTCGCTGTAAAAGCGAAACCAATAGCCGCCGTTACCGCAGCAACGGATATGTACAAAAAAAAACCCAAAAAAAACCCCGCAAAAGCGGGGCCATAAAGGGTGCAGCAGTCATGCTTTCGGGCGTTTGTCCAACACGTGACAAGCCTTGCCCTCAGACCGCTTGATCGAATGCAGAGGCTGCAAGACGATCCGCGTACTGATCCCGATATACGTCTTGATATGCCGACTCAACTCGGCAGCGACGGCTCTCTGCTGATCATCGCCCAGATGCTGATGCTCAGCCTTCAGCTCCACATGCACGTCCACGCTGTCCAGGTTGCCATTGCGATACAGATGAATCTCGTAACACTCCGAAAGCTGTTTGATTTTCAGCACCTGCTCCTCGATCTGCGTCGGAAACACGTTAACCCCGCGAATGATCAACATGTCATCGCTGCGCCCAGTGATCTTGTCGATACGCCGCATCGGCCGCGCAGTGCCCGGCAACAGACGCGTCAAGTCGCGGGTGCGATAGCGGATCATCGGCAGCGCTTCTTTACTCAGCGACGTAAACACCAGCTCGCCCATCTGCCCGTCCGGCAGCACTTCACCGGTGACCGGATCAATGATTTCCGGGTAGAAGTGGTCTTCCCAGATCGTCGGCCCGTCCTTGGTTTCGGCGCATTCCATGGCGACACCTGGCCCCATGATCTCCGAGAGGCCGTAGATATCCAGGGCGGTAATGCCCATACGCGCTTCGATGGCGCTGCGCAGTTCGGCGGTCCAGGGTTCGGCGCCGAAGATGCCCAGGCGCAGGGCCAGTTTGTGCGGGTCGATGCCCTGACGCTCGATTTCATCGGCGATGTTAAGCATGTACGACGGGGTGACCATGATGATGTCGGGTTGGAAATCCTTGATCAGCTGCACCTGTTTCTCGGTCTGCCCGCCGGACATCGGAATCACCGTGCAACCCAGGCGCTCAGCACCGTAGTGGGCGCCGAGTCCGCCGGTGAACAGGCCGTAACCATAGGAAATATGCACTTTGTCGCCACGTCGGCCACCCGCCGCGCGGATCGAGCGGGCGACCACGTTGGCCCAGGTGTCGATGTCGTTCTGGGTGTAGCCGACGACGGTCGGTTTGCCGGTGGTGCCACTGGAAGCATGCAGGCGCACGACGTCATGCATCGGCACGGCGAACATGCCGTAGGGGTAGTTGTCGCGCAGGTCGGATTTGGTGGTGAAAGGAAACTTCGCCAAGTCTTCCAGCGACTTGATGTCATCCGGGTGCACGCCCAGCGCATCGAAGCGTTGACGGTACAGCGGCACGTTCTGGTACGCGTGTTTCAGGCTCCAGCGCAGCCGATCCAGCTGGTGCTGACGGAGTTCGTCGATGCTGGCGGTTTCAATCGGGTCCAGCACTGGATCAAGCACGGCGTTGGCAATTGGCATGTTCATAACTTCACTCGAATTATTTTTGTGTTTCAGCCCTTTCGCACAAGGGCTTAGAGTGCATGCCCCAAGGATACCTCTCGGCTCCTCGGGAATCGCGGTTCTTTAGTCGGATAGGCGCTCGATGATCAGCGCGATGCCTTGGCCAACGCCGATGCACATGGTGCACAAGGCGTAGCGACCCTGACGCTCTTCCAATTCATGCAGGGCGGTGGTCACCAGCCGCGCGCCGCTCATGCCCAGCGGATGACCGAGGGCAATCGCGCCGCCGTTCGGGTTTACGCGTGCATCGGTGTCGCTCAGGCCGAGTTCGCGCAGCACCGCCAGGCCTTGTGCGGCAAAGGCCTCGTTGAGTTCGATCACGTCCATGTCGGCGAGGCTCAGGTTGGCCAGATCCAGTACCTTGCGCGTTGCCGGCACCGGGCCGATGCCCATGATGCGGGGTTCAACGCCGGCGGTGGCCATGGCGACGACCCGGCCGCGCGCTTTCAGGCCGTGGCGCTTGGCGATTTCCGGGCTGGCCAGCAAGAGTGCGCAAGCCCCGTCGTTGACCCCGGACGCATTGCCGGCGGTGATGCTGCCGCCTTCGCGAAATGGCGTGCCAAGCTTCTGCAACTGCTCAAGCGTGGTATCGCCGCGCGGGTGTTCGTCGTGCTCGACCACTTTGCCTGGGCCTTTGCGCTGGGGGATTTCTACCGCGACGATTTCTTTGGCAAAGCGGCCGCTGGCCTGGGCTGCGGCGGCGCGCTGCTGGCTGCGCAGGGCAAAGGCGTCCTGGTCGGCGCGGGAGATGTTGAACTGCTCGGCGACGTTCTCGGCGGTCTCCGGCATGGAGTCGATGCCATAGGCTTTTTTCATCAGCGGATTGACGAAGCGCCAGCCGATGGTGGTGTCGTAGACGTGAGCGTCGCGGGAAAACGCCTGTTCGGCCTTGCCCATCACCAGCGGTGCACGGGACATTGATTCCACGCCGCCGACCAGCATCAGCCCGGCCTCGCCGCAGCGAATCGCCCGGGCGGCGGTGCCAATGGCATCCAGCCCGGAACCGCACAAACGGTTGAGGGTGGTGCCGGGCACGCTGACCGGCAACCCGGCCAGCAGTGCCGACATGCGTGCGACGTTGCGGTTGTCTTCGCCGGCCTGGTTGGCACAGCCGTAGATCACATCGTCGACGCCATTCCAGTCGACCTGCGGGTGACGGCGCAACAGTTCGCGCAGCGGCACGGCGCCGAGGTCGTCGGCGCGCACGCTGCTCAAGGCTCCGGCGTAGCGGCCGATCGGGGTCCGCACCGCATCGATGATCAAGGCGTCATTCATTCGGGTTCTCCTGCGTCAGCACAGTGCCGCGCACTTTGTAGGATTTGCCATGGAACAGGGCGATCAGTTGGCCCTGTTGGTTTTCAATGCGTACGTCGTAGTTACCGGTGCGACCGGAACGGCTTTGCTCGGTGCAATCGGCCGTCAAGGTGTCGCCCAGGTGTGCCGGGGCGATGTAGTCGATGCTGCAACCGATGGCTACCGTGGCCTCGTTGTAGCTGTTGCAGGCAAAGGCAAACGCCGAATCGGCGAGGGCAAACAGGTAGCCGCCGTGGCAGGTGCCGTGGCCCTGAATCATCTCGGCGCGCACGTTCATCCCAACGCGGGCACAGCCGGGCGCCGCGGAGAGCAGGCGCATGCCCATTGCCTGGCTGGCGGCGTCGCGCTTGAACATCGCTTGCGCGCAGGTGCTGGCCAGATTCATTGCTTCATGGTTTGTCATGGAATGTCCTTCCTTCAGCGACCCGACGGCGCAACAGCAACGACGGCCGATAACGTTCTTCGCCGTAACTGGCTTGCAGGTGTTCCAGCACGGTGAGGATCTGCGAAAGCCCGATGGCATCGGCCCAGGCCAGCGGGCCTTGGGGGTAGTTGACCCCAGCGCGCATCGCCAGATCGATGTCGGCGGCCGAGGCCACGCCTTGCAGCAGGGCGTCGGCGGCTTCGTTGGCGAGCATGGCGACGGTGCGCAACACGGCGAGGGCCGGGCTGTCGCTGAGCAGGATGACTTTGAATCCTGCCTGTTGCAGCAACGCGACACCCTGTTCGAGCGCGGAAGGTTCGATGCCTGCCGAACAGCTGATAGCGATTCGGCTGGCCTTGCCGTAGTCGAACGCCAGATCCAGCAAGATCAGATTGCGCAGGCCGTCCTCATTGGCCCGTTGACTGGCCATGCGCCCGTCGCTCAAGGCCAGCACCGCATCACCGACGCGCAGCAAACCCTGGCCATCGCGCTGGATGACGTCGACGCCGTGCTCACGAAAGCGCGAGATCAGAGCGTTTGCGATGCCCAGATCACCTTCTACAACGCAGGTTTCAACGGGCTGTCCGCTGCTGATTGAAGTGGGCTGCGGGCGCTCGATACCTTCGGCATAGCTGTAAAACCCCTGGCCGCTTTTGCGCCCCAGCCGCCCGGCGTCGACCAGTTCTTTCTGGATCAACGACGGCAGGAAGCGGGTGTCACCGTAATAGGCGTCGAATACCGAGCAGGTCACGGCATAGTTGACGTCATGGCCGATCAGGTCTGTCAGCTCGAAAGCGCCCATGGCAAAACCACCGGCATCGCGCATCAGCGCATCGAGGGTCGGGCAATCGGCGGCGCCGTCCTGGAGCAAACGCAAGCTTTCGGCATAGAACGGCCGGGCCACGCGGTTGACGATGAAACCCGGCGTGGAGCGGGTGTGCACCGGTTTTTTGCCCCAGGCTTTGGCGGTGTCATACAGGCACTCGGCCAACGCTGGATCGCTGGCCAGGCCCGAGACGATTTCCACCAGCGCCATGACCGGCGCCGGGTTGAAGAAGTGCAGGCCGAGCAGACGTTGTGGATGATGCAATTGCGCGGCGATGCTGGTGATCGACAGCGACGAGGTATTGCTGGCGAGAATGCAGTGCTCGCCGCAGATGCTTTCCAACTGGCGGAACAGGGCGCGTTTGACCTCAAGGTTCTCGACAATGGCTTCGATGATCAGCTCGCAATCGGCCAGCGCTTCGATGGCTTCCACCGCCTGAAGACGGGCGATGGTTGCCGTGCGTGCTTCGGCCGAGAGCTTGCCGTTTTCGACGCGTTTGCCCAGTTGTCGGTCAATGCCATCGATCGCCTGCGCAGCAGCGCCGGGACGATTGTCGAGCAACAGCACGGGATGGCCGGCCTGTGCGGCGACCTGCGCAATGCCGGCGCCCATGGCTCCGGCGCCAATCACCGCGATGCGCGCGTTAGTGTTCAGTGCCGTCATGACTCAGCGCCCCTTGAAGCTTGGGCTGCGTTTTTCCATGAAGGCGCTGACGCCTTCACGGTAATCCTCGCTACGCCCGGCCAGACGCTGCAGGTCTCTTTCCAGCTCCAGCTGTTCGTCAAACGTATTACTCAGGCTGGCGTTCAGGCTGCGCTTGATCAGTGCCAGTCCGTAAGTCGGTTGCGTGGCCAAATGACGAGCCAGCGTCAGGGCTTCATTGCGCAGTTCCGCGTCATCCACGCAACGGTAGATCAGTCCCCATTGCTCGGCTTGCTCGGCACTCAAGCGATTACCCAGCAAGGCCAGGGCCTTGGCGCGGGCCATGCCGACCAGGCGCGGCAAGGTCCAGGTGCCACCGGAATCAGGGATCAGCCCGATCTTGCAGAAGGCTTGGATAAAACTCGCCGAGCGCGCCGCCAGCACCAAGTCGCAGGCCAGCGGAATGTTGGCCCCGGCCCCGGCTGCCACGCCATTGACCGCGCAGATCACCGGCATCGGCAGGTCGCGTAATTGGCGGATCAGCGGGTTGTAGAACTTCTCGATGGACTCGCCCAGATCCGGCGCGGCACTGCCCGGCGCGACATTGCGGTCGCTGAGGTCTTGCCCGGCGCAGAAACCGCGACCTTCACCGGTCAGCAGCAACACGCGCACGTCCGGATTCTGGCGGACCTGTTTCAGCGCTTCCTTCACTTCGCCATGCATCTGCGGGTTGAAGCTGTTGAGTTGGTCCGGACGATTGAGGCTGAGCAGGGCGACGCCGGCCTCGACGGAAAACAGGATGTGTTCGAAGTTCATGGTCATGGCGCTCTCTGAGAGGTCGTTCGCTTCTTATTTATTGGGGTGGACCGGGTTATTGCCCGGTGAAAGCCGGCGTGCGCTTTTCCTGAAAGGCCCGGATGCCCTCATCACGATCGCGGGTGCCGGCCAGCACGGTGAAGGCATGGCGTTCGAAGCGCAGGCCGCTGGCCAGGTCGGTGTCCATCGCCTTGAGCAGCGCTTCCTTGGCCAGACGCACGGCCAGCGGTGCCTTGCCGGCAATGCTGCGGGCGATTTGCAGGGCGCGTTCGACGGTGAATTCCGGTTGGGTCACTTCACTGACCAGGCCGGCACGTTGGGCCTGGCGGGCGTCGATCGCCTCGCCGGTCAGGACCATCTGCATGGCCATGGATTTACCGACGGCGCGCAGCAGGCGTTGGGTGCCACCGGCGCCGGGCATGATCCCGAGATTGATTTCCGGCTGGCCGAAGCGCGCATCTTCACCGGCAATGATGATATCGGCGTGCATCGCGAGTTCGCAGCCACCGCCCAGGGCGAAGCCGTTGACGGCGGCGATCAGCGGTTTGTTGAAACGGGTGATGGTCTGCCACGACGCCTGGCGTGGGTCGTCGAGGATGCCGACCAGATCGCGTTCGGCCATTTCCTTGATGTCGGCGCCGGCCGCGAAGGCTTTTCGGCTGCCGGTCAGGACCACGGCGCGGGTGTCGGGATCGGCCTGCGCGGCGTTGAGTTCGTCCGCCAGTTCACCGAGCAATTCGGTGGTCAGGGCGTTCAGCGCTTGTGGGCGCTGCAGGGTAATCAGGCGGACGCCCGGCTCGATGAACTCGACAGCAAGGGTTAGAGGCATGGCGGATGCCCTCACGGTGCACGCTCGGCTGTAATGCCGGCTCATTATTGGATCGGCGCGGTGGGCCGGTTTTGCCTGAGTATACCTACAACGTGATACGAAAACACAACACTAAAATAGATTTAATGTGTCTTATTGATGAGTGGCTGGTGTTTGGGCGAGAGCTTTATGAGGAGGCTTTGCAGCGGGATATCGCCGGTTTTATTGGCTCGGATGCTTGCGCCAGACGTGTTGCCGGACCTTTTTCAAAGATCGTTATTAAGTGATACGGATTTTTGTCTTTGTGCTGGTAAAAGCGATGTGATACAAAATGGCCCCATATCGGCATCGCTTTGCAAATACACCCGGCATTGCGCTTAAAGGAACGTCCCATGACTTGCTACAGCCTCGATGGCTTGACCCCGGTGGTTGATCCCACTGCTTACGTTCATCCGTCGGCCGTCCTGATCGGTGACGTGATTGTCGGCCCCCATTGCTATGTCGGGCCGTTGGCCAGTCTGCGCGGGGACTTTGGCCGGATCGTGCTGGAGGAGGGCGCCAACCTGCAGGACACCTGCGTGATGCACGGCTTTCCGGACAGCGACACGGTGGTGGAGCGCAACGGCCATATTGGTCACGGCGCGGTGTTGCACGGTTGCCGGATCGGCGCCGATGCCCTGGTGGGCATGAATGCGGTGGTGATGGACAACGCGCGGATTGGCCCTCGCTCATTCGTCTCGGCAGCAGCCTTCGTCAAAGCCGGATTCGCATGCCCGGAGCAGTCACTGGTGATGGGCGCACCGGCCAGCGTCAAGCGCAGCCTCAGCGATGAGGAAGTGTCATGGAAGCAGGCAGGCACTCGTGAATATCAGCAACTGGCCAAGCGTTGCCTTGAGCAGATGCAAGTCTGCGAGCCGCTGACCGAACCGGAACCCGATCGCCCACGTATCAGCGACAGCGGCTTGCGGCCCAAGGGCACCATGCTATGAACGCTGAAGAACCTGCAGCAGCTGCCGAAGGCTGCGTTCGAGCGCGAAGCGGTCGCCATTCAGACGACTCAATCATCCTGAATCACCGCATGCCTGGATTTAGCGACTGCTGCGCAGCCGAACGCAGCCTTCGGCAGCTGCTACAGGGGTACGTGTGAGCTTTATGAAACCGGTATATTCCTTTTCTTTTTTTAGCTCGGTACGCCCATGTCGTCCCTGACACCATTGAACCATCTGATTACCCGCTTCCAGGAGCAGACGCCGATCCGCGCCAGTTCCTTGATCATCACGTTATACGGCGATGCCATCGAACCCCACGGCGGAACGGTCTGGCTGGGCAGCCTGATTCAATTGCTCGAGCCCATCGGCATCAACGAGCGGCTGATTCGCACCTCGATCTTCCGTCTGACCAAGGAAGGCTGGCTGACCGCCGAGAAAGTCGGGCGCCGCAGCTACTACAGCCTGACCGGCACCGGTCGCCGGCGTTTCGACAAGGCTTTCAAGCGGGTCTACAGCTCTACCGTGCCGGCGTGGGATGGCTCCTGGTGCCTGGTGATGCTCACGCAACTGACTCAGGACAAGCGCAAACAAGTGCGCGAAGAACTCGAGTGGCAAGGTTTTGGTGCGATCTCACCGGCCGTGTTGGCCTGTCCACGCAGCGACCGTACCGACCTCAACGCCACCTTGCTCGACCTCGGCGCCCAGGAAGAGACCATCGTCTTTGAAACCACCGCGCAGGACGTGCTGGCCTCCAAGGCCCTGCGTTTGCAGGTGCGCGAGAGCTGGAACATCGAAGAGCTGGCGACCCATTACAGCGAGTTCATTCAGCTGTTCCGACCGCTCTGGCAAGCGCTTCGCGAGCAAGAGAACCTCGAACCCTCCGACTGCTTCCTGGCACGGGTTCTGCTTATTCACGAGTACCGCAAATTGCTGTTGCGCGACCCGCAATTGCCGGACGAGTTGTTGCCCGGTGATTGGGAAGGTCGGGCCGCCCGCCAGTTGTGCCGCAACATTTACCGGCTGATCTACGCCAAAGCCGAAGAATGGTTGAACACTGCGCTGGAAACCGCCGATGGCCCGTTGCCGGACGTCGGTGAAAGTTTCTATCGGCGGTTTGGCGGGCTCAAGTAGCCCGTCAACGTTCAGGGAGAATGACTGTTCAGGAGAACCTGTGGATTGGCGTAGACAATAAAAATAAGCCTGCGTGAGGCCCGACATGATTTCTTCAATTGCACAGCGCCGTGATGGCTTTGATCAGTGGATTCATCAGATCAACCAGATCTGTGGCGCCTTCAATGCGCAACCTCTGGGCGCTGAGTTTGCCGGCGATATCCGGGAACACCAGGACGGCGCGCTGAAACTCAGTTTTGTTGATGCCTGTCAGGCTCGACTGTTCCGCACGCCACGGGAAGTCGCTGCCGGCGAGGGCGGGAAATACTTTGCCGTGTTTCAGCTCGACGGCACGGCCGGCATGGCCCAGGGTGACAACAAGGTTTTACTCTCGGCCGGTGACATCACGCTGATCGACGCTTCGCGCCCAAGCGACTTCACCTACAGTGAAAACTCCCGGCAATTGTCGCTGATTCTGCCGTCGCAACTGGTTGAGCACACCCTGCGCTTCAATCAGGTCAAATGCGGTCACCGGATTGCCGCGACATCGCCCATTGCGATGCTGTCTCACCGCTTGATCCTGGATGCCACGTCCCAGACAAACCTCAGCCGGCAAGAAAGCGAAGCGACCCTGGAGGCCATTGTCAGCCTGCTGCGCCCGGCGATCAGTCATGCCGAAGACGGCAGTGATGTGCATGAACGTATCTTCCGCAAGACCTTGGGCGTTATTGATGCGCATATCCGCTCGGAAGACCTCTGCCCGGAATGGCTGGCACGGGAGGTCGGCATGTCGACCCGTGGGCTCTATCGGATGTTTGCCAAGAAGGGGTTGGTGGTCGCGCGCTATATCAAGAATCGCCGACTGGATTTGTGCGCTGAATCCCTGCGCCAGTCGGGCATGGAGCAGAAGCTGTCGGTGCTGGGGTATTCGTGGGGGTTTTCGGATTCGAGCTACTTTTCCACCGCGTTCAAAGCACGCTTCGGCATTTCACCCGGTGAGTACCGCAAAAAGTGCGCCTGATAGTTCCCTTGATACACGCAGACCCTGTGGGGGCGGGTTTGCCCGCTCCCACAGGGGTAAAGAAGGGCTACGGCTTGAGCAACTGGCTGAACGCCTCCAGTTCACTTTTCTCCAGATCGGAAACCAGCACGAAGCGCATGTGGCTGGCCTGCCATGACACCACGTTAAAGCCGCGAATGGTCTGGCTCTGCCGGGGCGTGTCCGCCTCCGGCGTGGGCAGTATGAACACATTGATAATGTGCCTGGCCCGCCCGTAACTCAGCGCCGCAGTGGTCTGATGTTGCAGGTAATCCAGCCGCCCGCCCAACAGCGCAAACCCTTGTGCCGAGTAATCGAATACCGGCGGCGAAAAGTCGAGTTTGCCGGTGAACCAGGGCTTGACGGTGTGCCGGTCGGACGAAACCACATCGTTCAAATGCTCGCCCATCAATGAGCGGACATGGCTCGACACCGCCTCATCCATCAACGGTTGTTCACTGCCCGGCGTGACCACATACAGCACCACCGCCAAGGCCAGCGCCGCCGCTGAAAAAACCGGTGCGAGCCATTTTCGCCAGCGTTCGACAGCGCGAGGCCGTGGCGCAACAGCGGCCAGTACGCTATCAGTCAACGCCACCGGCGCCGGATAATACGGGGCCTGGCGTTTCACGCTGACCTTCAGCAGCCGTGCCTGATCGTGCAACCGAGCACACTCGTCGCACGCGGCTAAATGCCCGGCCACCTGCGCAGCCATCGGCGGATCAAGTTCCTGGTCCAGATAGCCATGGATCAGCGTCTGGCAAACCGTGCAGTCGAGTTTATTCATGATCGTGCAACTTCATCAGTTCGAGCTTGAGCATGGCGCGAGCCCGGGCCAGTCTCGACATGACGGTGCCGATGGGAATGTCGACCACCAGGGCGATGTCCTTGTAGGGCATGTCTTCGAGCTCCTTCAGCACAATCACCTCGCGAAACACCGGCGGCAGGGCGCACAGCGCTTGCTGGATCAGCGCGGCGTTTTCCGTGTGGATCGCTTGCAATTCCGGGGTCTGGCTGTGGCTCAGCGTTGCGTAGTCTTCGGGGAGTTCGTCGCCGATAGCGACCCAACGGTGCCCGGCCGAGGCCTTGAGCCAGGTGTAGCTTTCGTTGCGCACGATGGTCAGGAACCAGGCCTTGGGGTTGCCATCGGCGAAACGCTGCAAAAACCTGAAAGCGCGCAGCGCACTTTCCTGCACGACATCGTGCGCGGCGCTGTCGTTGCCCGTGAGCCAGCGCGCGAGGTTGTAGGCGGCGTCCAGATGGGGCGCAATCAGTTCCTCAAATCGCTTCATAGTGATTCCCGCACCGTCCCACCCCTATAACTGTGAGTCGCCGTGTTTTATTCCCGGAGAAAAATTTATTTTCCGGCGCGGAATAAACCCCGGTTTCGCAAGGTTGTACCTCGTGTCAGCTACATCACTGTAGTTCGCCAGAGAGGGCATACCGATGGACATTCATGCAAAACATCAACGCCGCACCGACGGTCCGTTGAACCCTGACCGCCGTACGCTGCTCAAGTGCTCGGCGTGGGCCGGTGCCGGGGTGATCTGGGCCCTGAGCGGCGGCATTCCCCGGGCCTTCGCGATGGATGAGGCAGGCAACGTCACCGACCCCAAGGCACTGGCCAGTACGTTTCACTTCGTGCAGATCAGCGACTCGCACATCGGCTTCAACAAGGAGGCCAACCCTGAGCCGCTCAAGACTTTGCAGGTGGCGATCGACAAGGTCATCGCGCTGCCAAAACGGCCGTCGCTGATCCTGCACACCGGCGACATCACGCACCTGTCCAAACCCGAAGAGTTCGACACCGCCGCGCAGTTGCTCAAAGGCCTGCCGTCCACCGTGCATTACGTACCGGGCGAGCACGACACCCTCGACGAGGGCGGCGGCAAGCTCTACCTGGAGCGCTACGGCAAGGGCACCAAAGGCAATGGCTGGTACAGTTTCGATGATCACGGTGTGCATTTCATCGCACTGGTGAATGTCTTCAACTTCCAGGCCGGGCATGAAGCAACCCTCGGTGCCGATCAACTGGCCTGGCTGGCCGATGACTTGCGCGCCGTGACCAGCAGCACGCCCATCGTGGTGTTTACCCATATTCCGTTGTGGACGATTTATCAGCCGTGGGGCTGGGGCACCGAGGATGGCGATCAGGCGATTGCGATGCTGCGCAAGTACGGTTCGGTGACGGTGTTGAACGGGCATATCCATCAGGTGATCCAGAAGGTCGAAGGCAACATCACCTTCCACACCGCCCGCGGCACCGCCTATCCACAACCCGCACCGGGTACGGCGCCAGCACCGGGGCCCATGACCGTGGCGGCTGATCAACTGCGCAATTATCTGGGGATCACCGATGTGCGCGCGACCCAGGGAGATCATCCGCTGGCGCTGATCGATTCGACACTGGTTTAGGGGAGGGCTGAGGAATGAACACGCGACTGTTGGCCGTGATCGGCCTGATGCTGTCGATGCCGACATGGGCGCAGGAAGTGAAAGTCGACATCAAGGAATTCATGTTCAGCCCCAAGGATTTGAATGTGGCCGTGGGCACCAAAGTGACCTGGGTGAACGACGATCAGATTCCGCACACGGTGTCGGAAACCCACAAGGCGTTTCGCTCGGGGGCGCTGGATACCAATGACAGTTTTTCCTGGGTGTTCAACACCCCGGGGGAGTTTGAGTATTTTTGTGTGCTGCATCCGCAGATGATCGGGAAGATTGTGGTCCAGTAATTGCGCAGGAAGCCTGCAAGAGATCCAGCTGACGTCACGCTAACCCACTGTGGGAGCGAGCAAGCCCGCTCCCACAGGTTTTTGTGCATGACCCCATTACTGCGGGGCGTTGAGGTTCAGCGTCGGTGTCTCATCGAAGAAATTCCACGGCTTCAACAGCACATGCACCCACTCGGTCGGCATGATCGGCCACTCTTCAGCCCGCGCGATGTGCGTGGTGCCCGTGGTCAGCCAGACCACATCGTCGGTGTTTTCGATGGACTGGTTATCGTGAGTGAACTGTCCCAGGCCTGAGTCTTTGTCCGAGCGATTCGGGTATTTACCTTCCGGGTATTTCTCGTCCGGGTTGTAGCGCGTCACCCACAGTTGTTTGTCCATGAAGCTCAGGCGGTGATAGAGCCATTCGTCCTTGCCGAAGTTGGCACCCTTGGCCACCGGGTGAGTACCGCCGGCATACGGAATCAGCTGATAGGAAACCGGGTTGCCGACTTTGTTTTCCTTGCTGAAATTGGTCATCAAGCGGACGGTCGAAGGGTCGAATTTCTGCGCGGCTTGCTGTTCGGTGCTGACCACGTTGTGCTCGGTCTGCATCGTACTGCTCCGCGGTCCGCCACGGTCGTTGGCGACCACCACCGGGTTCACTTCAACCAGTGAGTTGTTTTCACCGTCCACATCCATATCCAGACGGAAGTTGTAGATGTGCTGGTGGGTGGTGCCGACGATGTTGTGGTCCAGCAGGGTGCCGTAGCGGGTGTCTTCCTTGGCCGTGGCTTCATGCATGGTTTTGGATTTCACACCCTTGACCGCTTCGATACCGGTGGCGCCGGCATCGATGCCGAGGGTCCCGTTCTGTTGGAAGACCCAGTCGAAGATGTAGTCGTAGTTGCCGACGGTGCTGATCCAGCGCACCACCAGCTCACGACGCTCGGTGCTGAGGTTGGGCTGGCCCATCTCCTGGTGTTTGTATTCCGGGCCGGCGTAGCGTTCGAACACGGCCATTGCGCGCGGAATCGAGGTCGGTGCGCCGGTATAGTCCGCAATGGTGGCGTCCAGCAGCACAGCGTTTTCCGGGGCGTCTTTGCCGCGCGCGATCGGCGAGGTCAGCGTGCCCATGCCGTAATCGCCCGAATCCAGGTAAGCCTTGAAGTACCAGCCGACGTCGGGATCGCCGTAAGGCACGATCATGCCGCCCAGCGAGCCCTCGTACATGATTTTGCGTTTCTTGCCCTTGTCGTCATAAGTGACCGTCGACAGTATCGGGCCGACCCGCGAATCGAGGCGAACATGGAAGTCCCAGTTCTGCCAATGAATGCTGTTGCCGGTAATGGTGTAGTTCTTTCCTTCCGGCTCGATGATCTCCAGCGGCTTGACCTGTGTGCCTTTGCGGCCACGCCCGTCATAGGGTGTCGGCTTCATCGGAACCGGAATGACGGCCTCATCTTCGATCTTGATCAGCTTCTTCTGCTCCAGATCGACAATCGCCACCAGGCCCTCGATCGGGTGCGCCCAGTAGTTGCCATCACCGGTATTGAGGTAGCTGACGATTTTCAGCAGGCGTTTATCCTGCGCCAGACCGTCTTTGCCGTCGAAGTAACCGACGGTCAATGGCGTGGCCACGACTTTTTTGACATCGGTGATACCACGCTTGGCCAGTGCTTGCGCGTATTCGGGGCTCGTCTCTACGGCCGACTGCACGGTCGCGAAGTCGTCCAGCAAGACCATGCCGTGAGCGCCTTCGACGGATTTCCATGACTTGAGTGTCTTGCTGTCGAGATCGACCAGCGCCTCGATCACATGCTTGCCATCGAGCACCACAATATTGGCCTGGCGAGGCTGGGTGACGTTCTGGCCGGTGTAGACGAAATTCCAGACCTGAGCCTTGGGTGGCTCATTGACGGACACTTCGGTGAAGCGAAAGCCGGGCTTGTAGTGGGCGGAATGCTTGACGACCTCCACCGCCGCCTTGATTTCGTCGGCGCTTAGCGGGTTGAGCGGGTTAGGGCGGGTCTCGACGACAAACGTCTTGTCCAGGCCGGACTGGAAGACCTGGTTGATGAAGTCCTTGGACATGAACGCCGTCTTGCCTTTGAACACCACCGGCACTGACAACTCCATCCGTTTGCCGTTGAGCACGGCCACCTTGCTACCCGGTTTGACCTTGAGGTAGACACCGTCCTTGGCAATCACGAACAGGTCGGAATAGTCGTCCCATTTGACCGTGGCGCCGAAGTCCTCAAGGGTCGATTGCAATGGCACCATTTCGGCGTGACCGCCGTGAGCATGGGCACTGGACATCCAGCAAGGCAAGCCGAGGGTGCCCAAGGTAATGGCCAGCGCGAGCCGGGCAAGTGGTTTTCTTTTAAGCAGCGCAACGGAGGCGAACATTTCTGAGTTCCTTCAGGCGAGCCGAGGAGAGGCACACCTGCACTTTGCTACAAATGGTGGATGGATTCTTTTTGATTCTTGCCAAAAACCTTTTGCTCTGTGCCGAAATCAGTAACTCATCCCGTCTTCAATCGCAATGCCTTGCGCGCGCATCTCTTTTATCAATTCGGCGCGGGTGCCCGGGAGGTTGAGCATGGCTTTTTGGCGCAGCGCGGAGACTTCTTCGGCGCTGTAAGGCTGGTAGTGCGCGGGGGTGCTTTTGCCAGCCATGCCGTCTTCACGCATTAACCAGTTGAGTAAGTCGGCCAACTGCGCGTTGTTAAGCGCGGACTGTGACATACCGGGCACACGCACGAGAAATTCGCGGCCGCCCGGTACTTTCAGAAAATTGCCGACAAACCCCTGTAGCCGAGGCGTGTCATTGGCGGGGGACCCCATACCATCACCCAGATGGCAACCGGCGCATTGCAGTTGGTAGTTCACGCCAACACCGTAACCCGCCTCGGAAATGGGTTTTTGAAGTTCTTCGTTGCCCGGAGCATGACGCTGCGCCGGGTTGGGAATGGCTCTGGCATAAACGAGCGGGGCGGTCATGACGCAGACAAGACCGAGCAATAGCAACCTACGCATGACAAGCACCTTTTTCTTGTTGTCGGTAACAATGAACAAAAAAAACAGCTCACAAACACAAAAAAAAACCGCCGATTGCGCGAGCAACCGACGGCAAATGCGCGTTAAACCGCGACGCCGCGGATGATCGAAACGGTGCAGTGGTAGATGTGCGATTTAGCGGCCAGGCACCAGTTCACATCGTTGTTGTTGAACGGGCGATAGGCGGGTTCTTCACTGTCGTTACGGGTGCACGCGCACTGGGCGCAGCTTTGCTTACCGCAGCAGTCGTTGTACGAAATGATGTAGTCCTTGCCGTCGGCCGGGTTGCGGCAGGTGCCGATCCAGGTGACTTGCGACGCTTCCGTGCCCGGCGGGCAGGACGTGACCGAGCCCCCGCAGCAGCTGCACAAGAAGCCATCGATGGAGCAATAGCGCCAGTAGTCGCAGCTGTTCGGATCACCCGGGTCGCCGGCTTTCGGGTTATCGGCGGCCAGGGCTTTGCTGGTGCGATCCAGCGGCAACAGCAGGGGCAGCGCAGCACCCGCGACCATCAAGGAACCCATGCGCGCGAGCAGTTTGCGTCGAGAGGTGGTGTCGGCGACACGGCGAGCCGAGCGCTCAAACAACAGATCCAGCAGTTTCATAAAAGTCTCCCTGCCTTAATCAGTGGCTATGGCCGTGGCTGTGGTCGTGCGTGTGAGGTTGGCTGTTCAGGTAGTCCTGCAGCGTGGCGCTTTTCAGGTGCTCGACTTCGAACAGGCTGTCCAGGTGCTCGCGGGAATTGACCAGGCCTTTGGCGCGCAGGGTGCCGGCCTTGTCGATCAGCGCAGCGTAAGGCAGCTTGCCAATCTGATAGGTCATGCCCACTTGCGGGCCGACCACGTAAGTGGCGTCGTCCAGTTTGTGCTCGCGGATCAGCGCTTGCTGAGCGTCCATGTCGCCGTCGCTGATGAACACCACGTCGAGACGATCGGCCTGTTCCCGGGCGATGGATTTAATGGCCGGCAGCAGGGATTTGCAGATCGGGCAGGTCGGCGAGAGGAAGAACAGCAGTTGAGATTTTTCACCGGCATAGCCGAAGTTCACCGGGCGACCGTGACGGTCGGTCGCGGTGACTTGCGGCGCGGGCTCGTTGACGGCCACGCCTTTGTCGACCATCAGCGCACCGGCCGGGGCCAGTCGGCCGTGCAGCACACCAATTTGCCGAACCAGGCCCATGACGACAAACGCCACGGCCAGCAGCAGCATCCAGAGCAGAACGTTGGAAACGATTAAGCCTTCCATTGATCACCTACCAATCAGTTTGAGCAGAAGAGGGGAGTTCGCCAGCAAGCCATCGGCTGCGGCGTAAATGAGCAGCGCGACGCTGCTGGCGGCGACGGTCACAAAGCCGTCGAAAACGTTCAGGTCGCGGACGATGGGCGACACGCTGGCCAGCAGCGCCAGCCCCACCAGTACGCTGTTGCGCAGCAGCAGAATCGGGCGCAGTGGCTGCGCCTGATCCGGGCCGGCACAGCCGCAGTCGATATCCCGACGGCCGCGCCACAGGTTGATGCCAATGGCGGTGGCATACAGCGCGATCAGGCTGGCGGCACTTAGTGCAGCCCATGAACGGCAGGCCGGAACCAGCAGCGCGAAGGCAATCACCAGCTCAAGCACTGGAATCAGCCGGGCGCTCGGGCGCACCAGCGAATCGGGCAGTAGCTGGTAGTCAGCCAGTTGCTTGGCAAAACGTGCCGGCGCCCGCACCTTGTTGGTCGCGGCACTGGCCAGCAACACGGCAATAGCGAGTGCGCTGGCAATGATGAAGATCGGATCTGTGTGCATGGCCGAACCTCGTTAGTAGCTCAGAACCTGAGTCGCCGTTTTCGCGACTTTCGGCATGCTGCCGGTGAGCGTGTTGGTCTTGAGGTCGAAGATCTGCAAGCCGCCTTCCACGTCGGTGCCGAGCAACAGCGGTTTGTCGTCGCCGGTCGCTTGCATGCTCCACACCGGAACCGGTGCTTGCAGGGTCGCCAGTTTCTTGTGGGTCTTGAGGTCAAAGGCCCAGATCAGCGGGCTTGGGTCTTCCCACTTCATGGGTTCGTGGGCGTCGTGCATCAGCACGTACAAACGGTCCAGCTTCGGCGCGACGGCCATCAGCTGCCAACCACCCGGAGCCCAGCCGGCTTTCTTTTCCTCGTCAGTGGTCAACGACCAGGACGGCAGGATTTTTGGCGCTTCACCGGCAAAATCCACCGGCCGCACGGTGCCCGTTGTGGTGGTGAAGTAATAGGTGTCGCCGACGTTCACGGCGCGCTCCACCAGTTTTTCCGCGTTCGGGTCGAAAAACGGCGTGCGGCTGCGCGAGGCTTCCAGGCCTTGCTCATTGAGAGTGACCACCTGCAAGCTGCCGTCGCCACACAGCGAGGCGAAACGGCGGTTGCCGATCGGGTAGTTGAGCACGCAACCCGGAATCGCGATTTCGCTGGTGACGGCCTTGGCTTGGGTATCGACCACGGTCACCGAGGTCGAAGGGGTGAAGTTGTAGACGTAGACGAAACGGTCATCGCCGCTCGGCTTCAGCGAGTAACGCTGGGTCAGGGATTCGGCGCGCTTGGTCGGAATCAACAGCTCCCAGGCCGGCGACAGGGTCGAGCTGTCCCAGGCGGTCAGCACATCGGTACGCGTACCGCGGGTACCACGGGAGTAGAAGATGTCGGCGCTGTAGATCGTCTTGCGGTCATGGCTCAGCGTCGAGGGGGCGGCAAAGCCGGTCGGCACCATGCCGAGGACGCGTTTTTTGTCAGGGTCGACCACGGTGACACGGCCCGCCACGAAACTCTCGAATTCAACATCAATGATGAACGCTCGGTGTGCTTCAGCGGGAAACGCCAAGGTGGTCTGGCCGATCGTGTCAGCGGGCAGATCAGCACTGGCATGATTCAAACCGAGTACCAGCAGGCTGAGACTCAGCCCTGACTGTACGGTGATCCTGGTGGCTCGCATTAGGGGGAACTCCCTGAATTATTGTTCTTGCACATCGCGGGTGCAGTGGCAGATTTTTGCAGTTCGATTCTGCCTCGACGGGAAAACCGAAGAATTGTTGTGGCTGCCAAGTGTTTGTGTGTCTGTGCCAGTCTCATTGAGGATAAAAAAACGCAGCCTTCGGCAGCTCCTGCAGGGGAATGCGGTCCCTGTAGGAGCTGCCGAAGGCTGCGATCTTTTGACGTTGTTTTTAGCGAGCGAGGGGAAGGGAGAAGGTGAAAACGGCGCCGCAGGGCTCGAGGTTTTGCGCCCAGATATCGCCACGGTGACGGCCGATGATGTTTTTGCACAGGGCCAGGCCGATGCCGTTACCGCTGACCTTGGAAGAGAAGAAGCCGTCGAAAAGCTTCTCTTGCGCCTCCGCTTGAATACCGCGACCGCAATCTTCGATGCTCACTAATGCGACCTCTTTGTCGGCGCTGGCATGGATGCGCAGCAGGCGCCGTTCGACGGGCAGATCGCTCATCTCTTCAATCGCATTGAAGGCCAGGTTGAGGATGACCTGGCCGATCAACACTTTCTCGCAACTCACCAGCAGCGGTTCAGGGCTGGTGACAATCTCGACGTTGATCAAGCTTGGGGCGGCGCGCAGGCTGATGAAGTAACGGGTTTCGCGCAGCAGCTCATTGAGGTCGATCAGCTCTTCGGATTGCTCCAGCTTGACCACGTAATCGCGCACGCTTTTGATGATCAACGAGGCATGCTCGATTTGTCGCACGGCGTTTTGCAAACCCCAGGCGACGCCTTGTTCAGTCGTTTCAACGTTGCCCAGGCGAATCACCGCGCCTTCGATGAAGTTGCGGGTGGCGGCCAGTGGCTGACTCAGTTCATGAGCGATGGCCACGGCCATTTCGCCCATCGCGTTGTAGCGCGCCAGGTATTCGAGCTTTTGCTCGCTGACGCGCCGTGCTTCTTCGGCGCGGACTTGCTCGGTGACGTCGCGGAACAGCAGCAGATGGCCGATCAGGTCGTCTTCAATCTCGATATAGCGGCACGTCGCGTCATGCCAGCGCCACTCACCGTCACGCCGCTGCACGTGGTAGTGCACGCTGAAGGGCGCGTGCTCCGGTTGTTCGCTGGCCATCTGGTGCAGCAGGCGCAGGCGCGAAGGCTCGTCGCACCAGGCGAGGAAATTTTCGCCGATCAGCGCGTCTTCTTCGCTATGGAGCAAGTGCGCGCCTGAATCGCTGATAAAACGAATATCACCTTGCGGGCCGAGCACCGCCACGCCCTCGGCCAGGTCCTGCATAAACGCCTTGAGCCGACTTTCGAAACGCTTGAGGTCGCGCTTGACCTTGTCTTCCTTGGAGATGTCACGGAATTGCACCATCAGCACATCGCGGTCATCCAGATTCACCAGGGTCGCGACCGCCTCGGACAGAATTTCCACCCCTTGTTTGGACCGATAACACCACTCGATGGCGCGCTGACCAGTGCGCGCGGCGCCCTCCAGCCAACGCAAACCTACCGAGCGGCGGTACTTCGGCGCGTCGCGGGTCATGTCCGGGGCTTTTAGCGGAGTAAGTTCTTCCAAGGTAAAGCCGAGCGCCTTCAAGGCCGCGGCGTTGGCCCAGAGAATCTCCTTGCTTTGTGCGTCATGAAGAATGATGCACAACGGCATGGCTTCAATGAGGGTGTAAAAGTCGTTCGGTTTAGGCAGATACATCGCGCAACCCTTGGAGGCGGAGAGTTCCACTAGGGGTGAAAGTGGAAGTATGGCGTTTTATACCGTCTTGCGTGTGGGGATGCGCTCAGAGGTAACGGGGGGCGGGCTAGGGGTTTTCTTTAGCCGAGGGGCTGCACGCCCCAATAGTGGCGAGCGGATGCGGTTTTTACACTGAACCCATCAACGGTCGCCACGCCTCCAGGCAGGCTCCGGCTAATAACAAGTAAACGGAGAGAAGCCCATGCTGCGTTCAGCTGTCGCGGAAAAAGACGCTCTGCCAAGCGTTGTCGATAATATCGTCGAGAGTCGGGAATTTCAGCAGGTGCTCGATGAGGTGCGCCAGCGTCGGAACGAATTCGACACCGGCTCCCACGTGCCACGGGACATGATCGAGCGCTTCAAACAGGTGGGCATCTACCGTGCCGCGACGCCGAAATGCTACGGCGGTGACGCCCTGGCACCGGCACAATTTCTACACATGATTGAACGCATCTCCGAAGCCGACGGCTCCGCAGGCTGGGTGGCCAGTTTCGGTAGCGCCGGCGTCTATCTTGCGGCTTTGCCGAAAGAAACCCTGGCCGAGATTTACGCGCAAAGCCCTGATCTGGTGTTCGCCGCTGGCTTGTTCCCGTTGCAGCCCGCCGAGGCAGTAGAGGGTGGATGGCAGGTTAACGGCACCTGGAAATTTGCCAGCGGCTGCAAAGGCGCTGATTTGCTAGGTGTCGGTATCGGCGCTGCCGGCGGCAAGCCGCGTACAGCGGTATTCCCGGCAAGCCAGGTCGAGATCATCGAAAACTGGGATGTGGTCGGTCTCAAAGGCACCGGCAGCCATGACCTGCGCGTCAACGACAAACGCGTCGATGAGCGCTGGACCTTCATTCGTGGTGGTGCCTCAACCGTCGATGAACCGTTGTTCCGCTACCCGTCGATTGCCTACGCCGCGCAAGTGCTGGCGGTGGTCAACCTCGGCCTGGCCCGTGCAGCGCTCGACGAAGTCAGCCGCATGGCCGCCGGCAGTGGCATCACCGGCGCGCCGAAGATGGCCGACCGCGCCTATGTGCGCATCGAGATTGCCAAGGCCGAAGCGCAACTCGCCGCCGCACGCGGCTTCTTCTACGGCGCTACCGAGCAGGTGTGGAACTCGATCCTCGCCGGCAACCCGGTCACCGCCGAACAAACCAGCCTGTTGCGCCTGTCCGCCATTCACGTTTCCCAGGCCGGTGCGGCCGTGGTGCAGAGCGCTTACAGACTGGCCGGGACCACCGCGATTTACTTGCGCCATCCGCTGCAGCGTTACCTGCGCGACTCGATGGTGGTCACCCAGCACGCATTTCTCAGCGAAGGCCTGTACGACGGCGCCGGTTCGGTGTTCCTCGGCGTGCCGCCATTTCCTGGCTACATCTGAATCGTCATCACTTCTTCGAGGATCAATCCCATGTCGCAAGCCACCCAAGAACCCCTGCGCGTCGTCTTTTGCATCGGCATCACCCAGAACTTTTTCGACCTGCCGACCGGCGAAGGCCTGAGCGTGTGGAAAGGCTTCAGCCAGATGATGGGCTCACTCGGCGCCATGCCGGGCATCACCGTGCTTGGCGCGATGGACGATGACCGCTTGATGGTCGGCCCATCCACGACCTCGCCATGGACCGTCTACATCATGGCCGACGTCGATTGCCATCAGTCGGTGATCGACGCCTGCAACCTGTTCCGCACCACGCCGGTGAACGAATACAGCCTGTGGCGCTACGCCAAGGTCGAAGCGCGCATCGGCCGTCCGCTGACCATCCCTGACGCCGCCAAGGTTTAAGCCATGAACGAGGCCTTGCTGCAGCGTCTCGAGACGCTCGAAGGGGAGAGTCAGGTGCGCCGTTTGATGGCGCGCTACATGGACCTGTGCGATGTGCCAAGGGCGGCCACCCATGTCAGCCAGTTGGCGCAGCTGTTCAGTGCCGATGCCATCTGGGAAGGCGTTGGTAGCCAGACCGCGCAGACCTTTGGCCAGCACCGCGGGCGTGACGCCGTGGCGGCGTTTGTGGCCGGTTACTTGCCACCGTCCGAGCACTTTCGCCTGAACCTGCATTACCTCACCAGCGAGTCGATCGTGGTCGACGGCAGCACGGCGCAAGGGCAATGGATCATGCAGCAGATTTGCACCTACGCCGATGGGCGCAGCGAATTGTTCGGCACGCGGCTGAACATCGATTTCCGCTGTGTCGACGGTGTTTGGTTGATCGCGCATTTTCGTACGCAACGCTTGTTCAACACGGAGCTGGGTGCATGAGTACTTTTATCAGCGAGTTCTTACTGGGCGGCAGTGGCAAACGGGTCGCGATCAAAGACTCGATCGACATTGCCGGGCATCCGACACGTTCGGGCAGCCGCGCATTTGCCGATGCCGCGCCCGCAACACGCAACGCCGAAGTGGTGGACGCGATCCTCGACGCCGGTTGGCAGATCGTTGGCAAAACCAACCTGCATGAGCTGGCCTTCGGTGTGACCGGCATTAACGACTGGACCGGCACGCCGATCAATCCGCAAGCACCGGATCGGGTGCCGGGCGGCTCTTCCAGCGGTTCGGCAGCCGCCGTCGCGGCAGGTCTGGCGGAGATTGCCATCGGCACCGACACCGGCGGTTCAGTGCGTGTGCCTGCGGCGTGTTGCGGCATCGCCGGGCTGAAACCGACTTACGGGCGAGTCAGCCGCGTGGGCGCGCATCCGGCAGTGTCCAGCCTCGATTGCGTGGGACCGTTCGCGGCGAACATGGACGACCTGATTGCCGCGATGCAAGTGATCTGTCCCGGCTTCCGGGTTCAAAACCTGCCTTCGAGCAATGTGTCAGTGGGCTTCCTCGACGTCGCCTGCGACCCACATCTGCACGCGTGCCTCGGCGCCGCCACTGACCGTGCGGGTTGGCGTCGCAGTAACGTGCAACTGAGCGAATTCGACGCTGCATTCGCCGCCGGCCTGACCGTCATCAATTTCGAAAACTGGGCCGCGTTTGGCCACCTTACCGGTAAAGGCCTGATCGGCGCGGATGTGGAGCAGCGCCTGTTGGCCGCCAGCCGCACCAACGCCGCTGACCTGGCGGAAGCCGAAAAGGTGCGCGTGCGCTTCAGCCAGCAGGTGGATGCCGCCCTGGAAGAATTCGCGGTACTGCTTCTGCCGACGCTGCCGAGCCTGCCACCCACGCTAAGCGAAGCCCGCAGTGCGAGCAAAGCCGTGGCCGGCATGACGCCGCTGGTAAGACCTTTCAACCTCAGCGGCCATCCCGCACTGACGATACCGGTGGAACTGGATTGCGGCGGGCTGAAAGTCGGCCTGCAAATCGTTGGCCGTAAAGGCCAGGACGAACTCGTCTGCGCCTTCGGTGCGCAGTTGCAACAGAGCATGGCCGGTGAACGGCCCGCCTCTAAAAATAAATCTTGAAAAGCCATGAGGAGGACCGCATGAGCACTCATGAATACCGGCTGATCGCAACGTCGAAAAGCCCTGACGAACTGGTCAAACACGACCGCGTTGACGTCTCGCTGTACAACGATCCGGCGCTGTTCGAAGCGGAGCTGGAAAAGATTTTCTACCGCACCTGGGTGTGGGTCGCCCACGAAAGTGAAGTGCGCAACAGCGGCGACTTCAAGACCGCCACCATCGGCCGTCGCCCGGTGATCGTTGTTCGCGACAAGAAGAACAACATCAACGTCCTGGAAAACCGTTGCCGGCACCGCGGCGCCACTGTGTGTGAAAAGCACAAAGGCAACGCCACCGGTTTCACTTGCCCGTACCACAGTTGGTCGTATGGGCTGGATGGCAAGCTGCGTGCGCTGCCTTATCCGGACGGCTACGAAGGCATTCTGGAAAAGTCCGAACTGCCGCTCACCAGCCTGCGCGTCGAAAGCTACGCCGGCATGGTGTTCGCCAGCTACAACGACGAGATCGAACCGCTGGAAGACTTCCTCGGTGGCGCGAAACACTGGATGGACCTGTTCATGAAGCAGGGCGCCGGTTACCCGATCAAGACCCAGGGCGAACACAAGTTCAGCTTCAAGGGCAACTGGAAGATCCAGCTGGAAAACACCACCGACGGTTACCACTTCCCGATCGTGCACAAGTCGTTCATGTCGTCGGTGGATGAAGAAACTTCGGAAATGCTCTCGTTCATGACCGACGAACAGGCCGTCACCCATTCGCTGGGCAACGGTCACAGCGTGATGGTGATGGTGCCCGAGCACGTCGACCTGGATCACGACGACGGCACCGAACAGTTGCAGGAGCGCTTCGCTCACGTCACTGAAGAACTGTCGAAAACCATGGAGCCTGCGCAAGTCCGTCGCATCGTCCGCTCGCTGCACGGCGCCGGTTTCAACCTCAACCTGTTCCCCAACGTCGCGATGTCGATGTCGTTCTTCCGCGTGCTGCGCCCGGTCTCGGTCACTGAAACCGAAATCCGCCACGTCGCACTCGGCATGGACGGCGGCCCGGAGATCGCCAACCGCGAACGGATGCGCATTCACGAACACTTCCAGGGCCCGTTCGGTTTCGGCAGCCCGGACGATGCCGAGGCCTGGGACCGTGTGCAGCGCGGTTCGTACGCCGGTGTCGACGCGCCGATCCTGGTCAACCGTGGCCTCAATCGCGAAATCATTGCCGACAACGGCGACAAGGTTTCCCACGCCACCGACGAGGGCGGCATGCGCGGTGCCTACGACATGTGGAAAAGGATGATGAGCCAATGAGCAATCACGACACCCTGAATGGTTTTTCCGGTCCGTTGGCCCAGGCCATCGAATTCATCTGGCGCGAAGCCGAACTGCTCGACCACAAGAATTACGCCGAATGGGCGACCCTGTGGAGCGACAGCGGTAAGTACATCGTGCCGATCGACCCGGGCACCGAAGACTTTGAAGCCACCCTCAACTACGCCTACGACGATGCGCGCATGCGTGACTTGCGCATCGAACGCCTGACCGCCGGCTACTCGCCGTCGGCAGTGGACGCGGCAAAAACCGTGCGCAGTATTTCGCGGTTTCGCTTGGTGGAAGCGGCGGGCGACCTCGTTGAAGTCAATTCCGCGCAGCTGCTGTATGCCTACAAACGCGGCGTGCACACGCCGTTCGTGGCCGATCTGAACCACCGCATTCGCTTCACTGACGGAGTGGCGACGTTGGAACGCAAGGTCGTGCGCCTGATCAATTCGACCGACAGCCTGAGCGCGCTCGGCTTCCTGCTATGAGGGCCACCACCATGAACCGAGTAGCCCTGGTGACCGGCGCCTCGCGCGGACTTGGCGAATGCATCGCCCGTCGCTTGCACGCGGCGGGGTATCGCGTTGCCCTGGCCGATGTGCGCCTCGACGGCGTACAGCATCTGGCTTCGGAGTTGGATGGCAGCGGCGCGAGTGCCATCGCCATTGAGCTGGATGTGCGCAACAAGGCGGATTTTGTCCGGGCTCGCGACTTGCTCGCCGAGCGTTGGGGCGGCACCGACATTCTGGTGAACAACGCCGGCGTGTCGAAAGTCGCGGCGCTGATGGACATCACCCCGGAGGAGTTCGACGAGTCGATGGCGATCAACCTGCGCGGCACGTTTGTCGCGTGCCAGGTGTTCGGCGCGCATTTCGCCGAGCGCGGTTTTGGCCGCATCGTCAACATCGCTTCCCTGGCCGGGCAAAACGGCGGCACCGCCACTGGTGCGCACTACGCCGCGGCCAAGGGTGGCGTCGCGACGCTGACCAAAGTCTTCGCCCGCGAACTGGCCCCGCAAGGTGTGACCGTCAACAGCATTTCGCCAGGGCCGCTGGACTTGCCGGTGGTGCGCGAAACCGTGGCTCCGGAGCGCCTGGAGCAGATTCTGAAAATGATCCCGGCAGGCACCCTCGGGGCGCCCGAGTACATCGCCGACAGCGTCTTGCTGTTGATCGCCGACCACGCCAGCTCCGTAACCGGTGCGTGCTGGGACATCAACGGCGGCTTGTTCATGCGCTGACATTTGTCACGACGCGAACAAGTAGCAGCTGTCGAGCCTGCGAGGCTGCGTTCGGCTGCGCAGCAGTCGTGAAGTCAGGCGGTGCGGTGGATCAGTAAGACCGCGCACTCAGGTTTTACGACTGCTGCGCAGCCGAACGCAGCCTCGCAAGCTCGACAGCTGCTACAGGCGAACGCGGCGGCTCCAGGGTTGCTCATTAACCAAAAACGTATTTCAGGTGATGCAATGATGAAGGTGAAAATCCAAAGGATCGTCGACGAAGCGCTGGATATCCGCTCCTTTCGCCTCGTGCGCAGTGATGGCCAGCCGCTCGACACCTATGAACCGGGAGCTCATGTTGACCTCACCGGGCCGACCGGGGTTACCCGCCAGTATTCTCTGTGCAGCCCGCCGCACGATCGCCGTGCGTATCTGGTGGCGGTGAAGAAGGAGGCGCAGTCGCGTGGTGGCTCATTGGCGCTGCATGAGCAGGTGCAAGAGGGCATGGAGCTGGAAATGGGTGCACCGCGCAACCTGTTTCGCCTCGACCCGACGGCGACCGAGCATGTGCTGTTCGCTGCCGGCATCGGTGTGACGCCGCTGCTGAGCATGGCCTATCGGCTGGCGGAAAGCGGCCAGTCCTGGCGCCTGCATTATTTCGCTCGCTCACCAGAGTACGCCGCGTTTGCCGAGCTACTGGCGAGCACCTTTGCCGGTCACGTGCAATTCCACTACGGCGTCGAACCGGGTGATCTGGAGGCGGCGTTGAGTGAATGCCTGAACCAGGCGGGACTTGCAGCGCATGTGTACACCTGCGGCCCGGCACCGTTCATGAACAAAGTGGTGGAAGTGGCTGCGCGCAGCCGATCCGACGACGCGATTCACCTCGAACACTTCGCCGCCGACCCTGCCGCCAATGCCGGCCCGAGTGGAGGATTCGAAGTGGAGCTGGCCAGCTCCGGCGTGGTCCTTCAGGTCCCGGCCAATACCAGCCTGATCGATGTGCTGCAGGCCCACGGCTGTGATATCGACACCGAATGCCGCGAAGGTATCTGCGGTACCTGCATAGTGGAGGTCCTGGAAGGTGTACCAGAGCACCGCGACAACTGTTTGTCGAACAAAGAGAAGGCAGCCAACAAGCAGATTTGCGCCTGCGTTTCGCGAGCACTTTCCGCTCGTCTGGTATTGGACATTTAACCAGAGGGAACGCTGGCAAGCTAACGCCGGAGCCTGTTGAATGGGGGCCGGCGGCCGTCGAAGGAGGTGACGACCCAGTACGAAACATTTGCCGAACCGCTCGACGAAGCGGTCGAAAAATAACAATAAAATACGCGTGAGGCTTTGCAGTGATGATGACTTCTTCGGCGGTTCGCAATGAGGCGTTCGAAAACTGGCTGAGCCAGGTCAACCAGGCCTGTGGGCGTTTCGATGCCCGAGCGCTGGATTCGGATTTTTACGGTGAGCTGGCGGAGTTTCGCAGCGGCGCCATCAACCTCAGTGTCGTCGACATGGCGCACGTTCATCTGTATCGCACCAGCAAAGACGTCAGCATCAGCAGCGACGGCCACTACTACGCGGTATTCCAGATGCGCGGCAGCTCGCAGCTGGAGCAGGGCGACAACCGCGCTCAGCTGGGCACCGGCGACATCGCCCTGATCGATGCCTGCCGCCCGAGCGACATGACCTACAACGATGATTCCCGACAGTTGTCACTGATCCTGCCGCGTCAGGTGGTGGAGCGTGGCTCGCATTTCAATGCCGTCAACTGCGCCACGCGCATTGCGGCTAACACGCCTTTGGCCGCGATGGCCAATAAGCTGGTGCTGGACACCCGACAGCAGGAAGGCCTGGACATGCAGGAAAGCGAAGCCGTGCTCGACGCCCTGGTGAGCCTGCTCTTGCCGGGGATCAGCGCCCGTGACAGCGGCGGCGATGCCCATGAGCGGCAGTTCCGCAAGATCATCGCCTACATCGACGAACACCTCAGTGTCGAAGAACTGTGCCCCGAGCTGATTGCCCGTGAGGTAGGGATTTCGGTGCGTGGCCTGTACCGGATGTTCTCCAAGCGCGGCCTGGTGGTGGCGCAATACATCAAGCACCGACGCCTGGATTTCTGTGCGGAAAACCTGCGCCGCGCGCACGTCGAGCAGAAGCTCTCGGCGCTGTGCTACGCCTGGGGATTCTCCGACTCCAGTTACTTCTCGTCGGCATTCAAATCGCGTTTTGGCGTGTCGCCGGGCGCGTATCGCAAGCGTTACAGCCAGAACTGAGGCAACACCGCGAACTCCGTAGCAGCTGCCGAGCCTGCGAGGCTGCGTTCGGCTGCGCAGCAGTCGTAAACGCTGAGTACGCGGTCTTCCAGAAAACCCCCATCGCCTGATTTTACGACTGCTTCGCAGCCGAACGCAGCCTCGCAGGCTCGACAGCTGCTACGGGGTGATGTGGTTATCAGTGCCGCGCCGTCTCATCGACCGGCAGGTGCAGCACTTCGCGCACCAGCATCGCAATGCTGGTCACGCCCATCTTTTCCTTGATCTTGGTCCGGTGCACGTCCACGGTTTTGACGCTGATGTTCAACTCGCGGGCAATGACCTTGCTGGCTTTGCCGTCGATCACCAGCATCAACACTTCGCGTTCGCGGCTGGTGAGCAACTTAAGCTTGCTTTGCAGATGCTGGCGTTGCTCCTGATCGGCCTGGGCATGCACGGCAACTTTCAGCGCCGCCTGGATTCGGTCGATCATTTGCTGCGGGTTGTAGGGCTTCTCAACGAAGTCCAGTGCGCCGTTCTTCATCGCTGTCACGGACATCGGAATGTCGCCATGGGCGGACACGAAGATGGTCGGCAAGGTGCTGCCGCGCTGGTTGAGTATTTCCTGCAGCTGAAAACCGCTGGTCTCCGGCATGCGCACGTCCAGCACCAGACACGCCGGCTGCTTGGGGTCGTATTGGCTGAGGAATTCTTCAGCGCCTGCAAAGCACTGCGCTTGCACGCTGACCGACTCCAGCAACCAGGCCAGCGAGGTGCGCAGGTCTTTGTCGTCATCAACGATATAAACAATCGGTTTGCGGATTTCCATCAGGGACTGCCACGAAAATTTCTAATTATTGTTTTCGCACGCGTGCACGCTGCGGCGGATATCGGCTCATCAAGGAGCTCAGTAGCAGAATACCCACTGCGACTGGCCTTGACGATAAAGAAACCACCTAGTCGACTAGCGGAAAGCCAACCTCGGCATGGGGATGGTCAGGATAGTCGTGCAGCGTGTCGGACCTTAGTCTTGTTCCATCACCTACGGACCGCACACTGGCGGTCCTTCTGAAGGAGGGGCAACGACATGGCCGACCTGAGCCAGCATCAAATAGACTTTCGCAACGCCATGGCGCAGTTGCCTGCTGCAGTAAACATCATCACCACCAATGGCCCTGGCGGGCGCTGCGGCATTACCGCCAGCGCGGTGTGTTCGGTGACTGATTCGCCACCCACCGTGCTGGTCTGCGTCAACCGTGGCAGTGCGACACACGATGTGTTCCGTACCAATGGCCGTCTGTGCATCAACGTCCTGTGTGGCGAGCAGGAAGAGTTGGCCCGACACTTTGCCGGCATGACCCAGGTGCCGATGGCAGAGCGTTTTGCCTGGGATTTGTGGGACGGTGGCGAGACGGGCGTGCCGGTGCTGCGCGATGCGCTGGTGCAGCTCGAAGGGCGGATCAGCGAGTGCAAGGAAGTCGGTTCGCATTCGGTGATGTTTGTCGAACTGTCGAAGGTCGGTGTGCGCGGGGAAGGTGACAGTCTGGTGTATTTCAACCGGTTGTTTCATCGGCTTGAGCATGCCGGTGCGGTGTGCTGAAACCGTCTTGATTAAAAGCGTCTAGCGTAACTGTGGCGAGGGAGCTTGCTCCCTCGCCACACACGCTCTGGCGTTTGCCGCTACTGTTGCAAATACTCCCGCGCCAATCGACACGCCCGATCAATCAACATCGGCGCCATCTCAATCGCCGTCGGCGTGCCTTTACGGGTATGAATCCAGCCCAGGTACGTCGTGCCACGCAGCAGCAGAAACAGCGCCAGCGTCTCTCGATCAGCCGCAGTCAGTGGTTTGATCGCGTCATAACCAGCAAACAGTGCCGTTTTGATTTGCTCATAACGCGGGTCGTCCAGGCTGAAGTACAGCGCGGTGGCGAGCTCAAACATGTGCCAGCCGAACCCGGCATCGTCGAAGTCGATCAGGCGCAGGTTGGCACCTTCGATCAGCAAATTCTCGGGCACCAGGTCGGCGTGGATCATCCCGAAGTTGTCCAGATGCCGACCATATTGGCGCAGGTCGCAGCGTGCGCGGCGACGGGCCTGTTGCAACAGTTCACGTTGTTCTTCATTGAGTTGTTCCAGGTCCCAGAAACGTCCCCAGAACGGGTTGGCACCAATCAAACCTTCTTCATCCCAGGCGTGCCGGACAAACTCGTCCGGCTGCTGCCACTCGGCTGTATGCAAATGAATGCGCGCGGCAATCGCGCCTGCTTCGGCAAACAGAAAGTCGATTTCGGTATCCGCCTGTACACCGGCTGACGAGGTGCCCGCCGTCGCGCCGGGCAGCCAGGCGAGCATGTCGACATGGCGCGGTTCGCCGATGTCGGCATGGAGCACTTCGATCAGATGGCGCTCGTTCCGGGCCCGGATTATCTGCGGCACGGTGATGCCGGCCGTGGCCAGCGCCTCCATCCATTGCAGCTCGGAACGCAGCGCCGCCTCGCCGTGATAGCCGTTGCGATGGATGCGCAGGGCGACCCGTTGGCCGTCCTCACGGCGTGCCGAGAACACCGCGTTCTCGCGGAATTTCACCAGTTCAACCTCGGCAAAGGTGCCCTCCCAGTGTTGCAGGGCGTGGCGCGCTAGGTCATGCAGTTTGGCGACTTGCTGGTCGTGGCTCAGGGTATGGAAATCATTCATGGCGAGGCCTCAGATAGCACACAGGGCGATGTCTAGCGTGTCGACGAAAAGGTCGGCGTGGTCGCGGTTGAACACCAGCGGCGGCCGCAGTTTGAGAATGTTGTCGCCCGCGCCGATCTTGCTGATCAGCACGCCAAGTTCGCGCATATGGTTGACCACCTTGCGCGCTTCCAGCCCGGCGGGTTCTTTGCTGGTGTGGTCACGCACCAGTTCCAGGGCGAAGAACAGGCCCTTGCCGCGTACATCGCCAATGATCGAATGCTTGCTGGCGAGTACTTGCAGACGCTGCTGCACATAAGCGCCCACGGTGTGCGCATTGCGCAGCAGCTGTTGATCTTCAATCACATCGAGCACGGCCATGCCGACCGCTGCCGCCACGGGCGAACCGCCAAACGTGTTGAAGTACATGGCGCTGCGCCCGAACGACTCGACCAGTGCCTTGCTGGTGATCAAACCGGCTAACGGATAACCGTTCCCCATTGGCTTGCCGAGGGTGACGATGTCCGGCACCACTGCGTGGGCCTGATGCCCCCACAGATGTTCTCCGGTGCGAGCAAACCCGGATTGCACTTCATCGGCAATGAATAAACCGCCCGCCGCGCGGATCAGTTCAGCGGCTTTGTTAACGAAACCGGCCGGCACCCGTGGCAAGCCTTCGTTGGCAAACAGGGTGTCGATCAGCAATGCCGCCGGGCGAATGCCCTGAGCCTGCAGCGAGGCGATGGCCGCTGCAATGTTCGCGGCATAGTGCTCCGTCAGTTGCGCCTCGGTGGTCCCGGCGGGTGCCCGGTACAGGCAAGGAATGGGGACCGCGCGGGCATGTGTGGCGAACGGTTCCGGCGACGGCAGTGCGGTGGTGACTTCGGCCAAGGACGCGGAGTTACCGTGGTAGTTGTAATCGCTGACGATGATGCCGGTGCCACCGCTGGCGAAACGTGCCAGGCGTAGCGCCAGTTCGTTGGCTTCGCTGCCGGTGCAGGTGAACATTGCGGTGTCGAGCGGCTCGGCGAAGGTGGCCGTCAGGCGCTCGGCGTAGCGCACGACGTGTTCATCGAGGTAGCGCGTGTGGATGTTCAGCGTCATGGCCTGGCGGTGCATCGCCTCCACCACGTGAGGGTTGCAGTGACCGACGCAGGGCACGTTGTTATAGACGTCGAGGTAGCGCCGACCGTCAACGTCAAACAGCCAGACACCTTCACCGCGCACCAGGTGCAACGGCTTGTCGTAGAACAACGGTGAGGCGCTGCCGAGTACGCGGTGGCGGCGCTGCAAAAGTGTGTCTTCAGGCATGTTCTTGAACCTCGAGTACGGTGGTGCGGCCTTGCAGTCGGGCACGCAGCAGGAAGTTGAAAATACACAGGGCGAATGTCACCGCGAGGGCGATCAGCATCAGTTGGTCAAGTTGGAAGCAAGCTGCGATCACCACCAGCGTCAGCGCCAGGCCTAGCCAGGCAATCACCTTGCCAGCCGCCAGACGGAACGGACGCGGCAGATCCGGTTGGCTGCTTTTAATGCGCAGATAGGCGCCGAAAATGAACAGGTAGCAAACGTTGAGCAGCAGCACGACCGCGAGCATCACAGTCGCCGGTTCGACCGCTGACATCGGCAGGCCGATCACACTAATCAACAGCAGCGCCGAGAAGGGAGTGCCGCGCTTGCCGGTTTTCCCCAGCCACTGGGGGAACAAGCCATCGCGGGCCATGGCGAACAGCTGCCGGGAGGCGGCGTACACCAACGAGAAGAACGTAGCGATCAGCCCGAACACCGCGCCGCAGCCAATTACCTTTGCCAACCACGAGGCTTCGCCGTAGGCGTTGGTGCTGGTCATCGCGGCGTACAGCGGATCACCGGCCGACCCCACCAGCTCGACGCCGCCCGCGCCAGGTGCGCAGACCAAAACAACCAGCGCCGTCACCAGCAAAGTGCCGATGGCCGCAAGAATGCCGCGCGGCATGCTGCGACCAGGATTATTCGCTTCTTCGGCAGCCGAGCCGATTTGCTCAACGGTAATGAACAACCAGATGGCGAACGGAACACAGGCGAAGATGCCGCCGAAACTGATCGCGGGCGCTGCGTTGGCAGAAGGCATCTTCAGCAGGTTGGTCAGCTCGACATGCGGCGCCATGGCCACACCAAAGGTGAGCAGGGCGACGACCGCGATGACGCCAGCGATCATGGTCAACCCCATGGCTTCACCGACGCCGCGCAGGTGGATGCCGATAATGACCGCGAACAAAGCGATTTTTACCGGCCAGCCGCCGAGACCGAAAATCGACTCGGTATAAGCGCAAATGAAGGTCGCCGCCGCGCCAGTGCTGATGGTCAGTGCCACCGCACACGCCACACCCACCAGGTACCCCACGAAGGGGCCGAACGCGCTTTGTGCATAGACGAACACGCCGCCGGCACTTGGCAGCGCGGTCGACAGTTCTGCTACGCATAACGCCAGACCGCCACAGAGCAAGGCCATCAACAATGTGGCGATCAGCATGTTCAGCCAGCCGCCCGCCATCAGCCCGAAATTCCAGCCGGAAAACTGCCCGGCCACCACCAACGCAATTCCGAGGCCGGCGATTTTTGGCCAGCCCAACGCATTTTTCTTAAGCACAGAAGTCTCCTGCGACCCGAAGGTCGATTTATTGTTTTTGGGGGTAGAAGAGGTCGGTTTTGATACTACGCGCGGCGGGCGGCGTGGCTTGTTTGCGCGCATGCCATCTGGTTGCGTGTGGGTGCCAGATTTGGCGTGATTGCTGACACACCGCGATATCGGTGTGTCAGGCAACATCGTTTTTCAGATACGAAAACTCCCCACCAACTGATTAAGCCGATCAGCCTGCCGCTCCAGCTCTGTGCAGGCCTGCAACGTCGAATGCAGGTTTTCCACCCCTTGCTGATTCAGTGTGTTGATTTCTGTTATGTCCACGTTCAAAGCCTCGACCACTGCGGTCTGTTCTTCAGTCGCAGCCGCAACGGACTGGTTAACGTTGTCGATCTCACCGATGCGCTGGGTCACGCTGCCCAACCGTTTACCGGCAAGGTTGGCGATGTTGACGCTTTCCTCGCTGTGCTGCTGGCTCTCGGTCATGGTGGTGACCGAGTCGCGCGCGCCCACTTGCAGCGCTTCGATCATCTGTTGGATCTCCAGCGCCGACGTTTGGGTGCGCCCGGCCAGGCTGCGCACTTCGTCGGCGACCACCGCGAAACCTCGACCTGCTTCACCCGCGCGCGCCGCTTCGATGGCCGCGTTGAGGGCCAGCAGATTGGTCTGTTGAGAGATGCCCTTGATCACTTCAAGGATCTGCCCGATGTTCACGGTTTTGTCGTTCAACACTTCAATATTGACGCACGACGCGCTGATTTTTCCGGACAGTTCGTTCATCACCTGAATCGTGCGCTCCACCACCTGACGCCCGTCTTCGGCTTGTTGCCGTGCGGCAGAGGCCTGCTGTGAGGCATTGGACGCATTACTCGCTATTTCCTGTGCGGCGGCACCCAGCTCGTTGATGGCGGCGGCGACGCTGTGGGTGCGGGTCGATTGTTCGTCGAAGTTGCTCATCGACGAGTTGGAGGCCAGCAGCACGCGCTTGGCCACTTCATTCACCCCGAGCGCCGCCGAAGACACCTCGCGGATCGACTGGTGAATACGCTCGACAAAGCGGTTGAAGGCGGTCGCCAGTTGGCCGATCTCATCCCGCGATTGCACCTCAAGGCGCCGGGTCAAGTCGCCTTCGCCCAGGGAGATATCTTCCATGACCCGGGTCAACACTTGCAGCGGCCGGGTGATACGAAACGCCGTGTACCAGATCAACAGCAAGCCGAGCAGGGCGGAGCCGCCACCCAACAGCAGTTCCAGCGCGGTGCTTTGCACACCTTGCGCATCGAGTTCTTTTTGCAGCGTGGTGACCGGTGCCAGTAGCACCTCCTGCGGCACACCCACCAGCACCCCCCATGGCGCAGCGCCGGCAATCGGTGCCAGCGGCTCGAGCACCTTGATTTGCTGCTGATCGACAAACACTGTCGGTCGTCCTTGACGCAACGCGTCCATGACGTCGGGACTGTCCAACGGTTGGCCGAGGCGACTGACGTCCTGGCTGTTGGCCGAAATCACCCCGTGCGGGCTGACGATGCTGATCTGGCCGTTGCCGTCGAACAGTTGATGCGCGCTGGCTTCGCTGTTTTGTTGCAGGGCGGCGAGGTTGATGTCGAGGCCGACCACGGCGATGACTTTGTCATTGTCCATCAGCGGGAAAGCGATGCTGGTGACCAGTTTGCGGCTGCCGGACGCCTCATCGAAATAGGGCTCCAGCACGCAGACCTGACGGGTATCGCGGGCGCAGGTGTAGAAAGCGTTATACGGCGCGCCGCTGGGACCGGGAGAGGTGTTGGCGAGTAGCGATTCGTCGCCGATCACCGCTTGCAGTTCGCCGGGTTTGCTTTGTACCCAATAGAGGGAAAAACGGCCGGTCTCGTTGCTGCCCGTGGCGGCCTGGTCGACGAAACTGGCGTCGGCGCCGTCCAGTGCGTCGGGCTCGAAAATGACATAAAGCCCGAGCAGGTCGGGCTTGTCGATCAGGGCCTGGTGAAGCTGTGTACTCAGCTCCTGCCGCAGTTGTTGGCGGGTCAGACTACCCTGGTGTTGCAGTTGCCTGAGGTAGAGCAAATAGCGCGATAACCCTTGGCCGAATTCGTGCGTCTGCATGAAGGTTCGTTGCACCTGCATGGCCTGCACTTTGCCTAACGCTTGCATGTGTTCTTTGGCAGCATCGGCCAGCATCTCGCTGCTGGCGCGAGCCACTTGCTGGCTGCTTTGATGCGTTTGATAGAGCGACAAGCCCATCAGCAAACCCACCACCAACAGCAGGCAAAGGCCGGCAAGCAGAGTGATCTTGCTCTGGATCGTCAGGAATTTTTTGTGCATTGGAAAGGCCTTTTTCCATAGGGGCAGTGGATGCGCCACTGCCCCGGTCTGGCTTAGAACGTGGTGGCAAACACCACTTGGCTGTAGAGGTTTTTGTCGTTGCTGCCTAGCTGGGTGCCACCCTGTTCGGCGCTCTTGTCCGGTTGGTACAGACCGATCAGCGGCATCACGGTCAGGTGCTCGTTGACGTGCCATTCGGCATACAGATCGACTTCGTGGCCATCGGTATTGCCCAGGCTGCGGTCGATGGTGTCGTAGTTGAAATACATCGCGCCCACCGTCAGGTTTTCCAGTGGCGAGACTTTCAGTGTGACGTTCTGGATGCGCGAGTTGGTGTTGAACGGGCCTGCGTAGTTACCGGCGACTTCACCCTGGAACCAGGTGCCGAAACCGCGGCTGAAACCGTAGAACAGGGTGTCATAGCCTTCCGAGAACCGGCTGTAGCGGTAGCTGACATACGGCGTCCAGGCGACGTCGGCAAAGGTCCAGCCGGCTTCCAGGTACCAGGCATCTTCGGTGGCGGTGTGGGGTTTGTCCTGCTTGGCGTATTCGCCGGAGAGGAACAGGTTTTTCACCCCGGCGTTGCCTGTCGCACGCAAGCTGTAGGTCTTCATGCCGTCGCGTTCAAGTTGCGCAGGGGAGGCGAATTGCTCGTCGACATCGGTGCTGTCGATGTAGGTCAAACCGACCGTGCCGGCTTCAGCGACGTGTTCAAGCGTGCCGACGTACATTTCGGTCTTGGCCTGGGCGCGATTGTCTGATTTCAACCACATCAGGTCGCCGCGCCAGCCTTCCTTGCCGCCCAGACGCAACACGGCGGTCTCGTCGAACGCTTTGCGCGCGGCCAGCCAGTAGGCGCCGCCACGGTTGAATTCGCCGTCGGCCAGGCCTTTGCCCAAGTTGAGCGCGTCGCCATTAATCAGGAAACCGTCACCGACCACAATGTTCTGGCGGCCGAAGGACAGGTCCACACCGTCCTCACCGAGCACGTCAAAGAGCTTGCCCGAGCGCCAGCCGAGGTAGGCGTCTTCGAACTTGGTGGTGCGTTCCGAACCGTCGCTGAAGCCCGCGGCATCGCCGTCGCCCCAGGTGCCGGAACTGAGCAGGTTCGCCGCGCCATACGCGGTGCCCACACCGGCGAGGCCTTTGTCGAAGCTCAGGCCATATTTGATGTAGCCCTCGCGCCACGACGACGAACCTTGGTCAAGGCGGCCGGACAACGCGTAATTTTCCTGGCTGTGGAAAATACCGAATACCGCTTCCAGGGTAGCGTTCAGGTGACTGTCATCATCGGCATAGAGTTCGTAGGCGCCAGCCTGGCCGGCACTGATCATCAGGGCGAGAGTCGAGAGACGAAGCAAGGGGGACTTGAGCATGTGTGGCATCCGTTCTTGTTCTTGAGCGCAGGTTTGCGGTCTTTTTCGATACTACGGCCCGGAACTTTTTCGCCCTTTTGTGTGGTTGCCAAAGAGTTGGCTGTGCTTGCCAGATTGGCCCGTTTGGCAGCCCCACCAACACGACTGGCACGCAGGACAAAACCTGCGTGCCTGCGACCATCGACAATCCGTACCAACCCCACCGATGCGGCGCTGTATCGGTACTTTCAGTGTTGGCGCTCGTCTGACGAGCGCGCGGATTCCAAGGTCGTTTCCTATGTTTACCTCCCTGCGATTGCCTCTTATCGGCTTGCTCTCCTTCACCCTGGCGCACACCGCGCTGGCTGCCGAGTGCAACTCAAACCAGGACCGTGGCGCCCAGGTCTTCGCCAATGAATGCGGTGTGTGTCATTCGGTGAACAAGGGAGTGGCGGGGATGATGGGGCCTAACCTGGCGGGTGTGGTCGGGCGTAAATCCGGTTCGCTGGAAGGCTTCAACTACTCCCAGGCCATGCGCAGCAAAGACATCAATTGGCAAGCCGAGAACATCGCGCAACTCATCGCTCAACCCCAGGCCTTTGTGCCGGGGACCTATATGCCCTACATGGGGCTGGCCTCTGCAGACGATCGTCAGGCGGTCGTGTGTTTCCTCAAAGAACAACAGTAATCAGCCGGTTTACTGGCTGAACAGCTCGTCTGAACGAAAGGTGAATTATGAAAAACGTTGAAATTCTGGCGCAAGTGGCTGCATTCCTCGACCGCCGTCATGGTTGTTTTATCGACGGTCAGTGGGTGTTCGCTGACGGGCAACGCATTGCCGTGGTCAACCCTGCTACCGGGCAAACCCTCTGCGAAACACTGGATGCGCCGCTGGAAATGGTCGAGCGCGCGGTGCAGTCGTCCCATGCCGCCTTCAAGTCCGGCGTGTGGTCCGGTTTGCGCCCGGCGGACCGCGAACGCATTCTGCTGAACTTCACCCGCCTGGTTGAGGAACATGCTGAAGAGTTGGCCCAGTTGGAAACCTTGAGCCAGGGCAAATCAATCAATATGGCGCGCGCGCTTGATCTGAACGCCACCGTGGAGTTCATGCGCTACATGTCCGGCTGGGCGACCAAGATCGAAGGGCAGACCTTTGATGTGTCGATTCCACTGCCACCGGGTGCAAAGTTCACCGCCTTCACCAAGCGTGAACCGGTGGGTGTAGTGGTCGGGATTGTGCCGTGGAATTTTCCGCTGCTGATCGCCACCTGGAAGCTGATGCCGGCGCTGGCCACCGGTTGCACGGTGATCATCAAACCGGCGATGGAAACCCCGTTGACCGCCATGCGTCTGGCTGAATTGGCGATTGAGGCGGGCATTCCCGCGGGCGTATTCAACGTCGTGACCGGTGGCGGCGCCTCGGTAGGCGGCGCGCTGACGGCGCACCCGCTGGTGAGCAAAGTGTCCTTCACCGGCTCCACCGCGGTGGGCAAAAGTGTCGGCGTTGCCTGCA
The DNA here is from genome assembly GCF_050434865.1 of Pseudomonas silensiensis. Classification (NCBI taxonomy): domain Bacteria; kingdom Pseudomonadati; phylum Pseudomonadota; class Gammaproteobacteria; order Pseudomonadales; family Pseudomonadaceae; genus Pseudomonas; species Pseudomonas silensiensis. The sequence continues at coordinate 378,267 of NZ_JBNDJH010000001.1, forward strand.
TGGAAAACATGACGCGTTTTGCCCTGGAACTGGGTGGCAAGAACCCGATGATCGTTCTCGAAGATGCCAACATCGAAAAAGCCATTCAGGGCGCGATCCTCGGTGGCCTGCTGAACAACGGCCAGGTCTGCGCAGCGGCCTCGCGCTTCTATGTGCATCGCTCGATCTACGACAAGTTTGTCGAAGGTCTCGCGGCAGCGGTATCGGCCATGCCGATCGGTGCGGGTATGAACTGCGCCGCAGCGATCAACCCGCTGGTGTCGCGCAAGCAGCAACAAAGCGTGCTCAAGCACATCGAACTGGCTCGCCGGGAAGGTGCGCGCGTGGTCACGGGGGGCGAGTTGCAGGAAGGCGAGGGCTTCTATGTGCAGCCGACTATTCTGGCCGACATCGACCACAGCATGGCGGTGGCCCGTGAGGAGGTGTTTGGTCCGGTGCTGGGCGTGATGGCGTTTGATGATGAAGACGCGGTGATTGCCTTGGCCAACGACAATCGTTACGGCCTGGCCGCCAGCCTGTGGACCAATGACCTGAGCAAAGCCATGAACATGGTGCCGCGTATCGAAGCGGGCACCGTTTGGGTCAACGCTCACGTACTGCTAGACCCTGCGATGCCGTTTGGTGGCGTTAAACAATCCGGTATGGGCCGTGAGTTCGGTCGCGCGGTCATTGAGGCTTACACCGAGCTGAAGTCGGTGTGCATCGCGCACTGATTTAGCCGGCCTTGGCTCGTTTACCGCTCCAGGATTCACAAAAAACGCCACTCAATGAGTGGCGTTTTTTGTGTGTGATAGCGCTCAGTGATTTTGAAACGCTTTCAATCCTCGCTGGACCGCGGGCCGGGCTTCGATCGCGTCGAACCAGCGTGACAGGCGTGAAAGCACTGCCCAATCCAGCCGGTCACGAATGGATGCCGCAAGGGTGAAAGCAGAGATGTCCGCCATGGAGAACTGATCGCCGGCCATAAAGTCTCCGGTAAGAAACCGTTCTGCATAAGCAAGTTGTTCAATGACGCGCAGATCGATGACGGTGGCCGCATCAATGAATCCCGCCTGGCGCAGGAAAAATGCCGCATGGCTGGGCCCGATGACGTCCGTTACGAAAAAGAAGTAACGATCAAACACCCGGTCGCGCTCTGGTCCAGGATGCGCGGGTGCGAGTCGGCCGGGAGCTTTGGCGTCCGCGAACTGAATGATTGCGTTTGATTGGTTGATGACCCGTGCCGGTGTCGACGTATGGTCGACCAGGGTCGGGACTTTTCCTGCCGGATTAAGCGCCAGGTACGCCAAGTCGCGCTGCTCGTTCGCTTGCAGATTCAGTCTCCGTGCCGTGTAGGGGATACCGGCTTCTTCCAAGGCTATCGCAGCCCTCAGACTGTTGCCGGTTTGAGCGCCATACAGCTCTATGTTGGGGTTCATCAGGCACTCCATTGGAAATGAATGGACAATCATTGAATGCTAAGTGAAAAGCGGCGTATGCGTATGTCTTCAAGACCAAGTGCATACGCCCTTAGTGATTACACCTCGAACGCTTGCCGGTTTGCGCGTACGAAGTCAGCCACGGTTTGAGGCGCTTGTCCGGTGATTTCGCCGATAACCCCGTCCTCACCGCTAAAGATTCCGTTCTGGTAATCGACCGCGACTGCAAGGAAATGCTGGATCACAAACTCCGGCAGATCGTAGGTCTCCAGATGCTGGCGATACTCTTCCAGGGTCGAAGGGCTATAGGTGATGGTGCGGCCTGTGATGCCGCTGATTTCGTCGGCAATTTCTTGATGGCTCAGCTCGACAGGGCCGTACAGCGGATAGGTTTTCCCGATATGGCCAGAGGGCTGGGTGAGAACGGCGGCGATTAGCCGCGCCTGGTCTTCAGCGGCGATGGGGGCATGTCGGCCGGTGCCGTATGGCAGGGTGATCTTGTTGTCCTTTTTGATCTGATCAAGCACCCACGGAAAGATCAGCCACTCGGAAAAGAATGTCGGGCGGATGTGCACGGTGGGTACGCCCGACCAGTCGAGTACACGCTCTGCAATCCAGTGGTCGCGCGCGGCGTGACTCAACGAGTCTTCCCGAGCAGAAATCTGCGACATTTCCACAACGACCTCGACGCCGGCTCGCCGGGCGGCATCCGCAAAATAGGCGGTCGCCTGAATGTAGCCGGGACGCACGGGATAGCACAGGTAGGCGCCTGTGACGCCCTCCATCGCGCGAATGATGTCGTCATGTTCAAGGAGGTCGCCCACAAATATTTCAGCGCCTTCGCTCTGGAGCGCTGCGCTGCGCTCGTCCTCCTGGTGTACAAAAGCCCGAACCGCATGACCGCCGTTGAGAAGGTGGCGAATGGTGTAGACGCCGGTTTTTCCCGTAGCGCCGGTGACGAGGTATTTACGTTGCTGCATGGTGAATACTCCACAGTAAAGGAACACACATGGCTGGCGCCGATATCACGTATCGGGCGTTACCCATTCAAGAAGGCTGTGCAGGAGCGCATCGCCGTCAGCTATCGAAAGGAGCGTGATCAATCAGGTCGCACACATTCGGGCATTCGAACCCGTGCACGTGACGACGTCCGACATCCGCGAGCCCGGTGCCAATCGCGGTGTGGGGTTTCTTCCTCGCCACTTCGGCGACCGCTTGGGTAAACGCGGCTTTCATGCCAATGCGGGGGTAGAGGGCCAGCGTATCCTCGACCAGCGATGGCGTGATTTCCTCCAGCCGTAATCCCATCACATCGACATGGGCGCCCATGTAGATCAGGGCGATCTCTGGCTGTTTGCGGTCGGCGATGCCGGCGCTAGAGTGAAGGGCGATCGCATCCCAAACCAGTTCGGCTTTTGATTCCGGGTAGCCGTTTTCCAGCAGGAAGCGTCTGGCAGCGTCGGCGCCGTCGACCTCAAAACGTTGGTCGCCTGCAAATTCGTACGTCAGGCCCAGGTCGTGTAGCAGTGCGGCGAGATAGACGGCCTCGCGGTCGTATTTCAGGCCTCGCTGCTGGCCGAGGAATTCGGCAAACCACCAGGTGCGATGCACATGGTGCAGGAGCACGGTCGAGTGAACGCGTTCGACGAGGAAAGAGGCCTTGCGAGCGAGTTCAGAGTCTGGAGCGCTGAAGCCGCCGATGATCACAGGTGTACTCATGTTTGCTCCCGGGGGATGAAGTGGGCTCGCGGTTCATTTTAAATAGGTGCAATTGGCAGAATTGACTATTTTCAGATGATTTGTGCCAATGTGCGTGCCAGGTCAATGCGGGAGATCGCTGTGAAAATGACGACGAAATCAAAACATTCTTTTGTCGGCGTGGCGCAAAAACGAGTGGTGATATTGGGTTTGCCGCCCGTGGATTCGCTTGATGTAATCGGCCCGGCAGAAGTGTTTGCTTATGCAAACAACCTGCACCGTGGTGACTCAGTGCCCTACGTACTTGAGCTCGTTTGCGCAGGCGCCAATGAACACCTGGAGAGCAGCACCGGCATCGCACTTATGGCGCACAAGACGCTTGAACAGGAGCGACTTGAAAACAGGGCCATCGACACGTTGATCGTGACGTCGGGCTGGAAAGCCATGGATCAGCTGGATCAGACGGCCATCGAGTGGATCCGCACGCGAGCCAAGAGTGTCAGGCGTGTGTGCTCGATCTGTGTCGGCGCGTTCGCCTTGGCCGAAACAGGGCTTTTGGATGGTCGAAAGGCAACAACCCACTGGCGGATGGCACGCAGCCTGGCCGATCGCTATCCCAACGTGCAGGTCGATCCCAACCCGATCTGGGTCAAGGACGGCAACGTGTACACCTCGGCAGGCATCTCGGCGGGAATCGATCTTGCACTCGCCTTGGTCAGCGAAGACCTGGGCGACGACATCGCTTTGGAGATCGCGAAAAATCTGGTTCTGTTTCTGCGACGTCCAGGCGGCCAGGCACAGTTCAGCGTCGCACTCCAGTCGCAGCATGCGACAGGTTCGAACCTGGATGAGTTATGCGTATGGATCAGTGAGCATCTGCATTCGGAGCTGACGGTCGAGATACTTGCAGACAGGCTCGCCACCAGTGTGAGGACCTTGATTCGCATGTTTCAGCGGGAATTCAAGACCACGCCTGCGAAGTACGTCGAGGACGTCCGGGTCGAAGCAGCCTGTCGGCAAATAGAGCTGGGAAGGCGGTCGATGGAAGAGGTTGCGCGCCGATGCGGCTACCACAGCGTCGACGTGCTCAGGAAAGCCTTCGTGCGACGCATGGGGGTGAGTCCAAAGGAGTACGCACAACGCTTCGCGCCGGTTAACGAACCCGCTTAGGCATTGGCAAACAGAATGTAAACGCTGCTCAGCACTAATGTGACTTGTCATGGTCAATAAATCCCGCACGGCCGTCAGCGGTCGTACTGCTCGGAGCCGACCGGGTCCGCATCGGCATTTTGATCAAGGACAGTGAAAGCATGCTCGCCGCAAGATAATCAGCAACCGCCTCCACCGGGTTCCGTGAATCGGGACTCGCCGTACGTTTACTCTCAATTCAATTCGAAGATTAAAAGCATGCACCTACGCAAAATTGCAGTTGGGCTGTCGGCCCTTGTTTTGCTCTCGACCGGGGCAGAAGCCCGCAGTCTGCTGGATCTCCTCAAGCCGCCCGCCCAGCATCACGAACAAGCGTCCCAGTCGGGCTCGATCAGCCAGAACGCGGCGCTGGAGCTCTACTCAAACAAACAGAAACAGGCATCGTTCGACGGCTGCACAGATCTGTTCCCGGCAGCCAAACCGATCAACATGGCCACTGTGCCTGCAAACATGAATCCCTTGGCCCTGTGCTCTGACAATTTCGCGGTGCTGTACTCGCAAACCAGTAAGACGCCGTTGGTAGTGGTCGAACGCCTCAATGCCGCCCAGCTGCAGGATGCCAAAGGGGAGGAGCGCACCAACCAGTTCTACCCGGACCCACGCATCCCCAAGAGTGGGCGGGCAGAGTTGAGCGACTACCGTAGCCAACATCCGGCGGTGGACCGCGGCCATCAATCCCCGGCAGCCGATGCACCGAACCCCAATGCAATGGCCCAATCCTTTGCGCTGTCGAACATGGTGCCGCAAGACCCCACCAACAACCGGAAGATCTGGAGCAAGGTCGAGGCGGATGTCAGAAAATTTGCCAAGCGAGCCGATGGCAATGTGTTTGTCTTCACAGGCCCGCTCTTTGACTCAGGCCACAGCACCATCGGCGACAACAAGGTCTGGGTGCCGACCCGTCTGTTCAAGCTGGTTTACGACGCATCGTCCAAACGTGCCTGGGCCTACGTACTACCCAATGCTGAAACCCGTATCGAGAGACCGATGGACTATGACGCTTTCGTGAAGAGTACCGGGCTCCACTTGCTGGGTAATCTACCGGTCACAGGATCCGTAGGGCGCTCTTGATGGCTTGATGAATTGCACCCCAAAGGCTGGATGCAACCGATGGGGTGCTTCATTCACGGATAGATGGCGGCGGTTTAAACGGTGGTGCGTGACATCGGATTTGTAAACGCTACTTGCGTCTTGAACGGTCTTTTTCCGGTTCGGTAAACACATCAACAACCGTATGGGGAAAGGCCGATCGCCCGCGTCTGGCCGTTTACTGCCGGCCATGATTGCTTAGGGGATCCAAGCCTGAAAGGACAGATCCAGAGAGTTTCGAAGTGCCATATCTGGACACTCGTTAAGTAGTCGCGCGAGTGGCTAAGTGCTATCATCTGTGGCCTCTTTGGACTATACAATCACAAGGATTTTCGAATGACGTACCTCCGCTTACTGTTAGCTTCAGCCCTGATTGCTCTTTGCACTGGCTGTGCCTCGCCCGCTCAAATTTCCGGCATGTCAGTATCTGCCGATCAAGCAAAGGCAAGCACCTATGACTCTCAGCTAAGAAATAATGTCCGGCTTTCCGAGGTGAATGGCGGAGATAAAACCAACCCTCTATGGACTTCGGAAATCGACAGCCCTGACTTCGGCGCTGCACTCAAGCAATCGCTCGCTAATGCTGATTTACTTGGTGACGAGTCAGCCTCCTATGCTCTACGTGCCAATTTGCTGCGCGTTGACCAGCCTATATTCGGACTGGATTTTGAGGTGACCAGCGAAGTGGAATACACGTTGACAGAGTCATTGACCAACAAGGTTGTTTTGCGTGAAATTATCCGAACGCCTTTTACGGCTGGCTTCGGCGATTCCGTTATAGGAATCAAGCGTCTACGACTGGCCAATGAGGGATCCGCTCGAGTAAACATCATCGCTATGCTCAAGCGTCTCAGTGATCTCAAAATCGAAGCCAAACAAGTTGCGTTAAAGAACTAGGTATTTCCTAACACTGCTTTTCTGCCCAGACCCTAGGCTATGCGCGAGTCTACCATCTCAATTTAGTAACTCGATTGTCCGCTTTTGGCCGTTTTCTGCCCGGTGCGACTGGCTGAAGTCGACCCAAAGCGGACTGTACACGTTCAGGCATATTGATTCAGATTTCATCGCGTCAGGGGCGATGCAACCCCGTTACGTCCCGCCAGTACAAGATTTCTTCGAACTGGAAGGTTATCAGGAAGAGTGAAGAACTGGTCTGAGCAATGGCTTCGGCTATTTTGTCCAGGTCTTCCATGGCCGACTGCCCTTCCGGTTCAGGGCCTTTGATTCTGATGTTACAACGCAGGGCGACGCGGAAGTCGATGCCCTTCGTATCCTCAGCGTAAATCGTAGAGTCAGTGGTTGCGCCATCGGCAGTCAATGTTAGGCCCGACATAAAGGCAGCTTCCAAACCGCCGTTCACCATGTTGACTTCCAATGCGCCAGCAGTTTCCAAGGCTAGTCCAAGTGCCGGGACTGTGAGTGCATTATCAGCTTCTAGATACAGATCAAGACTCACCTGAACCCTTCCTTCTGCGGGAGCACCAGCACTGAAAGGTATTTTCAGTGCGAGTGTCACGGCATTGTAGTGGTCAACGGTTTGGGCGTCAGCTATTGGGCCGATTGCTGCCCTTTGGCACAGGCAGCTTCGGGGCGTCAGCCCATGGTGTCGACGACAGCTTTAAGGCGCTCCAGCCCTGTGCGGTAGAGTGCCTCGAAATGCTCGACGACCTCAGTTTCATCTGCACCCTGGACCACAAAGGTGTTGGACCAAAAGGCCAGCGTCCCGCCTTTGCCATGAGAAACGCTCCAGGATTCACAAAAAACACCACTCAATGAGTGGCTTTTTTTTGTGCGTGAGATTTATGTTCAGCGTCCGGCCATTAGAACTGCTTTGACGAGCGTTCTGAGCCTGAGGCATGAGTCGCCTGCAACGCGCCTTGCAGGGCACTCATCACCATGTCTTGCAGCAGCTTGCGGCGTGCGCTCTTGCTTGCCTGAGGCTCGCCAACCCAGGCCGGCAGTTGGTTGAGGAGGGAGACGATGCCGCTCAAGGTGGCGCGCCGGGTGGCACTGGTCGGTTTACCGGTGAGCTGTTCGACAACCTCCACCAGGTGTTCCTCGTAGCGTCGGCGCAGGGTCAGGATCAAGGCCTGCTGTTCGCTGCTCAAACAGTGGAGGTCGTACTCCGCCAGGCGGAAATGCGCCCCCATGCGCTCGTGCAGCAGGAGGTGCGCCTCAAGCAAGCCGTGCAGACGTAGCGCCGGTGCGGATTTGCGACGAGTCACCAGGCTGGCGCCGTGCAGCAACTGTTCGTAGAGTTCCTCGATCAGCTCGAACAGCAGGGCTTCCTTGCTGTCGATGTGGTTGTAAATGGAGCCGACATTGATCCCCAGATAAGTGGCGAGGTCGCGCATGCTGACCCGGCTGAAACCACACCGGGCAAACAGCTCGAGCGCCTTGTGGCGGGTTTCCAGGTAGCGCGAGGGTTCGACAGGTGCCGCCATCCCCTTCATACGCGAAACTGCCCCAACAGCCGATTGAGCTGACCCGCCAGTTGGCCCAATGCCTGGCTGGCCTCGTTGGAGCGGCCTGCGGCCTGGGCATTGTCGTGGGCCAGCGAGGCGGCACGGGTGACATTCTGGTTGATGTCCTCGACCACATGGGACTGCTCCAGGGTGGCGCTGGCGATCGAGGCGTTCAGTTCGGTGAGATTGCGCAGCGCGCTGAGAATCTGGTGCAGGCTTTCCCCTGTTCGGCGGGCCTGTTCCACGGTGTGTTGAGCGGCCTGGCTGCTGGTGTTGATGACCTTCACCGCCGCTTCCGAGTTGCCCTGCAGGCGCTCGATCATGCCCTGGATCTGCGCGATGGACTGCTGAGTGCGCTGGGCCAGCAGGCGCACCTCGTCGGCGACCACGGCGAAGCCGCGGCCCTGTTCTCCCGCGCGCGCCGCCTCAATGGCGGCATTCAGCGCCAACAGGTTGGTCTGCTCGGCGATGGCACGAATGACTTCCAGCACACTGCCGATCTGGGTGCTTTCCTGGGCCAGGCTCTGGATCACCTCGACAGCCTGGCCGATGGTCTCGGACAACTGGTCGATCTGGCTCAGGCTGTTGTCAAGGTTGTGCTGGCCCTGGCGTGCCTGCTCATCGGCCTGGCGGACTTCGTTGGCGGCGTGTTCGGCGTTCTTCGCCACTTCCTGCACGGCGTAAGACACCTCGTGAATGGCGGTGGCCACCAGTTCCATCTGCTGGGACTGTTGCTGGCTGTGGCGCTGGCTGTCGCTGGCAATCCCGGCCAGTGATTGCGAGGCCTGATCCAGGTTGCCGGCGGTCTGCATCGACTCGCCGATCACCGTGCGCAGCTTGTGGGTGAACACGTTGAAGTGCCCGCTCAGCGCGGTCAGTTCGTCGCGCCAGCGGCTGTCCAGGTTACGGGTCAGGTCGGCCTCGCCGCTGGCGATGTTCGCCATGGCGTCGACCACCTGCGCCAGTGGCGAGGCGATGCTGCGGGCAATCAGCAGGATCAGCGCACTGAGCAGCAGGGCGATGGTCATCAGGATGACGATCGCCTGTATCAGTTGGCGGCGGAACTCGACTTTGACATCGTCGACGTAGATGCCCGAGCCGACGATCCAGCCCCAGGGTTTGAACAGTTCGACGTAGGAAACCTTCTCCACCGGCGCGTCGGAACCCGGCTTGGGCCAGCGGTAACTCACCAGGCCGGAGCCGTCGCGTTTGGCCACGGCCACCATCTCGTCGAACAGCGCCTTGCCATCCGGGTCGAGGGTGCCGGTCATGCGCTGGCCCTGGAGCTTGGGATTGGGGTGCATGACCATCCGGGTGTCGAGGTCTTCGAGGAAGAAGTAGTCCTCGTGGTCGTAGCGCAGGTCACGTATCACCGCGCTGGCCTGTTGCTGCGCCTGCTCTCGACTGAGCCCCTGAGCTTCCAGGTTTTGGAAGTGGCGCAGGATGCCACTGGTGGTCTCGACCACGTGGCGGGTTTTCAGCGCCTTGGCGGCATAGAGGTCGTCATAGCTTTGCTTGAGCATCAGGCCGGCCAGAATCAGCAGCATCAAAATGGACATCAGCAGGATCAACCACAGGCGACGGTTGATCGGAATATTACGCAGACCGAGCATGGGCGACTCCACAAGGTGTGGCAAAAAGGGGGGGGCAGCCGGACGCAGCGGGCGCGTCCGACCGGAGGGGCTCAGAGTGCGTAGTGGGTCAGTTCGCGGGCGATCAGCAGGCGCTGGACCTCGCTGGTGCCTTCGTAGATCTGGGTGATGCGCGCATCGCGGTAGTAGCGCTCCACCGGGTAGTCCTCCAGATAGCCGTAGCCACCATGGATCTGCATCGCGCTGGAGCACACGCGTTCGGCCATTTCAGAGGCGAACAGCTTGGCCTGCGAGGCTTCTGACAAGCACGGTTGCCCGGCGCTTTTCAGGCGTGCGGCATGCAGCACCAGCAGTCGGGTGGCATTGAGCCGGGTGTGCATGTCGGCGAGCAAATTGGAGACGCTCTGGTGTTCGATGATCGGCTTGCCGAACTGGATGCGTTCGCGGGCATACCCCAGCGCGGCCTCGAAGGCGGCGCGGGCGATGCCCAAGGCCTGGGCGGCGATACCGATGCGACCACCTTCCAGGTTGGACAGGGCAATCGCCAGGCCCTTGCCGCGTTCGCCCAGCAAATGGTCCTGGGGGATCACGCAGTTGTTCAGGGTCACTGCGCAGGTATCGGAGGCCTTGATACCCATCTTGTGTTCGCTGCGGTCGACCACGAATCCTGGGTTGTCGGTCGGCACCAGGAAGGCTGACAGCCCCTTCTTGCCCAGCTCCGGATCAGTGACGGCAAAGACGATGGCCAGCTTGGCACGCCTGCCGTTGCTGACGAACTGCTTGGCGCCGTTGAGCACCCACTGACCGTCGCGCAGTTCGGCGCGAGTGCGCAAGTTGTGCGCTTCGGTGCCGGCCTGTGGCTCGGTCAAGCAGAAGCAGCCGATGGCCTGGCCGCTGGCCAGAAGCGGCAACCAGCGGTCTTGCTGGGACGGGCTGCCATATTTCAGCAGAGGGCCGCAGCCCACTGAATTGTGGATGCTCATCAATGCGCCGAGCGCACCGTCGCCGGCCGAGATTTCCTCCACGGCCAGGGCGTAGGCCACATAGTCGGTGTAGCTGCCACCCCACGTGTCCGGCACTACCATGCCCAGCAGGCCCAGTTCACCCATCTGCGCCACCACGGCGTCATCGATCCAGCCGGCCTTCTCCCAGGCTTGGGCATGCGGGCCGACTTCGCTGCGGGCAAAGTCGCGCGCCATGTCGCGGATCATGCGTTGTTCTTCGGTCAATTCGATATCGTGCATTGCGGTGTCTCCTGCCGGTCAGGCGGTGCGAAGGGGGTTGGCAGAGGCCGGACGGAAGCCGCTGAAAAAGGATTGCACCCGCGGTGGTGCCAGTTCCGCCAGGGTGGGTGGGTTCCAGCGTGGGGTCTTATCCTTGTCGATGATCAGGGCGCGCACGCCCTCCATCAGGTCGCCTTTGTCGAACCACTGATAGTCCAGGTGCAACTCCAGGGCAAAGCAGTCGGCCAGGCTCAGGTAACGCCCGCGACGCAGCAGCTCCAGGGTCACGGCCATCGCCAGTGGCGAACGGCTGTCGAGCAATTTGGCCGTCTGCTCGGCCCAGTCGCGCAACTCGGGACGTTGTTCGCGCAGCAGGGCGGTGCGAATGGCCGGCACATCGGGCAGGGAAAAATACTCATCGATCACCTGGCGATAGGCCTTGAGTTCCGATCCTGCAATACGCTCGGTGGCCATGCTGGCGAGCAGGTCTTGCAGGTCTTCCTCGGGAGCACCGGTCCAGTTCAACTGATCCAGCGCGGCATCCAGTTCGGCCAACTGCTCACTGGGCACGCAGTAGTCAGCCAGGTTGGCATAGAGGGCGTCGGCGGCACGTATCTGGCAACCGGTGACGCCCAGATAGATACCCAGCTCACCGGGAAGTCGCGGCAGGAAATAGCTGCCGCCGACATCGGGGAAAAAACCGATGCCGACTTCCGGCATCCCCATCCGCGTGCGCTCGGTGATCACCCGCAGCGAGGCGGCCTGGGCCAGGCCCATACCGCCGCCCAACACATAACCATCCAGCAGCGCCAATACCGGTTTGGGGTAGCGATGCAGGTACTCGTCAAGGGCGTATTCTTCCTCGAGGAACACCTCGTGCAGGTCGTCGCCGGCCTTGTGACTGTCGTACAGCATGCGGATGTCGCCCCCGGCGCAGAAGGCTTTTTCCCCGGCACCACGAATGGTCACGGCAACAATCTCCGGGTCCTGTTCCCAGACCCACAGGTGCCGGCACAGCAGTGTCACCATGGGCAGGTCCAGGGTGTTCAACGCGCCGGGTCGATTCAGCGTCAGGTGGCCGACGCGGTTGCGCACATTGGCCAGCACCGGGGCTTGCTGCTCGCTCATGCTCAGGCTTCTCCACGGAACAGTTTGATGATCGCGGAGAAATCCAGGCCGCCATTCCCTTGCAGGCTGAAGGTCTGGTACAGCTGCTGTGCGGCAGCACCGAGCACCACCGGCTGGCGCACATGTTTCGCAGCTTCGGTGGCGAGGCCGAGGTCCTTGAGCATCAGGTCGGTACCAAAGCCGCCACTGTAACCACGCGAGGCCGGAGCGTTTTCCAGCACGCCCGGGAACGGATTGTTGATCTCCGAACTCCAGCAGCGACCGGTAGAAGTGCCGATGACACCGGCCAGCACCTTGGCGTCCATACCCAGGGCCACACCCAGGGCCATGGACTCGGCAACGCCGACCATGGAGATGCCGAGCAGCATGTTGTTGGCGATCTTGGCCACCTGGCCGTTGCCTGCGCCGCCGCAGTGCACGATGTTCCTGCCCATGGCCGAGAGGATCGGCAGGGCTTGGTCGAACACGCTGACCGGGCCGCCGACCATAAAGGTCAGGGTGCCTGCCGTCGCGCCGCCGGTGCCACCGGATACCGGTGCGTCGAGCATCGGGTTGCCTTGGGCCAGGGCAAATTTTGCGACTTCGCGGGCACTGAGCGGGTCGATGGTCGAACTGTCGATCAACAGCACGCCTTGGCCAATGTTGGCCAGCAGGCCGTCCTTGCCGCGATAGACCTGCTTCACATGATCGGCGGTTGGCAGCATGGTGATGACCACCTCAACCCCGGCTTTGGCCACGGCTGCGGGTGAGTCTGCGGCGCTGGCGCCAGCTTCCACCAGGGCGGCGACCGCCTGCGGGAAAGGATCGAAGACGGTCAGGCTGTGGCCAGCCTTGAGCAGGTTGCGGGCCATTGGGCCGCCCATGTTGCCGAGGCCGAGAAATCCGATATGCATGATGGTTACCTTTTGCGTGTGGTGGCGAGGGGATAAATCCCCTCGCCACAGATCATTTCAGGGTGATGGTGGTGTTCACCGAACCGCCGGTGTCATCCTCGTCGAACCAGCGCTGGGTGACCGTTTTGGTCTGGGTGTAGAAGGTCACCACTTGTTTGCCGTAAGGGCCCAGGTCGCCGAGCTTGGAGGCGCGCGAACCGGAGAACGAGAACAGTGGGACCGGTACCGGGATCGGCACGTTGATGCCCACCTGGCCGACGTCGATTTCTTCCTGGAAGTGACGGGCGGCAGCGCCGGAGCGGGTGAACAGGGCGGTGCCGTTGCCATTCGGATTGGCGTTGATGATCTCGATTGCCTCGCTCAGGCTGGCGGCGTGCATGACGCACAGCACCGGGCCGAAGATTTCTTCGCGGTACACAGACATTTGCGCCGTGACGCTGGAGAAGATGGTCGGGCCGACGAAGTTGCCGTCCTGGTAGCCAGGCACGCTAGGGTTGCGTCCATCCAGTTCGAGCTTGGCGCCTTCTTCGATGCCGCTGGCAATCAGACTGTGGACACGATCCAGCGCCGCGCAGGAGATCACCGGGCCGATGTCCGTGCCAGGCTCGGTGCCGCCATTGATCTTGAGGGTCTTGGTCCGCTCGATCAGGTCCGGCAGCCAGGTCTGCGCTTCACCCACCAGAATCACCACCGGCAGGGCCATGCAGCGTTGACCGGCGGCGCCGAAAGAGGCGCCCAGCAGGTTGTTCAACGTCTGCTGCTTGTTGGCATCGGGCAGGACGATGGCGTGGTTCTTCGCGCCCATCATGCACTGCGCACGCTTGCCGTTCTGGGTGGCGCGGTTGTAGACATGGGTACCGACTTTGGTCGAGCCGACGAAGGACACCGCTTTGATGTCCGGGTGATCACAAATCAGGTTCACCGCATCGACGCCGCCGTGGATGACATTGAGCACGCCCTTGGGTACACCGGCTTCCACTGCCAGTTCCACCAGGCGCATGGTCACCAGCGGGTCTTGCTCGGAAGGCTTGAGGATGAAGGTGTTGCCGGTGGCGATGGCCATCGGGAACATCCACAGCGGGATCATCGCCGGGAAGTTGAACGGGGTGATGCCGGCGCACACGCCCAGCGGCTGCATCAAAGTGTAGGTGTCGACGCCATTGGCGACGTTGTTGGCCAATTCACCCATCTGCAGGTTGCCGATGGAGGTGGCGTGTTCGACCACCTCCAGGCCGCGGAACACATCACCTTCGGCATCCGGCAGGGTTTTACCCTGTTCGGCGGTGAGCAGGGCGGCCAGTTCCTTGATGTTCTCGCGAATCAGTTGCTGGTATTTGAAGAAGATCCGGGAGCGGGCGCCGATCGGAGTCTTGCGCCAGGTTTTGAAGGCTTCCTTGGCGCTGGCCACGGCGGCGTCCATTTCCTCGGCGGTGGCGAAGGGCACGCGGGCCAGGACTTCCTGGGTGGCCGGGTTGACTACGTCGCGCCACTGAGTGCTGCGTGACTCGACGAATTCGCCGTTGATGAGAAGCTTGACGCTTGGAATGCTGGAAGAGGTCATTTTCAGTTCTGCCTACTTTCTTTGGGTCGAGTTAAGCCACTCGGCCTGGGTGGCCGAGCGGTCGGATTTGAATTCAGGTGGGGCCGGCGTACCGGCCCGGGTTCAGCCCTTGAGCTGCGGGAAGTCTTCTTCGAAGTACTCTTGCGCGCCGCGTGCATCGCTCTGGCGGCGCTGCACTTCCATTTGCCGTAGTTCCACCCGGCGGATCTTCCCGGAGATGGTCTTGGGCAGTTCGCTGACGAATTCGATACGTCGCACCCGCTTGTAGGGCGCCAGGTGCTCGCGGGCGAAGGCGAGGATGCTGCCGGCCAGTTCGGCACTGCCGGGTTCGTCATGGGCCAGGATCAGGAACGCCTTGGGCACGGCCAGGCGTAGCGGGTCAGGGCTTGGCACCACGGCCACTTCCATCACCGCCGGGTGCTCGATCAGTGCGCTCTCCAGCTCGAAGGGACTGATGCGGTAGTCGGAGGCCTTGAACACATCGTCGGCGCGGCCGACAAAGGTGACGTAGCCATCCTCGTCGATCTGCGCGGTGTCGCCGGTGCGGTAGAAGCCGTCACGCATTACTTCGGCGGTTTTTTCCGGGCTGTCCTCGTAGCACAACATCAGGCCGAGTGGACGCACGTCCAGTGGCAGGGCCACTTCACCCTCGTTGCCCGGCACCCCGTCGGGGTCGAGCATGGTCACCCGGTAGCCCGGCAGTGGGCGGCCCATGGACCCGGGCTTGAGCAGTTGGCCGGGCGTGTTGCCGACCAGGGCGGTGGTTTCCGACTGACCGAAACCATCACGCAGCGGCAAGTCCCAGGCATGCAGGATCTGCTCGATGATCTCCGGGTTCAGTGGCTCTCCGGCACCCACCAGTTCGCGCAGGTTCAAGCGCCCCTTGTAACTGGCCAGGTCCTCCTGAATCAGCATGCGCCACACGGTGGGCGGGGCGCACAGGCTGGTGACGCCGTAGCGTTCCAGTGCGCCAAGCAGGGCCGGGGCACTGAAGCGCGCGACGTTGTGGATGAAGATGCAGGCGCCGGCGTTCCACGGTGCGAAGAGGCAGCTCCAGGCATGTTTGGCCCAGCCCGGTGACGAGATGTTCAAGTGCAGGTCGCCCGGCTGCAGGCCGATCCAGTACATGGTCGACAGGTGGCCGACCGGGTAGCTCTGGTGGCTGTGCAGCACCATCTTTGGCTTGGAGGTGGTGCCGGAGGTGAAGTACAGCAGCATCGGGTCGGTGGCCAGCGTGCGGCCCTCGACTTCGAACTGCTCGGAATATTCGCTGGCGGCGCTGTGCGGGGTCCAGCCGGCGGGGGCCGGGCCGACGCAGATGCGGCTGCAGCCTTCTCCCAGGCCGACGAACTTGTCGACATGGGCGCTGCCGACCACCAGGTGACGAACCTGGCCGCGCTCGATGCGGTCGCCCAGGTCATCGGGTGTCAGCAGGGCGGTGGCGGGGATCACCACGGCGCCAAGCTTGAAGGCGGCCAGCATGGTTTCCCACAGGGCCACGTCGTTGCCGAGCATCAGCAGGATGCGCTCGCCGCGGCGCACGCCGAGGGCACGCAAGTGGTTGGCCACCTGATTGGAGCGCGAAGCCAGTTGCTGGAAGCTGTAGCGCTGTTCGCTGCCGTCTTCTTCGACGATCCACAGGGCGTTGGCCTGGTTGCCCTCGGCCATGGCATCGAAGTAATCGAGTGCCCAGTTGAACTCGTTCAGTTGCGGCCAGCGGAAGTCACGCACGGCAGTGGCGTAATCGGTACGGTGGGCCAGCAGGAAGTCTCGAGCGGCGAGGAAGGGTTGGCAGTTGCTGTTCATTGGAGTCTCCATCGATCGTGGTGACGATCGGCGCGGTTACAGGTACGGGAGGGTCAGGCGGCGAGGGGGGCTTCGCTGCGGGCAGCAATGCGTACAAGACGCGTGGAGGTACCTGAGAGCGGGGAGACGGCGGCAAGCATGGATGTCTTCACGGTGTATGCCCTTGTTTGTTTTTGTTGGGTCTGGCCCGGTTCATGACCAGGCTGTTGAGCCCAGTATAGGCATGCAAAAATCAATTAAAAATGCTCATAAAAACCGGTGCGTTGTGCAAAAAAATCATAGATCTGGTGCGTTGGATTTGAGGCCACTCGCACCGTCAGGCGACGCGAGTGGCCCCGCCTGGCGGGAGGATTTACCAGATCGGTAAGGTGTAGCTGAGGATCAGGCGGTTTTCATCCAGGTCGCTGCCGAAGTTGGTCGAGCGCACTGTCGCGTTACGCCATTTCACCCCGACATTTTTCAGCGGCCCGCTCTGCACGACATAACCGATGTCGGTATCACGTTCCCATTCCTTGCCTTCCGGGCGATTGCCGCCCAGATCGATATTGTCGCCGGTGAGGTAGCGGGTCATGAAGGTCAGCCCCGGTACGCCGATGGCGGCAAAGTTGTAGTCGTAACGCGCTTGCCAGGACTTTTCGTCCTTGCTGGCGAAGTCGCCGATCTGTACGAAGTTCACCAGGAAGGCATCAGTGCCGTTGACGTAGGCGTAGCCGGTGTCGCCGCTCATGCCTTGATAACCCAGGCCGAACGCATGCCCGCCGAGGTTGTAGGTGAACATCGCGCCAATCGCATTGTTATCGACATTGCTGCCGCCATCGTCCGTGGAGCGGGCGAAACGCAGATCCGTCTTCAGCGATTGCCCGGTTGTGACTGGCAACACGTAGGTCAGGTTGACCAGGTGCTGACTGTAGAAGTTGTCGAGATGGCCGTAGCTGTAGCCAGTGGCGAGGTTGCTGGTCCATTTGTAGTTCAGGCTGGCGAAATCGAAGCTGTCGCTGTCGACATGGCGGGTGGTGATGCCCTTGGCGCCGGTGCGGGTGATGCCCATGTCCTCGTAGTCCGAGGAGTCGCGCTGATTGACCTGCGTCAGTCGCCCGGCATCCACGGTCAGGCCTTCGAGTTCCAGCGAGGTCAACTGACCGCCCTTGAAGGTTTGTGGCAGCAACCGTGAATCGTTGGCCAGAATCGTCGGCAGTTTCGGCAACAGCGTGCCGAGTTTCAGGGTGCTTTTGGAGGCACGCACTTTGGCGGTCAGGCCCAGTTCGCCGTACTCATCCTGCGCCCCTTTGCTCGTGTCGCGGTGACGTTTGAGCAGGCCGGAACCTGCGCGATCCGGGCTGGAATCGAGCTTGACGCCAACCAGGCCGATGGCATCGAAACCGACACCGATCAAACCGTCGGTGAAGCCCGATTCGTAGCGCAGCAGGAAACCCTGGGCCCATTCCTCTTGTTTGGATTGGGCGGCGTTGTCCTGGCGATAGTCACGGTTGAAATAGAAGTTGCGCAGCTCAAGACTGGCCTTGCTGTCTTTGACAAAGTCCGCATGGGCTTGGGTGGCAAGGCTGCTGCCTGCCAGGAACAGGGTGATCAGGGTGGGTTTCATTGCTTTTCTCTTGTTGTTATGAGCAGTGTTGTTTTGAGCAAGCCGTTCCCGCACTGACCGGGGCCAGTGGAGGGGAGGCTCGTTGAAGGTGCCCCGCGCCGGGCGGCGCAGGGCGGGAGTAAAAAAGCGCGAGCAAAGGAGCGGACTCGCGCTCGGGGCTGTTGACCCCGGAAAGCTGCAGCGTTAGTGACTGCTGGCCATGGCAGCGCCCAGGCCCGTCTGGGCACGGACGAACTGATCGGCATAGGCCGCGCGCTCGCGGTCGGCGCGCTCGCTGCGGTCCAGCTTGGACGCCACCACGATGACCAGGAAGGCCAAAGGCATGGAGAACAGTGCCGGCTGATCGTAGGGGAAGATCGCCTGGGCATGGCCCAATACGCCGACCCACACCGACGGCGAGCCGATGACCAGGGCCAGGGCGCTGATCAGGCCAGTCAAACCGCCATAGAGGGCGCCACGGGTGGTCAAGCCGCCCCAGTACATGGCCATGATCAATACCGGGAAATTCGCAGAAGCCGCGATGCCAAACGTCAGGCCGACCAGGAAGGCGATGTTCTGGCCCTCGAACAGAATGCCGAGGGAAATCGCGACGATGCCCAGACCGACAGTGGCGATGCGCGAAACGCGCATTTCCTGCTTCTCGTCGGCCTTGCCCTTCTTCAATACCGAGGCATAAAGGTCGTGAGAGATGGCCGAGGCGCCAGCCAGTGCCAGGCCGGCCACCACAGCAAGAATGGTGGCGAAGGCCACGGCGGAGAGGAATCCGAGAAACAGGTTGCCACCCACTGCCTTGGCCAGGTGCATGGCCACCATGTTGCCGCCGCCGATCATGGCGCCGCCGAGCTTACCGTCGACATAGTACTGCGGGTCTGTGCCGACGATGACAATGGCGGTGTAGCCCAGGATGCAGACCACCAGGAAGAAAAAGCCGATGAACACCGTGGCGAAGAGCACCGATTTGCGCGCCTCCTTGGCATTGGGCACGGTGAAGAAACGCATCAGGATGTGCGGCAGGCCGGCGATGCCGAAGACCAGGCCGAGTGACAGTGACACCGCGTTGATCGGGTCGGCCAGCAAGGTGCCCGGGCCCATAATCTGCACGCCGCTGGCATGCACCGCCACGGCTTGGGCGGCCAGCGTCTCGAAGCTGAAGCCGAAGCGACTCAGGGCCAGCAGCATCAAGGTAGTGCCGCCGGCCAGCAGCAGGACCGCCTTGGTGATCTGCACCCAGGTGGTGGCGAGCATGCCGCCGAAGATCACGTAGACCAGCATCAGCAGGCCGACCACCACCACCGCCGTGCGGTAGTCGAGACCGAACAGCAGCTTGATCAACTGACCGGCACCGACCATCTGCACCACCAGGTAGCAACACACCACCGTCAGCGAGCCGAGGGCGGCGAAGCTGCGCACGCGAGTTTGATCCAGGCGGAAGGAGACGATGTCGGCGAAAGTGTAGCGACCCAGGTTGCGCAGGCGCTCGGCCATCAGGAAGGTGACGATGGGCCAGCCGACGAAGAAGCCAATGATATAGATGAAACCGTCATAGCCCTTGGCGAACACCAGGCTCGAGAGACCCAGCAAAGTGGCCGCCGACATGTAGTCACCAGCGATCGCGAGGCCATTCTGAAAACCCGTGATACCGCCACCGGCGCTGTAGAAGTCGGCGGCGGAGTGCGTGCGACGGGATGCCCA
The DNA here is from genome assembly GCF_050434865.1 of Pseudomonas silensiensis. Classification (NCBI taxonomy): domain Bacteria; kingdom Pseudomonadati; phylum Pseudomonadota; class Gammaproteobacteria; order Pseudomonadales; family Pseudomonadaceae; genus Pseudomonas; species Pseudomonas silensiensis. The sequence goes on from NZ_JBNDJH010000001.1 coordinate 397,644, forward strand.
CCAAGTGATCAGCAAGGTGGCAAGGACGAAGACGAAGAACATGCCGATGGCATGCACATTGAGCGGTTGCTTCTCCGCGGTGATAGTTGCGGCGTTGGCCAGCAGGGGGCTTAGGGCGAGAAGGGCGAGTAGGCGTTTCATGCGCGGGTCTCCAGGAGGATCTGCGCGCTGAGCGCGTCGAAACGGGTGTTGGCGGTGTTCACGTACCAGGCGGTAAGCAGCCAGGACAGCAGGATAATTGCCACGCCGATCGGCATGCCGAGGCTGAGATGACTGCCGTCGTACAGTGGCAGGTGCAGCCAGGCAGGTGCGAAGGCCACTACCATGATGAAGCTGTAATAGACAGCCAGGACCGCGGCGCTCAGTGACCAGGCCAGCAGCGCGCGCTGGCGGGTGAGTCGCTGGAACTTGGGATTGGCCCTGACCTGGGCGCAGGTCTGGGCGTGGTTCGGATGGTCAGTCGTCATGATGAGGCTCCGCTTCTAATTGTTGTTGTATGTCGGCCTTTTGAGGGGCGTACGGGTACCCGGGCGACGTCCCGAAGCGGAGCGTCACCTGAATGCTGCTGGAGTCGTATCTGCCCTTGCGATCTTCCGGAGGCGAGGGATGTTGAAATGGCACCGGTCAGGTGCCGACAGGGAACCCGCCTATGAGCTCTCGACGGGTCCGAATGTGGCAGTGGTTGCGCTGTCGCACAGCTGCCTGTTTCGGCTTGAAAGCAGTGTTTTTTTCCTGCATTCATGCCGTCAGCCCTGATTGAAAATTGGGCGTTTCCGGTTGAGAAACGATGCTGGTCAAACCAGGCTGAATGCGAGTATATGTTGGCTAATTTCCAATATGTATTGGCAGAAAAGCCTGATGAATATGCAAAAACGCACAACCCAAAGTCATGTGAATTGGGACGATATGCGCTTCTTTCTCGAGGTCGCCCGTGCTCACACCGCGAGTGGCGCAGCACGTCGTTTGGGGGTGGACTACACCACGGTGTCGCGGCGCATCCGAGCCCTTGAGCAAAGCCTTGGCGCGTTGCTTTTCGAGAAGTCCCGAGCGTCGGGTTTTGTCATGACTGTCGAGGGGCAGCGCCTGGTCAGTCACGCCGAAACGCTGGAAAGTACGCTGCTGGCAGCCTGCGAACAGGTTTCCGGAACCACCGGGGGGCTCGCCGGGCACCTGCGCATCGGCTGTACCGAAGCTTTCGGCTCCTGTTTCATCACCACGCAGATGAGCCACTTCATCATCCACTACCCGCATATCTCCGTGGACATCCTGCCGGTCCCGCACTTCGTCAACCTGTCACGGCGCGAGGCAGACATCGCCATCACCCTGGAGCGGCCTGAGCGCGGTCCGTACGTGTGCTCGCGGCTGTGCGACTACCGACTGCGTCTGTATGCGACACCGGAGTACCTGGCCAATCATTCGCCGATTGCCAGTCGCGAGGATCTGGCCGGTCACCCCTTCGTGACCTACGTCGAGGATCTGGCCTTCAGCTTCAAGCTGCTCTACCTGAACGATCTGCTTCCCGGCGCGCACAGCCGCCTGCGCAGCACCAGCGTAGTTTCCCAGTACCATGCGGCGCTGGAAGGGCGTGCGCTGGCCATCCTGCCTTGCTTCCTCGCCGGTCGCGACCCGCGCCTGTGCGAAGTGCTGCCGGATGAGGTGGAGGTCACTCGACAGTTCTGGATGTACTACAGCGAGGACCTGCGCAAGCTCAAACGGATTACTTTGGTAGCCGACTACCTGCGCGCCTGCGCGGATCTCAATCGCCCGCTGCTGATGGGCGAGTCGCAAGCGATGGCCTACTTGCCGTCGCCCTGAGGTTGCTACTCTGATCAGCGGTTCACCCTAAAATAATAAAAACAGGTGTCTCCATGCGTCTCGACCATGCGTTGTTAACCGATGTCAGCGGCAAACCGATACGTCAGCAGCACAAAATTTTTTCAACCGATTGGGATGAAATCAGCGACTGGTCGGATCGCGTTTACATGCCCTATCGTGTGTCCCCCATAGGGCATGCCATCAAGCCGCGCGCAACCATGCATTCATCCAGGATTGGCGAGTTGACGCTGACTCGTTTTGCCTATGGCGTTGGTGTGAGCGTCGATGAATTTTCGCCCGAGGCGGGGAATGCATTACTGCTTACGACCATTCGCGGTAATGCCCGGCACTGGGCTCAGCGTTCGGTCACCGAGGATACGGCGGTAGGTGAATCCTTCATTGCCAATTGCAGTCGTGTCGATTACCGGATCGACCTCGACCCGGAGCACTTGCAATTGAATCTGACCATTCCTCATGCAGTCTTGGAGCGGATGGCGCAGCAGTGGTTTGGGTTCGTGCCCGATGATCAGTTCTGGAGACACAAGTGCGTCATCGGTGGAGTCGGTTCGAGCTGGCTAAGTCTGCTGGAGTACACGGTTCGTTGTGTGGCCGAGGCTTCCGAACACATGGCTGAAGGACGTCTGGGGGCTCATCTGGAGCAAAGTCTTTGCGTTCATTTATTGCGAGAGTGGGCGGCCCGCGCCGCGCAAGCAGGGCTTGATTTCAATAGTCCAATGAACCGGATTGCACCGCGTTATGTCCGGGCCGCTGAAGAGTTCATGAGTGCCAATGCAGCGTGCCTGCCGACGATGGCAGAGGTTGCCAGTGCCGTTGGGACCAGTGTGCGGGCATTGAGTGGGGCCTTCTCGCGTTTTCGCGGCATGACGCCCGGTGCGTTCTTGCGCGAGCAGCGGTTGCAGGGTGTGCGCCGGGATTTGTTGGCAACGGATCCGGCGTCGGGTACGACTGTTTCCGCCATTGCCTTTCGGTGGGGGTATCTGAACCTGGGTGAATTTGCGGGAATCTATCGCAAGCGTTTCAGTGAATTACCCTCCCAAACCTTGCAGCGCCGACTGCGCTAGCGATGCGAGGCAGGAAAGGGCACCGAGAGTGACGTCTGACTCACTCTCGGTGCCCGGGAAGCCAACCACTTGCTGTGGGTCAGAACACCCACAACAGCCGTAGGTTAACCCGCTGCTTTTCCTTGAAGCCGTTGTCGACCGATACGTCTTGGCCGTAATTGAGCAGGGCCTGGAACGTGGGGGTCATCCAGTACGATCCCCCGACACGGTACTTGCTGGTGTTGGGTTCATCGTCCTGATCCTGACCGTCAATGCGCGTCTCACCCCCCCAGAGTTGAGACGCACCGACATGCACCGACAGCTTGGGCGTCACGGCGTATCTCAGGTACGTCTGGGCTTGCCATAGCGGCTTCTGGCGTAACGTCAGGCTTTGACTCGTGAGGTCGTCATTTTTGCCAAACAGGGTCACATCGGCGGTGAGGTCCAGAGACAAATTGTCAGTGAGGCCGGTCACATAGCCCGTCTGCAATGTCATCTTCCAACGATTCTCGCCAAGGTTTAGTGCATCGTTTCGGTCATAGCTACCGGTCGGCACGAACAGGTAGGGCGCTATGCCCCAGTAACGGTTCTTCGCCGGATCATTCACGAGCCACAGGGTGGACGCCAGAATCAAGTCGCCCGTGCCATTGGCTTGTCCCAACGCGTCGTTATCGCGTGTTCCTTCCAGACGCCCGAATGGCAACAGGAACTGCGTATTGATCGTGTAGTCACCCAGCTGCTGGTAATTCGCGACGCGCAAGATGCCGATGTCCGAGTCGAGTCCCGCTTTGATCCCAACCTTGTGACCATCACTGTAAAGCGCCCGCCGCTCGGCATGCTGGAGGTAAAGCAAGCCAATATTGCTGCCGGCCGGCAGCGCAGCGGTGTATTCGCCGGCGTCCACATCGATGGCTTGGGCGTTGCCCGCCAGAGTCGCCAGCAGGAAGCCAGCACTGATTGTTGCCGTGTCAAATGCGCATTTTGTGGATCGAGCGCGCGCAGGGGTACGTGTGGAGATCTCCATGAGTCACCTGTTTTGTTTTTATTGTTTTCGCAGAAGAGGGATAGTTTTCTTGCGCCATCGCCTGGAGCCCTTGGAGGGCTCTCATGCGAATCGAATCAGGTACGGAGTCAGGTGTTCAGATTGCGGTAGGCCGCCGTTTCGAAATCCAGATAACCATTGGTCGAAACAGGGTCTACGAACGGCAATATCTGAGTGGCCCAAAAACCACCGATGCCATTCTTGCGATCGATCCAATAGAAAAGATTGGCCAACCCCGCCCACGCCAAAGAGCCCGCAGGGCGACCGGTGGGTGCGTCTTGTTCGTTGACCATGAAACTCAACGCCCATGACTTTGGCATGCCGGGGAAGAATTCCGCAGTGTGGGAAATACTCGGAATCACGCAGGGAAGGGCTTTGATTTTCAGGTTGTCGAGCCCGTTTTTTTCAGCAAAACGAATCGTCCCAGGCTTCAGGATTCGTCCGTGATCACCCTGTCCATCGTTTAGCCAGGCCCGGATGAACAGGCAATAATCCTTCACTGTCGAGAACAGGCCATGGCCTCCCATGTGCACTTCCGGTTCCTCTGGAAGGAGGGGGCCCTCGACTGCGGTCAGTGATCCGTCTTCTTCACGCTGATGCATTCCAGCCCGTCGCTGGAGCATCGATGCGGTCATGCTAAAAGCGGTATCGGTCATGCCCAGAGGCTCGAAAATACGCTGTCGCATGACGTCACCCAGACGATTGCCGGTAATGGCCTCGACCACCAGGCCGGCCCAATCCATGTTGGAGCCGTATTCCCACTGTTCGCCAGGCTCAAACAGCAAGGGCGTTAAAAGTGCCGCCAACGACCCACTGATGATGCTGGGCTGGCGACCTTCCTGGACGAGCCTGTTGTAGTTTTCGTTAAAGAATTCATAACCCAGGCCTGCCGTATGAAGCAGAAGCATCCGCGTGGTGATATGTTTTTTAGGGGCTCGAAGCCGCGGGGTGCCGTCGCTGTCAAACCCTTCGAGCACCTTCAGTTCGCCGATCATCGGCACATAGTCCCTGGCAGGCGCATCGAGATCCAGTCGGCCTTCCTCGACCAGCTGAAGCACCGCCGTGGCGGTTATCGCTTTAGTCGTGGAAAACATGGCGAAGACACTGTCGGTCGTCATTGCACCGGCTTGACCGAGCGTCCGTTGACCTGAAGCACCCTCGTAGATCAAACCGTCTCGCCCGGTGATTGCTGCGACTACGCCTGGGACGCACTGCTGTCCTGTGGTGACGGCATCGAGCAAGTGGTTGAGTGATGATGTAAAACCTGGATTCATTATTTTTATTCTCCTTAAACCCAACCCATAGTCCGCTCGGCTAGAGCCTATGGCGGGGCAGTGGTAGGACTGACTGGGCCGACGTGAAGCGAGGAGCGTCGGGCCAGTGGAGAGTAAAAAAATAAATTGAATGCGTTTGTCGGCTGCCGGCAGAGGGTGTCGGAATCAGGCACTTAATTTAAGTGCCGTGCAGGTGGGGATGTTTTGTGGTTTGACGAGTTGTCTGTGCCGCGCTTTGCCATGCAGATCAGGCACTACCGGGCGGTATCAGGGGGGGAGGGTTGGAACGGTTACGGGGCAGTGTTTACCGCCCCATAGCACCTGCGGTCTTTATTGGCTGGAGCGAACGGCCCCTCCATCAATCAACAAATTCTGCCCGGTCAGGTAGCCCGCATGGCTGCTGCAAACGAAAGCGCACAGGGCGCCGAATTCTTCGGGTGAGCCGAAGCGTTTAGCGGGAATTTCGCTGCGGCATTCGCCGAGGAATGCTTCACTGTCTTGCCCCGACTCTTGGGCAGCAGCGACCAGGTTGTCACGCAGTCGATCGGTGTCGAATGAGCCCGGTTGCAGGTTGTTGATCGTCACATTGCGACTGGCAATGTTTTCCTGTCGGGCAAGCCCTGCGATAAATCCGGTCAGACCACTGCGCGCGCCATTGGAAAGGCCCAGGCTTTCGATGGGGGACTTCACGGCACTCGATGTGATGTTGATGATTCGGCCAAATCCGCGTGACGCCATACCGTCTACCGTTGCCTTGATCAACTCGATAGGGGTGAGCATGTTGGTATCCAGCGCCTTGACCCAGGCGTCGCGGTTCCATTCGCGGAAATCCCCGGGAGGAGGGCCTCCGGCGTTGTTGATCAAAATATCGAAATGCTCATGGGCCATGAGGGCTGCTGCGCGACCCTCAGGCGTTGAAATGTCTCCGGCTACGGCGATGACAGTCACTTCAGGATTGATCGCTCTGAGCTGACGGGCTGTTTCATTCAGCGTCTGTTCGCCTCGCGCGGTGATCACCACGTTCACGCCTTCGCTGACGAGTGCCTGTGCGCAGGCTTTACCCAGGCCTTTGCTGGCCGCGCATACCAGCGCCCAGCGTCCTGCTATTCCGAGATTCATGCGTGTTTTCCTGAAAGAAGGAAGCTCATAGAGAGTGCTTGCCTACTGCAGCACCCATGCTCACGCATGGTTCGCAGTGATAGGCAGGTTTGGCGATCGAGTACTGATGCCCATGAAGCGCCGCACTCTCTCTCCTTCGGCATCGCAGCGTATGGTTTCTGGTGCAGCATCCAGCTGGATATTACCGTTCTCCATGAAGACGACCCTGTCGGAAATCGACATGGCAAAGTCCATTTCGTGGGTGACGATAATCATGGTCATGCCTTCGCTGGCAAGGTCGCGTATGACGTTCAGTACATCGCCCACCAGCTCTGGATCGAGCGCTGACGTAGGCTCGTCGAACAGCATGATGTCCGGCTCCATGGCCAAGGCACGAGCGATCGCCACGCGCTGTTGCTGTCCGCCGGAGAGCTGGTGCGGGTACTTGTGGGCATGGGCGAGCAGGCCGACTTTGTCCAGCAGCGCATAAGCACGGTGTTCGCTCAGCTCGCCCGGGATGCCGTGGTAACGCGGCGCCAACGTGACGTTGTCGAGAATGGTGCGGTGCGGGAACAGATTGAAGCTCTGGAACACCATGCCAATGTGTCGCACACCTTTGCGCAGGCGGGCGCTGTTGGGCTTGTCCGACGCTTCGATGAATTTTTCGCCGAACAACAGAATGTCGCCTGTATCGATGCTTTCCAGGCCGTTGACCGTGCGGATCAGCGAAGTTTTGCCGGAGCCGGATGGGCCAATGATCGAGATCACCTGGCCGTATTCGACATTCAGATCGATACCCATCAGCACTTGGTGCGTGCCATAGCTCTTCTGGATGTTCTTCAGTTGCAGGATGGGCGTCGTGTTGCTGGCCGCGGCTTTACGCGCAATGTCGGGTAAGGCTTCGGCACAGGCCTTGAGCTTGGCCACGGCAGCGGCGTCGAGTGTATGCGGCTTGCGGAAATTCAGGTCCAGGTAGCGTTCCAGACGCTGCAGGAAAAAGCCGAACACGGTGACGATCAGCACGTAATACACGCCCACCGCCGCCAGGGTTTCCATGACCAGGAAGTTGGTGGCGTAGAGGCGTTGGCCAACCGTGAGGATTTCGGTCAGGGAGATGACCGAGACCAGCGACGTCAGCTTGACCACCGTGATGTATTCATTGATCAGCGTCGGCAGCGAGATACGGAAAGCCTGGGGGATCACGATCAAGCGCTGCATGCCGAACAGGCCGACACCCAGCGCGCGGCCGGCTTCCTTCTGGCCCTTGGCCACGGAGATCAGGCCACCACGGTGGATCTCCGCCATGTAAGCCGCTTCCGTGACCACCAGGGCCAGCAAGCCAGAGTAGAAGGGGTTGGACAGAATCGGTCCGCTACCGGGAAACAATTGCGGCAAGTTGTAGACAAAGACCACCAGCACCAGCAACGGGATGCTGCGGAAGAACCAGATGTAGACCGCCGCGGGAATGCGCATTAAAGGCGACTGGGACAGCTTGGCCGTGGCCAGGCCAAAGCCCAGCAGCATGCCGAGGAACCAGGCCAGGGCACTGAGTTGGACCACCGTGACGCAGGCCTTCCAGAAGTCCGGCAGGGAGAACAGGGAGATGAAATACGACCAATCGAATTGCATAGGGCACCTCGATCTGCCGCCCCGGTGCAGGGGCGGCAGATGACCAGACTACAAGGACACGTTCTTAGTGGGCAGTCGGTTCTTCCAAGCCATATTTCTTAAGAATAGCGGCGTACTCACCGCTCTTTTTGGTCTCCTCGAAGGCTTTTTGCACGGCCTGGTAGGTTTCGTCGTTACCTTTCTTGACGAAGATACCCAGGGTTTGCTGATAGATCGGGTGTTCGGTGGTGATCACGACCCGGCCATTGGTTTTTTCCGCGATCATTTTTGCAGCGCCAGCGATTTCAACCTGGGCCTGGATGTTTTTGGACAACAGGGCCTGGGTCACTTCGGGTGCGGAGGGGTACTCGCTGACGGTGATGGCGCCTTTGTTGTTCGGCACGCAGTAGTCATCGGAGAGTTTCTTGAACTCCTTGACCCAGGTGGTGCCCTGTTCCAGGCCCAGTTTCAAGCCGCACAGGTCTTCCGGTTTTTTCGCATTGATCTCGCTGCCCTTGGGCACCATGACCGCGGCACCGGTGTTGGCATAGGCGATGGTTTGGGCCTGAGTCTGGCGCTCCGGTGTGATGTACATGCCGGAAATGACCGCGTCGTATTTGGCGGAGTTCAGGCCCAGGATCAGGCTCGGGAACTTGGTGTCGACGAACTCCACCTTGGCGTTCATGTGCTTGGCCAGGGCCGCTGCCAGTTCGGGATCCGAACCCACCACGTTTTTGTCTTTGTCATAGGACTCGAAGGGTGGGTAGGTGATTTCCATGCCGACCTTGAACGTGTCTGATGCGGCCATGCTCAACGAGGCACCGAGCATACCGGCTGCCAATACAGCCAAGCTCAACAGGTTTTTTTTATTGTTTTTCATTTTTACTGACTCCGGCGTAGGTAAGGGGAAACTGAAAACTTCAATCAGGACGGTTGAGCCTGATTTTTCAAATGTCCGAAACTGGCGGGCTTGCGTGCCTTGCCTGGCAGTTGAACGTCCCCATTGGCCACCCTCTGCCGCAGATACTGATAGGTCTGCAGTGCCTGGCCATACATGTGTTCGCCGATCGTGATTTCTTCGTAGTCGTTACCTCCCTGGGCGAACCCGGGCAACGGTTTGATCTGGGTGTGATAGTCGCAGGCATAAAACAGCGGAAAGGAATAACGCTCCTCCTTCACGCTCCGCACCCGGTGCGCCGTGGCAACGAATGCGCCTGCCGTCATCACTTCCAGCATGTCGCCGATGTTGACCACAAAGGCATCGGCAAGCGGTGGTGCATCGATCCATTCTCCGAGGTTGTTCATCACCTCAAGGCCTGGTTTGTCGGCCAGGAGGATGGTGAAGCACTCATAATCAGTATGGGCGCCAAGACCCGGTGCGTCATGGGCGGCACCGTCGAAGGGATAGTGGATCAGGCGCAGCTTGGACGGCGGGCGGGTGACCAGGCTGTCGAAGTAGTTTTCTTCCAGGCCCAGGGTCAGGGCAAAGCCGCCGAACAAACGCCGGCCCAAGGCGAAGATCGCTTCATAGTAGGCCTGCACCGACGCCTTGAAATCCGGCAGCTGCGGCCAGTCGTTGGGCCCCAGCAACGGGGTGTTGGCCAGCACCAGCGGGTCATCGGCCGGGACTTCGAAGCCGACGTCGAAGGCTTCCTTGTGGTCCGGCTTGCCTTTGGAATAGACCTCTTCGCCTTCGGGTACAAAGCCCTTGTGAGTTTGCGAGGTGCCGATGTAATGCCGCATCTTGGTGTCGAAGGGTTGGTCGAAAAAGTCCTTGGCCGCCTTGCGCAGGTTGGCGATCAGTTGCGGGTCGATACCGTGATGGGTGATATAGAGGAACCCGACCTCGCTGGCGGCGCGCCCCAATTGTTCGGCCACGGCCAAGCGTTGTTCCAGTTCGACGCTGAACAGACCGGCGATGTCGACCACCGGGATGCTATTGAAGTTGGCTTTGTGTGTGTCAGTGCTGGCGCTGTTGTTTTTATTGTCAGGCATGACGCATCGGCTCCCTAAGGATGGCTTGAGTGGTGGAAACGCTCGAAGTGTTCGCGCTCGGTCTGGCCCATCCACACGTTCAATGACCACAGGTCGGCGACCGGGACATTGGTGAAGGGCAAATGATGCAGGTAGCCGTCGGCGCCGAATTCCGGGGTCAGGGTGCTGACCTGGTAACCGCGGGCTTGCTGCGAGCGCCAGATGCTTTCCCAGTGCTGCTGATGGAAAGCCAGTTCTTTTGCATATTCGGGAGCCGCCGGGTGCGGAACCTGCGGGCCCTGGTCGTAACCGACCCGTGCCTGGATGTGGTGAACCCGCTCGATGAAAGCGCTCAGATCATCGGCCGGGTCATTCAACAGACGCTCGCAGGTCACGACCCAATGGCTGATGTCACTGGTGAACAACAGATCGGGCAGTTGCCGGATCAACTCCAGGGTCACCCAAGGGTTGAACAGCGAACGCGAGCGGTGGGTTTCGAAACTGCAGACCTGACCGTGCTTGCGCGCCAGTTCCAGTGCCTGACCGAAGAACTCCACTTGTTGTGGCAAGGACCAGCGATCATTGCCCGCCAGCACGTTGACGAAACGTGGGCCGAGCTCGGCGGCCCAGGCGAGTTTCTGATCGAGGTCATTGAGGTGAACGGCAGGGGTCGCCGACTGCTCCGGCAGCACATCGTATGCCGTGAAGACGGTGCTGATATAACCCAGGCGATTGGCTTGGAGAAAGGCCGCGAACTCAGCCCGTTCACGGGCGTCCAGTGGCAGACGCGCTTCCATTCCATCAAAGCCCGCCTGCAGCAGCTCTTCAAGCGCCTGGGCCTTGCTGGCGGTGTAACCCCACAGCGTGCGGAAAATTTCCAGCTTCATCGGCAATCCTCAAAAATTCTCGGGCCTGTTGCAAAAGCACTTCGACAAAGCCAGTCGGCGATCAAGGGCCAGCAATGGCAGAGGATTTTTGAGCCGGGTCTCTGCCTGATGGGGCCCACTAAGCGCTGCCGAGGCTGGTTCGCTGTGGAGCCGATGTTAGGCGTAGGCGGCGGGGTGGAAGAATCTGAAAACTCAAATGAATACTTCAGACTTTCGTCAACAAATAGCTAGCTATTCATCGCGCTTTTCAAGAGGGATTTTATGGGCGAGTAGGTGTCTACGCTGGCTATTAGCGAGGAGTGCCACTGTTACGGCATCGTTTTGAAGAGTCCCAAGCGAGAGCGGGGCGCTGATGGTCTGCTTCTGGGTCGATTGCCGTCTGTGGCGAAGGGCAGCAATCGACCAAAAACGATCATTGGAAACCGACACCGGCAACGTCGCGATGTTGCTGTTGAAAGGTTAGGGATGGGCCCTGCGCAGTATTAATGCCCGGGCATCGGACTGCTCGGGCGTTTTACATCGCGTTTTCGCCTTGCCGGGTCAGGGCCCGCCATACGGCTCGGTTGAGGCAACCGGGGCGTACGCAGTAACAGGCTGATTTCATCGCAGCTGACCGCTTTGCTGAAAAGGTGGCCCTGAATTTCATCGCAGCCGTTTTCACGCAGGAAGGTTTGCTGCTCTTCGGTTTCGACACCTTCGGCAATGACCTTGAGGTTCAGTTTGTGCCCCAACGAAATCACCGCGGTGGCGATGGCTTTGTCGTTCTCGTTGTCGGGCAGATCGCGCACGAAAGACTGGTCGATCTTGAGTCTCGCGATCGGGAAGCTTTTCAATGCGGCGAGGCTGGAGTAGCCGGTGCCGAAGTCGTCGATCGAGAGACTGATCCCCATTGATTGCAGTTCCTTCATTTTGCTGATGGCTTGCTGAAGGTCTTGCATGATCAGGCTTTCGGTCAGTTCCAGCTCAAGGTACTTGGGGTCAAGTCCGGTTTCTTGCAAGGCATGCCTCACCCGGTCGATCAGGTCCCTTTCGATGAACTGGCGTGCTGAAATATTCACCGACATCGTGATCGGCGGCCAGCCTGCATCCTGCCAGTCCTTGTTCTGTCTGCACGCGGTATGAATCACCCAGTCGCCGATGGGCACGATCAGCCCGGTCTCTTCGGCCTGCGGAATGAATTTGATTGGAGACACCATGCCGAGCTCGGGGTGCTGCCAGCGAATCAGTGCCTCTACGCCGATAATCTGACCTGACTGCAAATCCACCTGTGGCTGGTACAGCAGCAGGAACTCGTCATGGTTGAGTGCGTTTCGAAGCCCGTCTTGCATGGCGAGCTTGCCCTGAACCTTGTTATTCATCTCGCTCTTATAGAACTGGTAGCTGTTGCGACCCAGCTCCTTGGCCCGGTACATGGCGGCGTCCGCGTTGCTGAGCAACGTGTCGGTATCGCTGCCGTCGGCAGGGTAGGTGGCCAATCCCATGCTGCAGGTGACGTGGAGTGTATGTCCGCTGAGCTGAATCGGCCGCAGGATGGCTTCCTGGATTTTGTGCAGGGCTGGAGTAACGCCGTCGACGTCTGAGGGCTGGTCGAACAGGATGATCACAAACTCGTCGCCACCCAGTCGCACGACGGTGTCGGTGCGGCGTACACACTCCAGCATGCGCTGGGCGACGGTTTTCAGCAGTTCGTCTCCAGCACTGTGCCCAAGGCTGTCATTCACCAGTTTGAATTTGTCCAGATCGAGAAACACCACCGTCACCAGGCGGTTGTAGCGCTGAGCATAAAGTATTGCCTGCTTGAGACGGTCTTCGAGCAGTGTGCGATTCGGCAGCCCGGTCAGTGCGTCATGATCGCCCATATAGCGAATGCGCTTTTCGGTAAGCTGGCGTTCTATCGCAATGCCGGCAAGCGGCGTCGCCATGTTGATCAGTCGCGTCTCGGTCACGCTTGGGCTGCGTACGGTGTTGGAATACAAGGCAAACGTACCCAATACCTTTCGCTCATGGGACAGAATCGGCGTCGACCAGCAGGCGCGAAATCCATAGGGCGCAGCGGCTGCACGGTACGCCTCCCACAGCGGATCCAGCTCGATATCCGTGACGATGACCGGTTCTCGTCGATACACCGCGGTGCCGCATGAACCGACGTTCGGACCGATCGCAATCCCGTCAATGAGCTGGTTATAGGCTTTCGGCAAACTGGGGGCCGCCCCGTGCAGCAGGTGCTTGCCATCCTCATCCAGCACCAGGATGGACACCATCATCCCCTCCAGCTGGGACTCCACCAGGTGAGCCAGGCTGTCCAGGACTTCTGCTAGCTCGGTGCTTCTGGCGATCAGCTCCAGGACATGACCTTGTCCGGCACGGATGACGGCTTCTTGCTCTAATCGGCTGTTTTGCAGGGCGAGCCGCTCTGTGGCGATACTCAATTGGACCGTTCTTTTTTCCAGTTGAAGTCGGTCCTTGAGGAATTGATTCACCGCGCGAGCCATGTTGCCGATCTCGTCCTTCCCATGCTCCGCCATCATCAAATGCGTTTTGTCAGTGTGTTCCTGGCGCAATTGCCGGCTTATTTCATTCAGGCGCACGAGCACATGACGGCCCATGAAGACCCGGGTCACGAACCAGGCGAACACCAGGCTGGCGCCCAACATGATCAGCACCCATTGCTGGCTACGATTTGAGGCCTCGACCAGGCGCTGCAAGGCTTCGCGATAGTCTTCGGTGTAAGCACTGGATTGCGCACGTGCCACCGCGACCAGAACCCCGGCCTCATTCTTCAGTTCCTCGTTGAAGCGCTGTATGACGTTGTGCTGATTGATGAGCCTCAGGCGCAGGGAGAAGAGATCGGGCGTCTGCACATCAGCGTCGGGTAACTGGCCTGCGGTGCGTGACAGGTGCTCATAGCGGATCTGCAGCCGTTGCACGGCAGCACTGTCAACTGCCTGCGGCAGATCGAAAAGCAACACCGCCAGTTCCAGGCTGGCCGGGGTCTGAGTCGCGGTTAACCGGGTGGTGTGATCCTCCATGGCTTGCTCGAAGGTGACCTCGGTTTGCAGCAGGCTTTCTCGCAGCTGCGCAACGATGGTGGCGGTATTGTGGAACATCTGACTCGACTGATGCATGTCGAGTATCGCCACGCCACTGTTCGAGGCAGTCAGCTGCTGCACCAGTTGATCAAGGGCTTCAAGCTGTTCGACGGTCGCCGCATAGCTTGACCGCAGGGTGTCGGGGGAGCGGGTTGTCAGAAGCTGATCGGTCTGGCGTTCGATCAGCAAGGTACGCTGCAGCATGTCTTGCCCGTCCTGCATGCGGACCAGTCGTTCATCCGTCAGCTGGCGGGTGGCGCTGTTTGACGTGCGTAAGGCGTAGACCGCCGTTGCACCACTCGCCAGGATCAGCAGCGCCAGCGTCAGGAACGCCAGTGTGAACTGTGCGCGTAGCGATTGCGGCAATAGCCGGCGTCCGAGCCGGGAAGTAACGTCCACTGTCAGGGATTCCATTGGTGGCGATAGATGTCTCGATAGCCATTGTCAGGGTCGTACTGGAATTTCTTCCCGCCGTCGAAGGCGATATTGTCGGCATTGACCAGGTGGATCGGCGCGACGAAGCCGCTCACCGGCTGACCTGCAAACAGTCGGTTCAATTCATCCATCACTTGCCAGCCATGCAGGTTGAGCGGCTCGGCGACGGTGACGGTCTGGTAGGTTTTTGCCTGGATGCGCAAGAAAGCCGAAGCGCTGCCATCACCGGCAGACAACAGGCTGATACCGTCGCTGGGTATTGCGGCGTTGGTCAATGAGGCAATCGAGTAGTCGAAATAGATATCGTTGATGGCCAGCGTGTGGGTCCAGCGCTTGCCATAGCGCTGAAGCAGCTCCTTGGTGATCGCCGGCATTTTCTCGCCACTTTCGGAGATTGCGACATCGCGCACTTCCAGCAACGTACATTCCTGACAGGCCCGAATGACGTCTTCCATGGCCTTGGCTTTCGCCATGGCGATGCTGTACTTGGAATCGGTCAGGATGACCACGCCGGCCTGTCCGTTTGACTGTGCCACTGCCGCCATGGCCGTGAGGCGAGCCACTTCGAGCGGGTCGGTCGTGACGTTCATGGCCACCGGTGTGCCATCAATCGGCCCGGGTCGTGCCCCGGCGTGCCAACCAACCACCGGCACATCTCTTTTGGCGAAGAGGATCAGCGCCGCATTGTTCTCAAGGGCATCGGAGCCGCACAGGATGAGGCCGTCGGGTTTCGCTGCCAGGGCATCGGAAAAGGCCTTCGCACGCCCGGCCGATGATCCCGCGCCATCGAATATCTTCAGCGTCCAGCCCATCGCCTTGGCAGCCTCGCGAGCGCCCTGGGCGACACCGACAATTCCTCCGTTACGCAAATCTTCTGCGACAAAGGCGATGCTCTTGCCCCGCAGGGCTTGCGGGCCGGATTCAGGGCCGCTCCAGCGAACGGCTTCGAGGGTGGCCCTGGATACGATTTCCTGCGCTTGAATCACCGTAACCGTGGCGTTTTCGACACCCGCTGCGGTTGGCAGGTTCTGGCTGAATCCGGGAGTTGCCGTGAGAAGACAGAAAACCGTAATTGAAGCCATCCAGGGCAGCCCGGGCCTGATCAGGCAGGTTCGCTCACCGCCTGTGATGCCGGGTCTGGAGCCGATAACGCGATCATAGTCTGGCATGGCGTCCCTTTTTGCCAAGAGTGCAGCGTTCACTGTCCGAAAGGATAGTCGGTTCTGCTGTCATCCGGTCTTTTGTGGGTAATGTGCGCGAACTTTAGTCCTGAGCATTCAGGAAATGGGGCAGGGTCCATGGCACAAAACAAGGGACGAAGGCCAATTGCATCGTTGACTACATTGGGTGGTTTTACAAGGCTTCGACTGCTGCATCAGTTGATAGGCGCCAGAGCTGCGGAGCCATCTCAGCCGCAACGCAAAACCTGTAGCAGCTGGCGAAGCCTGCGTTCGGCTGCGTAGCAGTCGTGAAATCAGGCAGTGCGGTGTTTCAGTTAAACCTCGTACACAGGTTTTACGGCTGCTGCGCAGCCGAACGCAGCCTCGCAAGCTCGACAGCTGCTACGGAGGGTGTCGTTCCTTGACTGATTGGCATTACGGCACACCCACGCCTTTACAAAGCGCTGTTGTACAAATCCGTCACCAGCATGCAACCGGGCGCATGGGTGATGCACAGTGGCGGGCGTGAGGCTTGCACCACCGATTGAGGCGTCACACCGCACGCCCAGAACACCGGTATTTCGTCAGCTTCAATGGGGACGGCGTCGCCATAGTCCGGGGTGTCGAGCGCGTGGATGCCGATCAGCGACGGATCACCGATGTGCACGGGCGCGCCGTGGACGTTAGGCATGCGTGCGGTGATTTGAATGGCCTGGATGGCGTCAGCCGCTTTCATCGGCCGCATGCTCACCACCAGCTTGCCACCGAGGCGAGCGGTGGGGCGCGTGTCGATGTCGGTCTGGTACATGGCGACATTGCGCCCCAGATCGATGTGCTTGAGGGGGATGCCGGCATCCAGCAGCGGTTGTTCGAAGGAGAACGAGCAGCCGATGGCGAACGCCACCAGGTCATCCTGCCAAAGGTGCTCGATATCCAGCGGTTCTTCGCTCAGTTCGCCATGGCGATAGACCCTGTATCGGGGCACGTCGTGGCGAACATCAATGGCTGTCCCGAGATTGCGGAAGTACGGATCGCCCGGTTCGGTAATGTCAAGCAACGGGCAGGCTTGACGGTTGAGGGTGCAATACCTGAGGAACTCATTGGCCCAGTCACTGTGCAGAATCACGATATTGGCTTGCACCCGGCCTTGGCCCAGGCCGCTGGTGTGACCCTGATAGTGCCCGGCGGCGATGCTTTGGCGCAGGGCGAGAGGGGTGCTGCGCTGCAGTTGTTCGAAGGACAGGGCGGGTTGATTCATCATGGCTTCTCGGCAGGTTCGTTGAGCCTTTTTAGAAAACCGCGGTGATGCCGTCCAACAAGGAATGTTGTTGCCCCCAGACAACTAAAAGTTATTCAAGGGGGGGACGGCTGTCGAGGCCCGGCGCCGCCACCATGAGTAACGGACCGACATCCGCAGCGTATTGGCAGACCACCTGGCGGCTCATCTCGACGATGTTCTCGATCAGTTCCAGCCCGACCCCGGCGCGCCACGAGGCCACGACATCCAGTTGCGGCAAGCGACTGCCGGGATCCAGCTGGATCAGCTCGCCGCTGGCCAGCGGTTTGGCCACCAGTGCCGCCGGTAAGGCGCCGATACCGAAGCCGTCACGAATCAGCCGGGTCATGGCCGACACCGAGTTGACGCAACTGACGCGCGGTGCGCCGATGCCATGGGCGTGCAACAGGTTGAGTACATCCTGATGCGGTCGTGAGTGTTTGACGAAGGTGATGATGCGCTCGCCGGCCATCTCGGTGAGCGAGGCGTAAGGACGGGCATAGATCGAGTTGCTGGCGGCGATCCAGTGCATGGGGTAGTGCGCCAGTTCGAGGTTGCGCACGCTTTCGTGGCGGATCAGGTCCGTCTGGAAAACGATGTCCAGATAGCCCTTTTGCAATTGCTCGCAGAGATTGCGCGCGGCGTCGGCAGTGATCTCGATTTCCACGGCAGGGAAGGTCTGCATCAAGGTCGACATCAGCGGGCTGAGCCAGGTGTGAATCACCGTATCCATCACACCGATGCGCACCAATCCCTGTTGCGGACTGGTGTTGTCCAACGAGTGTTTCAGCGCACGCTGAACCTCGAGCATCTGCTCGGCGTAGTCGAGCACCTTGAGGCCTTCGGGCGTCAGCGACACCCCGCGTGAATCGCGCACGAACAATCGCAGACCCAATTCGTCTTCCAGCGCGGCGATCCGGCTGGAGATCGCGGCCTGAGTGCTGAACATTTTCTCGGCGGTCAGGCTGAAGCTTTGCAGGCGGGCGACCCAGACGAAGGTTTCGAGGAATTTGAGGTTCATGGCGGTTCCCTTGGCGCTTGTGGCTCTTGTAATGAAGGGGCGGGTTGCAATTGTTACTCCAGAGTCCGCCATTGCGGGCATCAAATTTTCTTATGCATAACCTCGCCTTTTTCCCGTTTGACGCCGTTCTGCCCCGGCACGAAGAATCCGCCCCACGACGCAGGTCACTGCGTCCGCCCCCCACGACAACGCCTTCACAAAAAAACAATGAGGCGTGTCCGTCATCTTCGCTTGCTGCCGCAGGAACCTCTTCCATGGGAAAAATCATGTCTGTCCACGCGCCTTCAAAAGCGGCTCGCACCCGCCCATTCAACGGGTGCGCCCCGGTTGGCACATTGCTCGGCCTGAGTCTGCTCTGTGCACCGACCGCTCAGGCGGATTTCGTCGCGGACAGTAAAGGCAGCCTGGAAGCGCGCAACTTCTACTTCAATCGCGATTTTCGCCAGGACGGTTCGCGCGACAAGGCCGAGGAATGGACGCAGGGTTTTCTGTTGCGGATGGAGTCGGGTTACACCGCAGGCACATTGGGTTTCGGCCTGGATGTTTTGGGCATGGCCGGTTTCAAGCTGGACTCCGGTGGCGGGACGGCGGGGACTAATCTGTTGCCACCGGATTTGTCCGGCGGCTCACAGGATCGCTATGGCGAGTTAGGCCTGACAGCGAAAATGCGCGTGTCCAACAGCACCCTGAAATTCGGGACGTTGCAGATCAAGGACCCGGTGGTGAATTCCAACGACACCCGCCTGTTGCCGAGCACGTTCAAGGGCGGCCTGGTGAATGTGCAGGAAATCGATCGTTTGAAGCTCACGGCCGGTCAACTCACGCAGATCAACTTTGTCGACTCCACTGACTATCAGGACATGACCGCCAACCGCATCGGCGGCCAAAGCGACAAGTTTCAGTTTGCCGGGGCGGACTATCAGTTCCTGCCGAACCTGACCGCGCAATACCGTTATGGCCAGCTGGAAAACATCTACCAGCAAAATTACCTCGGGTTTGTGCACGCGCTGGACCTGGGCTCCGGCCAGTCACTCAAGAGCGACGTACGCTATGCGCGCAGTACCGAAGACGGCAATTTTCGTGATATCGACAACCAGGCCTTTGGTGCGCTGTTCACCTATAGCCTGGGGGGCCATGCGCTGGGTTTCGGCTATCAGCGCATGAGCGGCGACGATCCGTTTCCGTATATCGGGCGCAGCGATCCGTACCTGGTCAACTTCGTGCAGATCGGTGACTTCGCCAACATCGACGAACACTCCTGGCAGGCACGCTACGACTACAACTTTGCTGCACTCGGCGTGCCGGGATTGACCTTCATGACCCGCTACATCTCTGGCGACAATGTGCAACGCACTGCGCCGGGCGAAGGCAAGGAATGGGAGCGCAACACCGACATCGCTTACGTGGTGCAGGACGGTTCGTTGAAAGGGCTCGGCCTCAAATGGCGCAATGCATCAGTGCGCTCGAACTTCGGTAATGACCTGGATGAGAATCGCCTGATCGTCAGCTATACCCTGGCGCTGTGGTAGATGCATCGCGGACTTTATATTCGATCAAGGAATAAGCAAATCGATATTTATTCCTTTTAATATTATTCTGGGGCGTGCATTTTGAAGGCCTGCACATCCGTGCGGATGTATTCGACATCAGACAGGAAGCCTCATCATGACCATCAAAGCGATCAACGTCCGCAACCAGTTCAAGGGTGTCATCAAGGAAATTGTGACCGGCGAAGTGGTCTCCGAAATCGATGTGCAAACCGCCTCCGGCATCGTCACCTCGGTGATCACCACCCGTTCAGTGCGCGATCTTGAACTGAAAGTGGGGAGCGAGGTGATTGCCTTCGTCAAATCCACCGAAGTCTCGATCGCCAAGCTCTGAAATGGCCAGGATTTGAATCGCGGAGCCGCTCACATCAAGAAAAGGACAACCCCTGGCTGGCGCGAATCAAGTCATAGGCCTTGCGGGCAATCAAATTCGCGGTGTTGGGCCTGATCCACAGGTAGTAGGTCACGTCCGGCATTCGCGGCAATCCGTCATTTTCACCCAGCACGCGCATGTCTGGACCGAGCATTTCCATGCTTCGGGGGGTGACACCCAAACCAGCACGCGTCGCTGCCTTGATGCCAATCAGATTCGACGCCAGGTACGCCTGGCGCCAACTGATATTGGCGCGTTCCAGTGCCTCCAGGGCATAGCGCCGGTAGATGCTCGGTTCATCCACGAGGATCAGTGGCAACGGCTCGCCGGGGTTGTGAATGTACTGCGCCGAGCAGATCCACCACACCGGCGAAGTGCGTAAGGCGAAGCCTTCCAGGCTCGGGTCCTGGCGGGTGGAGATCACCATGTCGACCTTGCCCCGGTGCAGATCGTCCATCAGAAACGGGCTGCGCCCGACATCGATCTCCAGACGCAAGCGCGGTGCCGAGCGGGCGATGTGGCTGAGGATCGGCGGCAGGATGGTGTCCGCGATGTCATGGGGCGAACCGATGCGCAACACGCCGCTCAAGCTGCTTTCACGCAGGGAGTTCAACGCCTCGTCGTTGAGCGACAGCATCTGCCGGGCATGACGCAGCAACTGCAAGCCGGGTTCGGTGAGTTGCTTTTGTCGTCCGCGCTTTTCGAACAGGCTCACCCCCACTTGTTGTTCCAGGCGTTGCATGTGTTGGGTGACCGACGATTGCGTGCGGGCCAGTTGCGCGCCGGCCTCGGCAAAACTGTGGTGATCAACCACGGCAATGAAGGTGCGCAGCAATTCGAGATCGAGGGTAGGTGAGGTCGGCATGGCCATTTCCGGGGCTGCTTTTATATCAAGGCTGAAAACATAAACATTACGATTATTTATGTGTTTTTGCTGGTTTTTTCTTTGGCTGATCTTTGGTGCCAGTAAATACGGGCTTTATTGGGGTGCGCTCTCGGTGAGAACACGAGAAGTTATAACGATATTAGATATTTGAATTTCCGTTACTTCAACGCGGTACCTAGGATGCCTCCACATCAGGTCGGGGGACGCCGATCAATCATCAGGGGAAGAACCATGTCGCAAAAGTGCTCAGCCGTTAAAAAATTGTTGCCTGTAATGCTGGGCGCCTTGATCTCGCTGGGTGCCAGCACCGGCGTCCGGGCTGATGCAACCCTGGACAAGATCGAGCAAAGGCATGTGCTGGTGGTCGGCGTATTGCTGTCCGGCGGCCCGTTTGGCGGGATTGATCCAGCGAGCCAAAAGCCGCGCGGTTTGAATGTCGATCTCGCCCAGGAGCTGGGACGGCAACTGAACGCCGAAGTGCAGTTGGTGCCGGTACTGCCCGCCAACCGCGTGCAGTTCTTGCAGCAGGGCAAAGTCGATTTGCTGATTGCCAACATGGAGTGGACCGCCGAACGCGGCGAGATCCTCGGGTTTGTACCGACGCCGTTCTACCGCGTGGGCGGAACCGCAGCGGTGCTGAAGGACAGCAAGATCACTCGTTGGGAAGACCTGAAAAACCAACCGGTCTGCACCTCCCAGGGCAGCAGTTACATCAAGCCGCTGACCGAGTTGGGCGTCGAGATCAAAGCCTTCAAGAGCTCTTCGGAATCGTTGCTGGCGTTGCGCGGCAACAACTGCGTCGCGGCGGTGCATGACGCCACGCTGATCAATCCGCTGCTCGCCGGCACCGCCGAATGGCAGGGCTATCGCGCGCTTACGCCGGAACTCAACCCCGCGCCGTCGGTGATCTGGACCCGTCCCGGAGAAAGCGATACCCAGGCCAGGCTCGATCCGATCGTCAAGGAACTGCACCGCAGCGGCTGGTTGATTGAGGCCCAGACCCGCAACCACATCACGCCCGCGTCGCCCGCTCTGGTGGAACTGCAGAAACAGTTCCAGGCCAACGGCGCCTGACCCCCGGTTCTCCACCTCATCGTTTTCAACAGACCGTCCTTTTGCCGGGCGGTCGTTCAAGGTAGTCGTGCATGAACCGATATTTTTCCGCTAAAGCCCTGTGCTTCGCCTGGTGCGCTGCTTTGGGTGCGAACTTGGCCCAGGCCGATGCCACGCTGGACAAGATCGAGCAACGCCACGCCATCAGCGTCGGGGTGATTCTCAGTGGTCCGCCATTCGGCACCATCGACCCGAAGACCGGCGAACACCTGGGCTACAACGTCGAACTGGCCAAGGGCATCGCCAAGGCTTTGGGCGTCGAAGCGAAGACCGTTTCGGTGCTGGCGCCCAACCGCGTGCAGTTCCTGCAACAGGGCAAGGTCGACATTCTGATCGCCAATATGCAGTTCACCGAAGAGCGCGGCGAGATTCTCGACTACGTGCCCACGCCGTATGAAGAGGTTGGCGGCGCGGCGTTGATTCGCAAAGGCGCTGGCGTGACCCAGTGGGCCGATCTCAAGGGCAAGCCAGTGTGCGTGTCCCAGGGCAGCAACTTCATCAAGCCCTTGCAGGAAACCTACGGCGCCGAGATCAAGGCGTTCCGCAGCCAATCCGAATCGTTGTTGTCGCTGCGCGGCAATGGCTGCGTGGCGGCGGTGCATGTCAGTCCGACCATGCACGCGTTGTTGAGCGATGCCGAGTGGGCTGAGTATGAAATCCCGCTGCCGGGTGATTTGATCCCGTCGAACTCGGTGATCTGGCTGCGCAAAGGCGAGCACGATACCCAGGCAAAACTGGATGCGATCGTGTGTGACTGGCATCGCAGCGGCTGGCTGATCGAATTGGGCGAGCGCACCGGCATGACGCCGTCCAAGGCATTGCGTGATCTGCATGAGCAGTACCGCAACGCCGAGCCGCTGGCGGTGCAGCCATGAGTCAGACGTTGTTCGTGGCCTTGCAGCAATTGCTCGGCGCCAGCCATGTGCAGAGCAGCGAAGAGGCCGCGCCCTACCTGACTGACAAACAGGGCCGTTACGTCGGGCAGGTCATCGCCGCCGTGCATCCGGCGAACACCGAGGAAGTCGCGGCCGTGGTTCGCGCTTGCGTGGCCAGCGATACGCCGGTGGTGGTGCAGGGCGGCAACACCGGGCTGATGGGCGGCGCGACCCCGGATGACAGTGGTCGCGCGGTGTTGCTGTTGCTCGATCGGCTGAATCGTGTGCGGACGGTGGACACCGACAACGACACCCTGACCGTCGAAGCGGGCTGCATTCTGCAAACCGTCCAGGACGTTGCCCGTGATGCCGGCCGGTTGTTTCCCCTGAGTCTGGGCGCCGAAGGCAGTTGCACCATCGGTGGCAATCTGGGCACCAATGCTGGTGGCACCGCCGTGTTGCGCTATGGCAACACCCGCGAGCTGACCCTGGGTCTGGAAGTGGTCACCGCCGAGGGCGAAATCTGGAATGGCCTGCGCGGCTTGCGCAAGGACAACACCGGCTACGACTTGCGTGACCTGTATATCGGCAGCGAAGGCACGCTCGGCATCATCACCGCCGCGACCCTGAAACTCTTCCCGCTGCCCAAGGCGCAGGCGACGGCACTCCTGGCCTTCGACTCCCTGGCCCAGGCGGTGCAATTGCTGTCCCATGCCCGCGCCGGTTTCGGTGCCAGTCTCACGGCGTTCGAACTGCTCAGTGCCGACTGCCTCGCGCTGCTGCGTGAGCAGTTTGCGGACGGTCCGCGACCTTTTCTCGGCGCCAGGCAGCCTTGGTTTGCCCTGTTGGAACTGTCCGACAACCACAGCGAAGCCCATGCCCGCCAAGCCTTTGAAGAAGTGCTGGGGGAGGCCTTCGAGCGCGAGTTGCTGGCCGATGCGTTGATCGCCGAAAGCCTGGCACAGAGCGAAGCCCTGTGGCTGTTACGGGAGAACATGAGCGAGGCGCAGAAGCGCGCCGGTCGCAACATGAAGCACGACATTTCAGTGCCGATTTCCCAGGTCGTGGCGTTTGTCGCCCACACCGATGCGTTGTTGCAGGCGAGCTTTCCCGGTGTCCGTCACTTCACTTTCGGCCATTTGGGCGACGGTAACCTGCACTACAACGTTGCTCATCCGCTTGATTCGACGGTCGAGGCGCATATGGCTCACTACGCGGCGCTCAGCTTGCTGGTTCATGACAGCGCCCACGCCCACGGCGGTTCGATCAGCGCCGAGCACGGCATCGGCCAGCGCAAACGGGACATGCTCGGGCGTTACAAAAGTCCGGTGGAACTCGACCTGATGCGCCGCATCAAGCAGGCGCTGGACCCGAAAAACCTGCTCAATCCAGGTAAGGTCGTGGAGGTGGTTCCGTCATGACACTTCGCCTGTCCAAACGCGTTCAGCGCGTCTCGCTGTCGGCCAATGCCGCCGCGAAATCCCAAGCCACGGCGTTGCGTGATGCCGGTCGCGACATCCTCGACCTGACCACCGGCGAGCCGGATTTTGATACCCCCGAACACATCAAACAGGCGGCTTATGCCGCCATCGTCGCCGGTGCCACCAAGTACACCCCGACGCCGGGCGTAAAAGCTTTGCGCGTCGCGGTGCAACGCAAGCTCCAGCAGGAAAACCATCTGGACTATCCGTTGGAATCGATCGTGATTGCCAACGGGGCAAAGCAAATCATCTTCAATGCCTTCGCCGCGACCCTCGACGACGGCGATGAAGTGCTGGTGCCGACGCCGTACTGGCCGTCGTTCCCGGACAGCGTGCGCTTCAATGGTGGCGAGCCGGTGTTCATCGAGTGCGCGCTGGCGCAGGGCTGCAAGCTCACCGCAGAACAGCTGGAGCAACACATCGGCGAGCGGACTCGCTGGCTGATTCTCAACGGTCCCGGTAACCCCAGCGGCGCGGTGTACAGCGCGGCCGAATTGCAAGCCTTGGCCGAGGTGCTGCGTCGCCACTCGCAGGTGCTGATTCTGCTGGATGAACTCTACGAACATATTCGCTTTGACGGTCTGCCAGCGCAGAGCCTGCTCAACGTCGCGCCGGACTTGCAGTCGCGCTGCCTGCTGGTGGGCGGTGTGTCGAAGACGTATGCCATGACTGGCTGGCGCATCGGTTTCGGTGCCGGGCCGCAAGTGCTGACCAATGCCATGGCGGTCGTGCAATCGCAATCAACATCCGGCGCTTCTTCGGTGGGGCAAGCCGCCGCGTTGGCGGCCTTCGAGGGTGGCCTGGATTTCTTGCCGGAACAGGTGGCGGCCTATCAGCAACGCCGGGATTTACTGGTGAGCGCCTTTCGCACAGTGGACGGCCTTGAAGTGCTCGAACCTCAAGGCGGTTTTTTCGTGTTTATTCGCTGTGCCGGATTGCTGGGGCGTTATCGTCCTGACGGCGTATGCCTGAACAGCGACGCCGATGTCGTGGCGTATTTGCTGGAGCAGGGCGTGGCGGGTGTGGCGGGCAGCGCTTATGGCTTGTCGCCGTGGTTTCGCCTGTCCATCGCCACGGCGACCGAGAGCGTTGCTGAAGCCGGACGTCGCATCGCTCACGCCTTCGGGCAATTGCGGGGCGAACCATGAGTCATTGGCTGGAGTTTTTCGTCCACTGGACCGCCGGGTTGGGTCTGAACTACGGTTTTCTGCTGGACGCCTACCAGCGCGGAACCCTGGAGCAGGGCGCGCTGACCACGGTGCTGCTTTGCCTGTTCACCATTGTCGGCAGCCTGCTGGCGGGTGTCGCGTTGGCGGCCATGCTGACCTCTGGAAAATCCTGGCTGGCGAAACCGGCACGCGTATTTGTCGAGGTCACCCGCAACACGCCGACACTAGTGCAGCTGTATTGCGCCTTCCTGGTGCTGAACATGCTGCTGACTCAAGCCGTCGGCGCGGCCAACCCGCTGACGCCGTTCGCCTGGGTGGTGATCGTGATCTCGTTGCACAAGGGCGCGTTCCATGCCGAAGCCTTGCGCGCCGGCATCGAGGCGGTGCCGACCGTGACGCTGGAGGCGGCCAGTTCGCTGGCGTTCAGCAGCCGTCAGTTGCTGTGGAATGTACAACTGCCATTGGCCCTGCGCTTTGCCCTTCCGTCGCTGATCAACAACCTGATCGACCTGGTGAAAATGACGGCCGTGGCCTCGGCCATTGCCGTGGGGGACATCACCTACGCGGCGATCATGATCTGGACCCAAAGCGACAACGTGCTGGAGCTGATGATTCTGATCCTGAGCTTTTTCGGCCTGCTGAGTTTTATCGTCAATTGCGTGGGGCGCTACCTTGAAGCGCACCTGAGGATGCCCGGCTATGGCCATTGAAACGACCGTCAGCGCACCGCTGGCCTGGCCTCGGCGGCATGTCGGCAAGTTGATTTTGTTGGTTTGCGCCGTACTGTGGCTGGTGTATGTCGCCCCGGAAAGTCCGGTGTTCAAGGCCTTGCTGCAATGGTCGCCGGCACTGGCCGTGGGCTTTGGCCAGAACATTCTGATCAGCCTCGTCGCCATCGGCCTGGGGTCGTTGCTGGGGCTGTTGGTCGGCGCGTTGGCGCTGTCACCCCTGCGACTGCTGCGTTTGCCGGCACGGATCTGGGTGCAGATTTTTCGCAATGCGCCCTGGCTGGTGCTGATCTATTTCACTACCTACGTGTTCCCGTTCGAGATACGAATCGGCAGTGCTTATGTCTCGTTTCCGGACTGGGTCAAGGTCACCCTAGGCCTGGCGCTGCCGGCGAGTGCCAACGTCGCGGAAATCTTCCGTGGCGCCATTGCCTCGATCCCCAGCACCCAATGGGAAGCCGCACGTTCCCTGGCATTCACTCGTGGGCAGATTTTCCGTTCGATCATCCTGCCGCAGTGCTTCAAACGCATGTTGCCGCCGTGGATGAACCTGTATGCGGTGATCACCATGGGCACTGCGCTGGCGTCCCTGGTGGGTGTGCATGACGTGATCGACACCGCGCAAATCGCCAGCAACACCGTGAACATGACCGGTTTCACCGTGGTGATTTACCTGAGCCTGTTGGTGCTGTTCTTCGCCTATTGCTACCCGATTTCTCGACTCACCCAACGCCTGGAGCGACGTTATGCCTTTTACTGAAACCGTCGCCGAGCCCTTGGTCAGCCTGCGCGACCTGCACCTGTCGTTTGGCAATAACCCGGTGCTCAAAGGCATCGACCTCGACGTGCACCGTGGTCAGGCCGTGTCGATCATCGGCCCGTCCGGCTCCGGCAAATCAACCATCCTGCGTTGCATCACCGGCCTGTTGCAGCCCCAGCGCGGCAGCATCCGTGTCGGCGCGACCGAGGTTCACACCCTGGCCCAGGAAGCGCAGCGCATCGAGTTGCGCAAGCGTGTGGGTTTTGTGTTCCAGCAATACAACCTGTTCCCGCATTTGTCGGTGTTGGAGAACCTGGTGATTGCCCCGCGCAAGGTGCTGGGGCGTAACCGGATCGACGCCGAGAAAGACGCCCGCGCCTTGTTGGCCAAGGTGCGTATGGAACACAAGGCCGATGCCTATCCGGGCCAGCTCTCGGGCGGTCAGCAGCAACGGGTGGCGATTGCCCGCGCCCTGGCGATGCGTCCCGAACTGATTCTGTTTGATGAGGTGACCTCCGCCCTCGATCCGGAAACCGTCGGCGAGGTGCTGACGGTGATTCGCGAGCTGACCGAAGAGGGCATGACCTGCGTGCTGGTCACCCACGAAATGCGTTTCGCCGAAGAAATCAGCGACATCGTCTACTTCACCGAGAACGGCGTGATCGTCGAGCACGGCAGCGCCGCCCAGATCTTTCAGCACCCCACCAGCGAGCGCACCCAGGAGTTTTTGCGTCACGCCCTGGGTGATCCGGGACGCCGGCCGCCCATCGCCAATGATCCGTACCTGTTGACCAACCTGAGCCGCTACAGCCTGTCCGTCTAATACTGAGGAGCCTGTTCATGAGTACTGTTAACCGTGCCGCCGTCATCGAGGATTTCCTGAAGAAAATCCGCGTCATCCATCAACGGGGCGTCGACCGCGCCGCACTGGTGGAAATCGTGTCCTTGCTTGAAGTCCTGGCCGAGCGCCGTGATCTGTTCAATTTCGACGAGTTCCCCGCGCCGGTACCGGGGCAGGGCAGTACCGCGTTCCGCTACCGTCTCAATGACGACGGCGACACGCCGACGCTGTACCTGAACTCGTTGTTGCCGGGCAAAAGCACGATCCCGCATAACCATGAAACCTGGGCGATCATCAGTGCCATCGAAGGCCAGGAAATCAACTACGTCTACCGTCGTGATGACGAAGGTCGCGAGCCTGGTTTCACCACCTTGCACCTGGAAAAGGAAGTGATCGTGCAACCCGGCACCTCCATCTCGTTTCTCGGCGAAGACCTGCACGGCATTCGTGTCGAAGGCGAGCAGGCAACCCTGCATTTCCACCTGTACGGTTTGCCGCTGGAGTCCCTCAACGGCCGCTACGGCGTGGAAGCCGACGGGCGCATCCTCAATTACAACGCCTCGCAAATGGCGCCGTCGATCAAGGCCTACGCATGATCGTTCTGTATTACTGGCCGACTGGCAATGGCTTGAAGATTGGCATCCTGCTTGAAGAGCTGGAGCTTGAGTACCGTCTGCTGCCAGTCAACATCCGTGCAGGTGAGCAGAAGCAGGTAGCGTTCCAGCGCATCAGCGCCAATGGGCGGATTCCGGCGATTGTCGACCATGCGCCGCAAGGCTTAAGCGAGCCGCTGAACCTGTTCGAGTCCGGCGCCATCCTCAATTACCTGGCCGACAAGGCCGGGCGTTTCCTGCCGGCGACCGGCCATTCAGCGTGCGTATGCGAAGGGCCGTGAAATCGCCGCCAACGAGCGCTCTCTGGTACTTCAATAACTCTTTTTCCAAACGGGACTCTTATGAGCCAGACCGTAACTCCAGGGCAACTCCAGCAGTGGCTGCTCGACGGGCAGGAAATCGCCCTGTTTGACGTGCGCGAGCACGGCCAGTATGGCGAAGCGCACCTGTTTTTCGGGGTGAATTTGCCCTATAGCCGTCTGGAGCTGGAGGTCCGGCGTCTTGCGCCGAATCCTCTGGTTCGGCTGGTGATCTATGACCAGGACGGCGGGGATGTCTCGGCGCGTTCCGCTCGGCGTTTGCAGGCGCTCGGGTATGGCCAGGTGCATGTGCTCGATGGCGGTGCCGATGGTTGGCAGGCTGCCGGTTTCCAGCTGTTTGCCGGGGTGCACGTGCCTTCCAAGGCCTTCGGTGAATTGGTCGAAGAGGCCAGCCATACCCCGCATGTCACCGCGCAGCAACTGGCCGAATGGCAAGCCCGGGGCGAGCCGCTGGTGGTGCTCGACGGTCGGCCGTTCGATGAGTACCGCAAGATGACCATACCCGGTTCGGTGTGCTGCCCGAATGGCGAGCTGGGGTATCGCGTCCACGATCTGGTGCCGGACGACAGCACGCCGATCGTGGTCAATTGTGCCGGCAGGACCCGCAGCATTATCGGTGCCCAGACGTTGATCAATCTGGGGTTGAAGAATCCGGTCTACGCATTGGAAAACGGAACCCAGGGTTGGTATCTGGAGGATTTTCAGCTGGAGCATGGCAGCACCCGACGTTACGCCGAGGAGGTGTCCCCTGACACCTTGCCGGGGCAGCGACTCGCTGCTGCGCAACTGGCGGAGCGGGCCGGTGTGAAGACCGTTGAGGCTGCGCAGGTTGAACAATGGGCCGAGGAGGCCGGTCGCAGCCTGTTTTTGTGCGATGTGCGCACCGCCGAGGAGTTTGCCGCGGGCAGCCTGTCGGGTGCGCAACACACACCGGGCGGGCAGTTGATTCAATCCACCGATCTGTATGTCGGTGTGCGTCAGGCGCGGTTGGTGCTGTTCGACAGTGATGGTGTGCGGGCACCGATTGTTGCCAGTTGGTTGCGGCAATTGGGGCATGAGGCCTATGTGCTGGCAGGCGGGGTGAGCAGTGATCTGGTGCTGCCCGCGCTTGAGGTGATCGCTCACGAGGCTGTGCCATTGATCACGGCGCGAGCCTTGGCCGATTCGCTGCAGGATGACGCGGTCGCACTGATTGACCTGCGGCCGAGCATGACTTATCGCAAGGGCCATATCGCCGGCTCACGCTGGTCGATTCGCTCGTTGCTGGCGTCTGAAGTGGCCGGTGAGCAACGGCCACTGGTGTTGGTCGCCGATGATCCTTTGCTGGCTGCTTTCGCGGCGCAGGAGCTACCGGAAAATCAGCGCCTACAAGTCCGGCTGCTGGACGGCGCGATCGATGCCTGGCGTGCAGAGGGGTTCGCGGTGCAGGAAAATCCGACCGTGCCTTCCGATCAGCAGTGCATCGATTTTCTGTTTTTCACCCATGACCGTCACGCCGGCAATAAGGACGCGGCGCGTCAGTACCTGGCCTGGGAAATCGGTTTGCTGGCGCAGATGAGTGACGACGAAATCGCCAGTCTCAAGCCGCTGCGCGACACAGGGTCCCGTGATGCCCGGGTGCGTACGCGTCTGGTCCATTCGGCGCGCACCGAACAGGGGAATGGCGGTAGGGCAGTCAACGTGCCGGTCACGCGGTTGAGCACAGTGCTGTTCGATAACCTGGCGCAAATGCGCGACGCCCGCGCTCGCCGTGATAGCGAGCGGGTCCTGAGTTATGGCGCCCGAGGCAATCCGACGGCCTTCGCCCTGGAAGATCTGGTGACGGAGCTGGAGGGCGGTTATCGCACGCGCTTGTTCGGCACCGGGCTGGCGGCGATCGCGCAGACCTTCCTGGCCTACCTGCGGCCCGGCGATCACGTCGTGATCAGCGACGCGGTCTACGCCCCCGTGCGACGGCTGGCCCATGAGTTTCTTGAACCGTTCGGCATTCAGGTCAGCTACTTCGCCCCTGATGGCCGCGGCCTGCAAGCGCAACTGCAAGCCAACACCAAAATGGTCTACACCGAAGTGCCGGGTTCCTTACTGTATGAACTCTGCGATTTGCCGGCGATCGCCGCCCTGTGCAAACCGCGAGGCATTCTCCTGGCCGTCGACAACACCTGGGGCTCGGGTTACCTGTACCGACCGCTGACCTTGGGCGCGGACATCTCGATCATGGCGTTGACCAAGTACCTGTGCGGCCACAGCGATGTGGTCATGGGCAGCGTCTGCACCCGACAAGACGTGTGGCAGCCGCTGGCGTCCATGGGCGACACCTTTGGCGCCACCGTCAGCCCCGACGATGCCTACCTGGTGCTGCGCGGTGCACGAACCCTGGCACCGCGACTGGAAGTGCACGAACGTCAGGCGCTGGAAATCGCCCATTGGCTGCAAGCGCAACCGCAAGTGAAACGGGTGTTCCATCCAGCGTTGCCCGAGCATCCTGGTCATGCCCTGTGGCAGCGCGACTTCAATGGCAGCAACGGTTTGCTGTCCTTCGAGCTGCGCGATGCAGATCCGACCTACGTCGAACGCTTTATTGATTCGCTGCAGTTGTTTGGGCTCGGCGCTTCCTGGGGCGGCTACGAAAGCCTGATCACCGTCGCCGATACCACGGATCGCGACAGTGCTGCGGATCGTTCATTGAATCCGGTGTTGCGGTTGCATATCGGGCTTGAGGATGTCGAGGCGTTGATTGAGGATTTGCAGCGCGGGTTTGCGGCTATGGAAAACTAGGGGCCACCGCCAACAGTTGAAAGGGTGCCTGTTCCACAAAAAACGCCGCTCACTGAGCGGCGTTTCTGTTATCGGTGCTGACAGGAGAAAAGTGTCGCGGCTGTTTTTCTACGGTGTACTGAGCGCTACTCGGGCAAGCTCAATGCACTTCAATGCCAAAATGGTTGTCGGGTCGACCAATGCGACCTCATGATTTTTAATCATGAAGGATTCGCTATGCGCAAGCACCAGAGGTAGCTCCGTACATCCCAGGATGAGCACATCAGCGCCCAATTCACATAAGTGTTCTGCCGCAGTCAGGAGCTGGTCTTTGCAGATGCCCCCTGTGAAACCCGCCTTGATGCCGTGCGCTCCGTAAATGGCCTCCATAACCAGCGCTTGGTAATCCACACCGGGGGTAATTATTTGAAGCCCTGCTTGCCGAGCTGCCTGGTGATAAACCTGACTTTTGAGGGTGCCTGAGGTCGCTAGCAGCCCGACGGTTTTGCCGGCGCCGTACCGCTGCACGATAGCCTCCACCGTTTCAGTCAGCATATTCACGATAGGCACACGCAGGTGCGCCTGGATGCGCTCAACAAAGGCGTGAGCTGTGTTGCACGGAATCGCAATGGCATTGGCGCCGGCGCTTTCCAGTCGCTTGCACGTTGCGTACATCGCCATCGTCGGATCAGTTTCGTTGTACAGCAGGTTGGCTGTGCGATCAGGGATCTGGGGGTTCTGTTCCACCACCATTTTGATGTGTTCCTGATCGCGACCTGCCGGTGTGTGCGCCACAACCTTACCCATGAAGTCGACCGTTGCCGCTGGCCCAACTCCACCGACAATCCCAAGCTTGAAAGGCGGACGAGTCGACTGGCCTTTCTCCAAGGTGGCGAAAGCGGCATAAATCTCGTTGATATCCAGGACAGTCAAGCCACGCCGTTGAAGATCACCGCAGACCAACGAAAGCTCCGTCATGCCAGGCAGGATGATTGTGGCCCCCTGATCCTGAAGCGACAGACAGGCCTGATAAACACATTCGAGTGGTACCCCGTCAAGGAATCCATCTTTGATGCCGTTAACCCCGTACATGGCGTCCATCAAGCCAGATTGCTCGCTTTCGTCAGGATAAACGAGCTTGAAATCTGTGCCGAAATAGCGCTCAAACAACCCGGAATACCTGACATAGTCGGACGCGATGATGCCCAGTGTCGTACCAGGGGCAGCGACATGATCCACGTGCTTGCGTAACGCCGCCATCATATCCAGAACGGGTATCCCGATTTCCTCCTGGATCTCCTCCCGAAAGGTGTGGCTGGCAAAACAAGGCAACAAGACTGCATTGACTTCGCTCGCCTCGAACGTCTGGCAAACCTGAAATACGTAAAACTTTCTGGAGGTCATGTTGGCACCCTGATCAAGCGGCATCAGCACGTCCTTGAACGGGTGTTGTTCAAACAGAAAGTGATAGCGACCTTGATCCTCCAAAACAGCTCTGGACTTCACCAGTTTGTAGAAAAGATCGCCGCCGGCCAGTGAGCCAAGCCCGCCGACGATACCCAGTTTGCGAGCAAACGATGACCCGCTGGACGGCTTCGATTTACCTTTCATTTTCAGTTTCTCAGGCGGTGGCTGCAGTATGAATTGGGAGGGGAGATTCAGTGCCGGGCGCGTCTTCAGCTTCTTCATGCGGTTCTGATTTGGCAACCACAGCCGTCGCTATGCTGTTGCCAACCACGTTGGTGGCAGTCCTGGCCATATCAAGGAATTGGTCAATGCCAAGGATCAGCAAAATGCCGGCTTCGGGAAGATTGAACATGGGTAACGTAGCCGCCACCACGACCACCGATGCTCGGGCTACACCCGCCATTCCCTTGCTGGTGATCATCAGCGTCAGCAAGATCAGCAGTTGCTGTGTGAAGCTCAAGTCGACGTTGTAGGCCTGAGCAATGAACATGATGGCGAACGCTTGATACATCATCGAACCATCAAGATTGAATGAGTACCCCAACGGAAGGACGAAGCTGGATACGCGCTTGGGCGCACCAAATTTCTCCAGTGCCTCCATGGTTTTCGGGTAAGCGGATTCGCTGCTGGCAGTGGAAAATGCGAGGAGGATGGGTTCGCGAATGAGCTTGCCCAAAGTAAACACTGAGCGACCCAGGAACAGGTAGCCGGCAGCGAACAACACGCACCACAGAATCACAATGCCCAAGTAGAACTCGGCAATCAGTTTTCCGTAATCGACTATCAAGCCGAGACCTTGCGTGGTGATAGCCGATGCGATGGCTGCGAACACTCCAATGGGCGCGAAGGCCATGACGTAGTCAGTGACCTTGAACATCACCTTGGCCAGCTCTTCGATGCCATCGACAATCGTTGTGTAACCCGCTCGCTTCACACCCGCCAAGGCAAACCCGAAGAACAACGAGAACACCACGATTTGCAGGATTTCGTTGTTGGCCATTGCTTCAGCAATGCTGCGAGGGAACACGTGACTGATGAAAACCTTGAGGCTGAAATCCCCGGTGTTGACCACCACGGGACTTGCCGCATGCTGGACAACCTCCATGTTCAGTCCCGCACCCGGTTGGAACAGGTTGACCAGGCCCATGCCGATGGCCAGCGAGATCACCGAAGCGGTGACGAACCAGGTCATGGCTCTCAGGCCAATCAGGCCAACGGAGCGGGAGTTACCCATACTCGCGATGCCGCCGACCAAGGTCGCGAATACCAGCGGCGCGATGATCATCTTGATCATGCGTAAAAAGATGTCGGTGACCATCGAGAAGTAAGAGGCGATCTCTTTGGCGCTTTGTTCGCTCCCTGCGAAATGGTGACACGCCCAACCGACAAGCACGCCTAAGGCGATGCTGATTGCGATCCGACGCGGAAGTTTATTTTTCTTCACGGAGCTTTCCTCAAGTGGTTTTTTTGCTTTTGTTACTTGGCAGGAGACAAGTGTCATTGGGTCGAAGCTTTCTGGCGTCGCTTCAACGTTTACGATTCTAGGGGCGGGTTTGACACGTCGTGATGAGTAATCCCGATAGCCTCATGCGCTTTTGGAATAGTTTTGGAAACTGCTGCTTTGTCCTGACTGAGGCGCAGTACACTGCGCATTCGGGGCATGAGGTGCCGTTATGCAAATCAAATGGTTAGATGATCTTTTAGCGATTTCCGAGTGGAAAAACTTTTCTCGTGCTGCGGAAGTACGGTGCGTGACCCAGTCAGCACTGTCGCGTCGCATACGATCACTTGAGGAATGGGTCGGAGCAGAGTTGGTGGATCGCGGAACGTATCCCGTTCAGCTCACGCCGGCGGGGCGAAGTTTTTGTGAAGAGGGCCGCGAGGCATTGGCGGGGTTATTGAGACTGCGTTCAGCCCTGCGAGAGGTTGAGCGAATGCCCGGGCGATCCATCCAGGTCACTGCTGGTCACAGTCTTTCAATGACGTTTCTACCGAAATGGCTAACCCAATTTCAGCAGCACAATGAGCAGTTCAACGCCCGAGTCGTTGCAGCGAACATTCATGACGCCGTTATAGCCTTGGAGGAGGGGAGTTGCGATCTGATGATCGTCTACCACCATCCCTTGGCACCCATTCTTTTAGACCCGGAAAAATTCGGTTGCCTGACGTTGGGACATGACGCCTTTATTCCGTTATGTGCCCCTGACAACAACGGGCAACCGCTGTATCGCTTGCCCGGTACCTCAGCCAAAGCTGTGCCTCACCTCGCCTATACGGCCACCACTTTTTTAGGCCGCGTAGCAGACATAGTCATCAAAAATGGCCCAAGTGTGAGTGTGCTGGAGCGGTGCTATGAGGCCGACATGGCGATGCTTTTGATGCGCATGGCAATAGAGGGGTATGGCGTGGCGTGGTTGCCACAAAGCGCCGTCATTGACGAGCTTCAGCGAGGTCAGTTGGTAAAAGCGGGTGGTGATGAATGGAGTACGCGACTGGAGATACGTTCCTACTGCTCCATCACCAATGAGAACCCTACGATGCGCAGCTTATGGAAAACCCTCGAAGGAGCTTCCCGCGATCTCCATGGAAAAATAGCCAACTGATCGAAGCTTCGAGGCTCGAGAACTATCCCTCGATTGAAGAAAAGCGGTCGCACTCAAGGCGCAACTGGCGTGCATCGAGCCATACTTAAGTGCTTTTGGGCTTGCGTCCGCGCGAGCCTGGCTTCACCGGCACGCTCTTCCCATACTCGCTCCACCATAACGCGAGTGCTTCCATCGTCGGCCCGAGCGCACGGGCCTTTGCCGTCATCTCATACTCGACGCGCGGGGGCACTTCGGCGAAGACTGTTCGCACTACCAGGCCATCGTTTTCGAGCTCACGAAGTTGCGCTGTCAGCATGTGCTGGGTGATGCCGTTGATCGCCTTGCGCAGTTCTCCGAAACGATAGATTCGCTGGTTCAATAACCACATGATTTCCAGTTTCCACTTGCCTGAAAGCAGCGCAAATGCACGGCGCATTTCCTCGTGCATGTTGATCTGATCGTCACCAATAGTCTGGTTTTCCATACTAAGCACCACTTTTTCATCCTACTTGTGGCTTTTCATATTAGGCGACATCTTTGACCTGAGTCGACTCATTCACCTTACGGCCAAGTAACCACGGCATATCAAGTAACCCCTGACTGATTGGAGATCAACATGTCCCGACTCAATGGAAAAGTTGCCATTGTCACTGGCGCCGGCCGCGGCATCGGCCGAGCCACAGCGAAGCTTTTCGCGGAGGAAGGCGCGAAGGTAGCGGTCGTTTCACGCACGGCTGAAAATGTCGCTGCAGTTGTCGCTGAGATCCAGGCTACGGGCGGGATCGCCCTCGGAGTAGTCTGTGATATCGCCGACCCGGATCAAATCAAAGCTGCCGTAGAAGCGGTGGTGGCTGCGTATGGCCGGATCGATATTCTTGTGAACAATGCCTTCGACCCCTCGGTTGTTCTTTCATCGGTTCTCGATCTGTCGGCCGAGCAATTGCAACGCAATCTGGAAATGGGGCCTATTGCCTATCTGCGCACGATGCAAGCCTGTTACCCCCACCTCAAAGCCAGCGGGGAGGGCAGGGTCATTAACTTCGCCTCGCTGGCCGGTGTCATTGGCCTGCAAGGATACGCCCCCTACAACATGGCAAAGGAGGCGGTGCGTGCCTTGACTCGCTCGGCGGCAAGGGAGTGGGGGGCTGACAAGATTACTGTCAACAATGTCATGCCGGTCGCAGACACTTGGGGTACCGCGGCAGAGGTGCCAGCGCCCACTAACGTACTTGGCCGTTATGGATCACCCGAAGAGGACATTGCGCCGGTCGTGCTATTCCTCGCCAGCAAGGATGCACAATTCCTGACGGGATACAGCCTGACGCCGGACGGTGGTCAAATCATCGACAGCGCACGCTGACCTTAACGTCTAACGTTCGAACGTGTGCTCAATCTAAACCACAAGGCATGCCTTGGCGTGTCTTGTGGTTATTTCAAGCGATGTTCGCCGATGCAAGAGGCTCCTGTGATGCTGCGCGTGCAGCCAGGAAGGCAAGAACGGCCGCCACGCCCAGCAAAGTCGCGCTCAACTCGAACGTCGCTCGATAACCGCTTAGGTCAAAGACCAGTCCGCCAATGGTTGCGCCAGACGCAATGGCCAGTTGGATGATCGCCACCATTAAGCCGCCTCCCGCTTCAGCAGCGTCTGGTAACGTTCTTGCCAACCATGTCCACCATCCCACGGGCGCAGCAGTCGCAACCAGGCCCCAGAGGCCAAGCAAGACAGTCGTGGTGGCCACCGAGCTACCGAATGAAACAAGCGCCAGTGCAATCACCGCCATCAAGATCGGGATGACGACGAGGGTTCGATGCAGGCCATTTTTCAAGAACGCTTCAATCAAAAAGGTTCCCGCGAGGCCCGCCAGACCCAGGACAAGCAACATCAGCGACAGCATGGAAACACTGACGTGCGTGACCGTTTCAAGGAACGGGCGCAAATAGGTAAACAGCATGAACTGGCCCATGAAGAAGACACTGACCGCCACCATGCCTAACGCGACCGGTAGGCTCTTCATCAACCTGAAGACGTTTCCAGTGCCTGAACCGCTTTGCGACTTCATCGCCGGAAGGCTGAACAAAAGCCAGACAGAGGCGACTACCGCGACCGGAATGACGCACAAGAATGCACCGCGCCAGCCGATCAAGGCGCCGAGAAAACTGCCCAAAGGCGCTGCAATCACTGTCGCCAAAGCGTTGCCGCCGTTGACGATTGCCATTGCGCGAGTGATTTGGTCATCAGGCACCAAGCGCATGGCGGTTGCCGCCGACAATGACCAGAACCCACCTATCGCAACACCGATCAGCGCGCGGCCGATCATGAATACCCAGTAGTTCGGCGCGAACGCGACCACTGTTCCGGAAAGGATCATCAACAGTGTCAGTGAAAGGAGCAGCGGCTTACGCGCAACCCGCGTCGCCACCGATGCGATCAGAAGACTGGTGAACAAGGCAAACAGCCCCGAGACGGAGATTCCCTGGCCGGCTTGCCCCTCGGTGATATGCAGATCTGCGGCTATAGGTGTCAGCAGGCTGACGGGCATGAACTCCGACGCCACGAGCACGAAGGCGGCGAGCGACATGGCGAATACGGCGCCCCACGATTTATGAGGCACTGGGAGGAGGTGATCAGTCATTTTTGAATCCTGTATTGCGCGAAGCGTCGCAGCCCCGGCAACGAGGCTACGAGAGAACCGGTGCCCGGCGAGGGCACCGATCAGGCTACTTCAGGTTGCTTTTGAAGAACGTGGTCAACCTGGCGAATGGAATGAGGTTGACCCGGTCGTAAAGATCCACGTGTCCGGCATCTGGAATGATGAGCAGCTCTTTAGGCTCGGCGGCTCGCTTGTAGGCATCCTCGCTGAACTCGCGTGAATGTGCCTGGGCACCGGAAATAAACAGCAGTGGGCGCGGGGAAATGCTCTCGATGTCATTGAACGGATAGAAGTTCATGAACTTCACGTTACTGGTCAGCGTCGGCATGGTGGTTGTCTGCGCCGATGCGCCGGCCGGAGTGACTTCCCCTCGCGGCGTGCGGTAGAAGTCGTAGAACTCGTCACCCACGGCGTTGCCGGTCAGCTTGAGTGGTGAGCCGCTGGTATAGCGGGTCTGCCCACCCTGGAACTCCACATCGCGCTGTTGCGCCGCTTCGCGAATGATCTGCTGGCGTTGTTCAGCCGTTACGCCGTGCTTGAGACCATTACGATTGGCCGCCCCCATGTCGTACATGCTGACGGTGGCGATGGCCTTGAGACGCGGATCAATCTTGGCCGCACTGATAGCGAAGCTGCCACTGCCGCAGATGCCGAGGACGCCGATTCGCTCACGGTCGACAATCGGTCGAGTGCCGAGAAAATCGACAGCAGCACTGAAGTCTTCCGCGTAGATATCTGGCGAGACTGCATGGCGAGGCGTGCCCTCGCTTTCGCCCCAGAAGGACAAGTCCAGCGACAATGTGACAAATCCTTGTTCGGCCATTTTGGTGGCATACAAGTTTGCGCTCTGCTCCTTCACCGCCCCCATGGGATGGCCGACGATGATGGCAGCGTTCCTGGATTCGGGATCGAGGTCTTTCGGGGTGAACAGGTTACCCGCCACCTTCATACCGTATTGATTCTTGAAAGTGACCTTTTCTACGGTCACCTTGTCGCTTTTGTAGAAGTTGTCCGCACCGTTTGACATATCGGCTCCCATTGAAGAAAACGAGGTAACGAGAAGCCCCAGGGCAAGCAAAATTCCTTTCACTGGATATTCCTTCCGATTGAATAGTTGTCGGATGAACATTCTCCGGTGCTGCCCAAACTCCCTGTAGTGCATTGCGCTGGATTACTTGCCTGATTCTATGAGTCTCTGTTTTTTTGCAGGACGGTCGTGTGCTGGCGAGATACAGTTCAGCGAGAGGTACGAGATGAACATGACGACCCAATACGCAACCGCCACATCGCCCCAGGAAGCGCTCGCCCAAGTCATTGGCACGCAGGTTTCCAGACCAGGGGATTTCGGAACGCCCATTGCGGGCCTCGGCTTCTTCAGGCGCGAACATCCATCGCCGCCCGTCGTCTGCATGGTCGAGCCAAGCATCATCATTGTCGCCCGGGGGGAGAAGCAGCTCTGGGTGGGGGGCGAGGGTTACCCGTATGACACGTCGCGTTTTCTGATCACCTCATTGGACTTGCCGGCCAATTCAGAAGTGCTGGCAGCAAGCCCGGAACAGCCATGCCTGGGGCTGACGTTGAAACTCGATCTGCGCATGCTGGCAGAGCTGATAGCGCAAAGCGGTCTGCCGCCAACCCGTGATCGTTCAGTTGCGAAGGGGGTAGGAATTGGTTCAGTGACCCCTGCAATGCTGGGGTCATTCGGGCGCTTATTGGCACTGCTCGATGAGCCGGAGTCCATCCCCATTCTCGCCCCCTTGATCCAGCGCGAGATTCACTACCGTCTCTTGCAGAGTGATCAGGCGAGCCGGCTTCGACAAATAACGTCTGTCGATGGCCAAGGTTATCGGATCGCCAAAGCCATCGATTGGTTGAAGTTGAATTACACCTCGGCGCTTCGCGTCGAGGAGCTTGCGGCCCGAGTGCAGATGAGCACCCCGACCTTTCACCACCACTTCCGCCAACTCACCACAATGAGCCCGTTGCAATACCAGAAATGGCTGCGACTGAACGAGGCAAGGCGTTTGATGCTCAATGAACATCAGGACGTATCCAGTGCGGCTTACAAGGTCGGATATGAAAGTCCGTCCCAGTTCAGCCGCGAATACAGCCGTCTGTATGGCGTACCCCCCAAGCGGGATATTGCGGTGTTGCGTGGCAACGCCAATGGCACTGCAACGCGAAAGCCGTCGTGAGAAATCAATGGGGGCGCAGTGACAGATTCAAATTCATGAAATGCACTATCGCGGTGATTGAGCGCTTCCTGCCGATGACAATCGACTGCCAGGAGGCGGGAACACGGTGAGTCAATAAATTTGTCCCCTTTTCTCCGCGAAGTAGGAAAATCAAAGCGACGCCACGTCGAACAGTCGACCAACCGAAAAGAATCGAAGTCATGCAAGCACCTACCTACCAACTGCTGGAAGTCGCCAACGGTAAACCGATCAAGCTCTGGACCGAAGGCGTCCCGGTAGAAAACGAAGCCAGGCAGCAATTGATGAACACCGCCAAGATGCCGTTCATCTTCAAGCATCTGGCCGTGATGCCCGACGTACACCTGGGCAAGGGTTCGACCATCGGCAGCGTGATTCCCACGGTTGGCGCGATCATTCCGGCCGCAGTCGGGGTGGATATTGGTTGCGGGATGATCGCCGCGTGCACGTCGCTGACCGCCAGCGATTTGCCGGACAACCTGCATGGCTTGCGTTGCGCAATCGAGAAAGCGGTGCCCCATGGCCGCACCGGGGGGCGCGGCGCTCGGGACAAGGGCGCCTGGGACAGCGTTCCGCATCAGGCGGACCGAGCCTGGGCGGCACTGGACTCGCGGTTCAAGGCGATCACCGGCAAGTACCCGAAACTCGCCAACACCAATAACCGTGGGCACTTGGGCACGTTGGGCAGCGGGAACCACTTCATCGAGGTGTGCCTGGATGAAACCAACCGGGTCTGGTTCATGCTGCACAGCGGTTCCCGTGGCGTCGGCAACGCTATCGGCAACCTGTTCATTCAAATGGCTCAGGCGGACATGCGTCAGCACCTCGCCAATCTGCCGGACCGTGACCTGGCTTACTTTAAAGAGGGCAGCCGGCATTTCGATGACTACGTCGAAGCGGTCGGCTGGGCTCAGGACTTCGCCAGGCAGAACCGTGCATTGATGATGCAAGCGGTGATTCAGGCGACCCGAAAAGTGATCAACAAGCCTTTTGAGGTGGCGCTGGAAGCGGTGAACTGCCACCACAACTACGTGCAGAAAGAACAGCATTTTGGTCAGGAAATTCTGGTCACCCGCAAAGGCGCGGTGTCGGCGAAGAAGGGCGAGTTGGGGATTATTCCGGGATCGATGGGCGCAAAAAGCTTCATCGTCCGCGGGCTGGGTAACGAGGATTCCTTCTGCTCCTGCAGCCATGGCGCAGGCCGCACCATGAGTCGCACCAAAGCGAAAAGCCTGTTCACCGTCGAAGACCAGATCCGTGCCACCGCCCACGTGGAGTGCCGCAAGGACGCTGCCGTCATCGATGAAATTCCGATGGCCTACAAGGACATCGACCACATCATGCACGCCCAACGCGAGTTAGTGGAAGTGTTGCACACCTTGCGTCAGGTGGTGTGCGTAAAAGGATAGGGAAAATGGGCACGCGTTCATCGCCGCAGCAGTGGAGCGTACCCTGCCCGAACTGCCGCGCACTCAGGAAGACACTACGCCACTACTTCACCGCGTAGAACTTGCGCACATACCGCGTACTTTTCCACGCGCACGGTGCACCGAGCGGCACAAACACGCTGTCGCCGGTGTTGACCTCCACGCTGGTTCCATCAGGCGTCAGCAGGGTGACGCTGCCTTCGATCAGGTTCATCAGCTCATGAAGTTTGTGGGGCCGGCCGTGACGCTCATACGGTGTCGAATCCCAAACGCCGACGCGCAGGTGGGTGGCGTCGTCTTCGAAGGCATTGTGTGAGCGGCATTGCGGCGTCGGCCCGATCAAAATCTGCGGTTCCGGTGCGAGCGAAGGCGAGAGCATGTCCAGAGGATCGAGCGCGGTCAGGCCGGGTGTCGGGTTTGCGGTGGGGCTGGTGACGGCACAAAAGGCCCAGCACGTATCAGCATGAGCCTGAAGTCGCAGCGCTGTACCGCGACCGATCACGGCGCTGGCGCCGACACCCAGTTCCAGGGTCTGCATCTCGGATTGCAGCACGACATGGCCGGCGTGGACCACGATCACTTCGGTGTGCGGAAAGTCATCGCTATCAAGCGTTCCGCTGATGTGCACGATGCCCGCTGACACGCCATCCGGGCCGTTGTAGGCCACCTGGCGCCCGTCCTTGAACGGATCGAAACCACCCAAAGACGCTGCTGTAAAAGACGTGGTAACGCGGCTGCCGTCGGCGCGAGCCAACAGCAGAACGGTAGGTTCAGACATACGGGTGACGCTCCATAAAACGATGATGAGAGATAGCGATCAGCCAATGGCTTGAGTCACCACAGCGAACTGCTGAACGCCATTGGCTGTTTGCGGTGGCGTGCCCTTGGCCATTTGCGCCACGGTATCGACCTGCTTCAAACCCGCCGACGCCAGCCATTCGCCCAGGCCGCTGTCTGCCGGAATGTCGATGCGCACGAAGGCATCCGGTACTTGCGCCAGTAAAACGGCGATCAGGTGTTTGGCCTGCTCGAGGTTTTCGGCGACCACCGGGCCGATACAACGACCACGGCCGAAAGGACGCAACAAAGCGAAGGCACATAACTGGCCGTCGCGTTCGATCCCCACCGAATGCTCGACCACCTCAAACAGATCAGCGAGTACCGCTTTGCGATCCAACCCGCTGCCGGCGTTGGCCAAAGCCAGCACGCGAGCCTGATCCGCCGCGTTCAGCACACGGCAGTGTTCGCCGTCGGCCAGTGCGGCGGGTGTAGGCGCATTGGCGTTGCCCTGATGCTGCTGAATCCGGCCGAATTCGACAAAGCCCTGGCTGGCATACAACGGCGCGCCGGCCAGTGTGGCGTTGAGCATCGGGGTGCGTGACTGGCAGGCATCCAGGGCCTGTTCCATGAGCTTGCGGCCGATGCCCTTGCCTTGATAGTCATCGCTGACGATCACCAGGCCGATGGTGGTGAAGCCACCCTGGGGGCAG
Organism: Pseudomonas silensiensis; assembly: GCF_050434865.1. Lineage (NCBI taxonomy): Bacteria > Pseudomonadati > Pseudomonadota > Gammaproteobacteria > Pseudomonadales > Pseudomonadaceae > Pseudomonas > Pseudomonas silensiensis. The sequence goes on from NZ_JBNDJH010000001.1 coordinate 440,678, forward strand.
GCGAATGCGGTGCCGATCAGACGCTCGCCATCGAGCACCACAAAACCGTCGCTGACCCGTTGCAACATGGCCCAGTCGTCCTGGCGATGGGGCCACTTCAACTGCACGGACAAGGCGTGGGCCGAGGGCAGGTCGGCGGCCGTCATTGGCCGATAGACATAAGCAGGTTGTTGCAAGGCGGACATGGCGAGTCTCCGTTGGACAGTTTGCGCGAGCGACCGGATTTCCAGCGCGATGGTGCCTGTATCCCATCTGTGTGAAGGCCTGACAAGGGGGGCTTGAGCATTCGGCAGATTCCGCAAGCCCGAGGCCGGCAGACCACACTTACTACTTAAATGCACCGCAAGGTCGGCAGCAAATGCCAGGGCTTTTTTTCTACGATGGAGACCTGAGTTCACGACGCGTCGTCCCCTATTTGGAGTGCTCCATGGATAGCTTCGATCCCCGCCTTATCGCTGTGCGCAGCGCTCACTTCATTGCCGGAAAGTACCGAGATGCACAACCCGGGCTTGAGGTGGTACGGCCCTCTGACGGCCGGGTCTATGCTCAGTTGCCAATCGCCGATGCCGACCTGGTGGATGAAGCGGTCACTGATGCCTGGCAGGCGTTCAACCGCAGTGACTGGGCCAGCCGTCCACCGCGGGAGCGGGCGCGGGTGATGCGCCGCTGGGCCGATCTGATCGAGGCGGACGCTGCCATCCTGGCACCGCTGGAAGCCGTGGGCTCGACGCGTCCTCATAAAGATGTGATCGCCTGGGATATTCCTTATGTCGCCGAAGGCATTCGCTTTTTCGCCGAACTGGCGGACAAGCATGGCGGCCATGTAGCGGCGACCCAGACCGATCGACTGGGCATGCAGATCGCCGAGCCCTACGGCGTCATTGCCGCCATCGCACCGTGGAATTTCCCCTTGAGCATGGCCTCCTGGAAAGTCGCCCCGGCGTTGGCCGCCGGTAATGCCGTGGTGCTCAAACCTTCGGAGCTGACGCCGTTCTCCAGCCTGCGCTTTGCCGAACTGGCATTGCAGGCGGGCATTCCGGCAGGGATTTTCAACGTGATTCAGGGCGATGGCCGCATCACGGGCGATGCCTTGTGTCGCCATCCGCGAGTGGCCAAGGTGACGTTCACCGGGTCCACGGCGACCGGGTCGAGCATCATGTCGACCTGCGCGCTGGTGGGGCCGAAACCGGTGACACTGGAACTCGGCGGCAAGAGCCCGCAGCTGGTATTCGCCGACGTGCCGGACATCGCGAAAACCGCGCGCACTGTGGCGCTGGCCATCACCGGCAACGCCGGGCAGGTGTGCGTGTCCGGTTCGCGGTTGTTGATCCAGCGCTCGATCATGGAACCGTTTATCGCGCATTTGCAGGCGTATTTCGAGGAACTGCGCCCGGGGCCGACCTGGTCCTCCGAGAGCACGTTGTCACCGATCATTTCCCGACTGCAAGCCAGCCGCATCGACGGCATCGTCCAACGCTCGCGTCAGGCCGGCGCTGAAGTGCTGACCGGCGGCGGAGTGTTTGAAGGGCTGGGCGGGGCTTACTACCAACCGACCTTGCTGACGGGGCTGGACAATGAGAATCCGGCCATCTGCGAAGAAATCTTCGGCCCGGTGCTGACGGTGCAGGCATTCGATGATGAAGAGCAGGCGCTGAGTCTGGCCGCGCATGCCACCTACGGCTTGGCGGCGGGCGTACACACCGCCGATATCAATCGCGCCCTGCGTCTGGTCCGGCGGCTGGAGGCGGGGACGGTGTGGGTCAACCGTTACGGGCGCAGTAACGATTACATCCTGCCGACTGGCGGCTACAAACGCTCCGGCATCGGCAAGGACCTGGGGCGCGAAGCGTTCGAAGCCAACTTACGTTTCAAGAGTGTGCTGATCGATATCGTCCAGTAAACGCAATCTGTAGCAGCTGCCGAGCCTGCGAGGCTGCGTTCGGCGGCGAAGCAGTCGTAAAACCTGTGCATACGATTTATCTGAAAGACCGCGGTGCTTGAATTCACGACGGCTTCGCCGCCGAACGCAGCCTCGCAGGCTCGGCAGCTGCTACCTCGGGTAGGGGCAAGCATCCGTAGAGCGTCGATGAGTTTCAAACCGCACCCAAACGGGCGCTTCCGCAAGGAAGCGCCCGTTTTCGTTCAGCCCGGCGCAGGTTCTGCGGCAGATCGGTGCGTGATCGGCCCTTGCAGGGCTATAAAGGCCCATAAGAGCGCACAAATACGGGGTTTGCCCAAGGCTTGTGCGCGCCGCAAAGTCTGCTGAGGGTGGGCGCTAAAACGGTGGTTTGTATCGAGCGAAGGTCGCTTTTAACGCCATCTGCTGATTTCACAGTGTTGTAATGACGGTGTGCTGCAGCGTTGCATCACAGCTTCGGTAACGGAGCAAATGCTTGTCACGCCATGACCTCAACGAACTTCAGGACCGCACTCAATGAGCTTTCTTCGCCCCAAATTCATTACGTTCGACTGCTACGGTACGCTGACCAATTTCCACATGGGCACGATGACTCGCGAACTGTTCGCCGATCGCGTGAAGCCCGAGCAGATGGATCAGTTCGTCAAGGACTTCTCGGCCTACCGCCTGGACCAGGTCATGGGTGACTGGATGCCCTATGACGAGATTCTCAAAACCGCACTGGCGCGGACCTGCAAGCGCTGGGGCGTCGAGTACCGTGACGAAGGTCAGCTGTATTACGACGCCGTCCCGACCTGGGGCCCGCACCCCGATGTGCCGGCCGGCCTGTCGAAAATCGCCGACAAGATCCCGCTGGTGATTTTCTCCAACGCCAGCGACAGCCAGATCATGTCCAACGTCGACAAACTCGGCGCGCCGTTCCACAAGGTCTTTACCGCCGAACAGGCCCAAGCCTACAAGCCGCGTCTGGCGGCGTTCGAGTACATGCTCGACAACCTCAACTGCGGCCCGGAAGACATCTTGCATGTGTCTTCCAGCTTCCGTTACGACCTGATGCCGGCCCACGACATGAAGATCAAGAACAAGGCCTTCGTCGCCCGTGGCCATGAAGTCCCGGGCAATGCCTTCTACGGCTACCAGCAGATCACCGACATCGGCGGGCTGGCCGCACTGGTGGGTCTCTGAGTCGAACGGTAACGGCACTCTTCAACGCATTCTTTTTTTGGCATAGGCGGGTTAGACATGGGCAGTGAATCCTACTGGCTCGACACCGCACCGGCGTTCAGCGGTGCTCAGCTTGGCGCATTGCCCGGGCAGGTCGACGTGGCCATCGTCGGTGGTGGTTTCACCGGCCTGGCGGCGGCCCGGGCGTTGGCCTTGAAGGGCGCCAGTGTGGTGGTGCTCGAGGCCGGAAGGGTCATCGGTGAAGCGTCGGGGCGCAATGGCGGCCAGTGCAACACCGGCGTTGCCCAGGACTACGCCGGGCTCAGCGCCAGCCTCGGTGCCGACAAGGCGCGGGCTTATTACCAGGCCTACGAAAGCGCAGTGCAGAGTGTCGTTTCATTAGTGGACCAGGAGCAAATCGCCTGCGACCTGATTCGCAATGGCAAGCTCAAACTGGCGGCCAAGCCCTTGCACTACGAGGGCCTGGCACGGACGTGCGAACTGATTCGCAAGGAAGTCGATGCCGACGTCGAATTGCTGACCGCCGAGCAGACCCGCGCGGAAGTCAATTCGGCCCAGTTCCACGGTGGCTTGCTGCAGCGTAATGGCGTGCAGATGCATGTCGGGCGCTTCGGTGTCGGTTTGGCCGAAGCCGCCGCCCGTCATGGCGCGTTGATCCATCAAGGCACCTCGGTGACGGACTGGAAAGCCCGGGCCGGCGGTTATCAGGTCAACACCAGCAAAGGATCGCTGCACGCCGGTCAGGTGTTGCTGGCCACGGGCGCCTGTCAGCACGGTGGTTTGGGCTGGTATCGGCGGCGGATCGTGCCGGTGGGCAGTTTCGTGATTGCCACCGAAGTCCTTCCACAATCGCTGATCGAGCAGTTGTTGCCGGGCCGCCGCGCCTATGTCACCAGCCGCATGATCGGTAACTACTTCCGCTTGACCCCGGACAATCGCCTGCTGTTTGGCGGCCGTGCGCGGTTCGCCATGTCGGACAGCGTCAACGACGCCAAAAGCGGCAAAGTGCTGCAAGCGGCGATGGTGCAGATGTTCCCGCAGTTGGCCAACGTGAAGATCGACTACTGCTGGGGCGGGCTGGTGGACATGACGTCCGATCGGCTACCCCGGGCCGGTCAACACGGCGGGATTTACCACTCCATGGGCTACAGCGGCCATGGCGTGCAGATGTCGGTGCACATGGGCCAGGTCATGGCCGATGTCATGGCCGGCAACGTCGAAGCCAACCCTTGGCGTGAACTCGAATGGCCGGCGATTCCCGGGCATTTCGGCAAACCGTGGTTCCTGCCGTTTGTGGGCGCCTATTACCGTTTCCAGGATTATTTGCATTGAGTTGATGTTGTGGCGTCACCGTCGTTTGCGTTTCAACGCTCCGGACAACCTGAGCCTTCTCATTATCGACAGGTACAACTGATATGACTGACAAAAAGATCGACTCTCAACTGATCTCCGGCCAAGAAAGCCTGCGAGTCTTTGAAGGCCTCAATCGCGGCATGTCGCGCCGCAATGCCTTGCAGATGCTTGGTGTGGCAGGTGTTGCAGCTGCCGGTGCAGGCAGTCTGTTCGGCGCCGCCGGCAAACTGTTCGCCGAAGAAGCTGCCTCCCCCGGCAAAGGCAAACCGGGCGGGCGGATTCGCGTCGCCGGCATGTCCAGTTCCACCGCCGACACCCTCGACCCGGCCAAAGGCGCGTTGTCGACCGACTACGTGCGCCACTTCATGTTCTACAACGGCCTGACCCGTTTCGACGCCCACTTGGTGCCACAACTGGAACTGGCCGAGCGCATCGACAACACCGACGCCACGCTGTGGACCATCACCCTGCGCAAGGACGTGACCTTCCACAACGGCAAGACCCTGAGCGCCGCCGACGTGGTGTACTCGCTGTCGCGCCACAAGGATCCGCTGACCGGTTCCAAGGTCATGCCGCTGATGGCGCAGTTCGAAGAAATCAAAGCCACCGGCCCCAACGAAGTTCAAATCCGCCTGAGCGCGCCGAACGCCGAGCTGCCTTCGATCCTCGCCGTGTCGCACCTTCTGATCGTTCCTGAAGGCACCACTGACTTCAACCAGGGCATCGGCACCGGGCCATTCAAGGTCAAGGAATTCAAACCGGGCGTGCGCTCGATTGCCGCGCGCAATACCGGCTACTGGAAGCCGGGCCTGCCGTACCTCGACGAGATCGAGTTCATCGCCATTGCCGACGAACCGTCGCGGGTCAACGCGCTGTTGTCGGGCGACGTACACATGATCAACGAGGTCAACCCGCGTTCAACCACGCGCATCAAGGCCAGCGCCAAACACCGGGTCGTCGATGCGCCATCGGGTAACTACACCGACCTGATCATCCGCCAGGACCAGATGCCGGGCAAAAGCGCCGAATTCACTCAGGCCATGAAGCACCTGCTGGACCGTGAACAGGTCAAATCCGCGGTGTTCCGTGGCTTTGCCGTGGTTGGTAACGACCATCCGATTTCTCCGGGTTCGCGCTACTACAACGCCGACCTGCCGCAACGGGTCTACGACCCGGAAAAAGCCAAGTTCCTGCTGAAGAAGGCCGGCATGGAAAGCATCACCATGCCACTGGTCGCGTCGCCGGCCGCCACCGGCTCGGTGGACATCGCGGTGCTGTTGCAACAGTCGGCGAAACAGGCCGGGCTCAAGCTCGACGTCAACCGCCTGCCGAGCGATGGCTATTGGTCCAACCACTGGATGAAGCACCCGTTGAGCTTCGGCAATATCAACCCACGGCCGAACGCCGACGTGATGTTCTCGCAGTTCTTCCAGTCGAAAGCGCCGTGGAACGAATCTGGCTGGCAGAACGATCAGTTCGATCAGTTGCTGATGCTCGCCCGGGGTGAAACCGACGACGCCAAGCGCAGCAAAATGTACGCCGACATGCAGACCCTGGTGCATGACCACAGCGGCATCGGCGTGCCGGTGTTCATCAGCAACATCGACGGTGTCGACCAGCGCATCAAAGGCTACGGCAGCAACCCGCTGGGCGGTTTCATGGGCTACATGTTCGCCGAGCAGGTCTGGCTGGACGCTTGACGTGCAGTGATTGAAGCGACGGGGACATTGCATGAGGGTAGGGCGATGAATAGCAACACACTGTGGTTGATCGGACGGCGCCTGGGCGCCGCGATCGTGACTTTGTTGATCGTGTCCATGGTCGTGTTTGCGATCACGGCGGTACTGCCGGGGGACGCGGCGCAACAATCGCTCGGGCAGTTCGCCACGCCGGAACAGGTGGCGGCGTTGCGCCTGAAACTGGGGCTGGATCAGCCCGGTGTGTTGCGTTACCTGCATTGGCTGATGAACCTGCTGAGCGGCGACATGGGCCAGTCGGTCTCCAACGCCATGCCGGTCAGCGAGTTGATGGCCGGGCGGGTGCCCAACACCTTGATGCTGGCGGCCGCCACGGCGCTGGTGTCAGTGCCGGTGGCGTTGATTCTGGGCATCGGCTCGGCGATGGGCCGCGGTGGGCGCATCGACAGCTTCCTGAGCTTTTTCACCCTGGCCATGGTCGCCGTTCCGGAGTTTCTGGTGGCGACCCTGGCAGTGCTGATTTTTGCAGTGAACCTGGGTTGGTTGTCGGCGCTGTCGTACGCCAGTGACATCACCTCACCTTGGCAATTCATGCGCACTTACGCCTTGCCGGTGATGACGCTGTGCTGCGTGATTGTCGCGCAAATGGCCCGCATGACCCGGGCGGCGGTGATCGATCAACTGGACAGTCCCTACGTAGAAATGGCCCGGCTCAAAGGCGTGAGCCCGATGCGCATCGTGCTGCGCCATGCCTTGCCCAATGCCATCGGGCCGATCGCCAATGCCATCGCCCTGAGTCTTTCCTACCTGTTGGGCGGGGTGGTGATCGTCGAAACGATCTTCAACTACCCCGGCATCGCCAGCCTGATGGTCGATGCGGTGACCAACCGCGACATGGCGCTGGTCCAGGCCTGCACCATGCTGTTTTGCACGGCGTACCTGGGGTTGGTGCTGATTGCCGACCTGTGCGCGATTCTGTCCAATCCGAGGCTGAGAAACCAATGAACAATCTCATTGTGAAATCGACGCCAGCGACCCCCGACCTGTCGGTTGGCAAGGTGTCTCATGGTCCGGCCTGGCTGGGTCTGATCGGGGCTGCGATGTGTGTTATCTGGTTGCTGGTGGCGATCTTCGGCCCCTGGCTGGCGCCGCACCCGGTGGGCGAAGTGGTCTCTGACAATGTCTTCGACAGCATCAGCGCCGTTTACCCGTTTGGTACCGATTACCTGGGCCGCGACATGCTCAGCCGCATCCTCGTCGGCGCACGCTTCACTGTCGGCCTGGCGTTGGTGGCGGCTGTGTTGGCCAGCGGTCTGGGTACCAGTTGCGCGCTGCTGTCGGTGGTATCGCCGAAGTGGCTGGATGAGGTGATCAGTCGCTTGATGGATGCCTTCATCTCGATCCCGAGCAAGATGCTGGCGCTGATCATGGTCTCGGCGTTCGGCTCGTCGGTGACCTTACTGATCTGCACCGCGGTGCTGAGTTTCACCCCCGGCGCGTTCCGCATCGCTCGCAGCATGGCGGTGAACATCGAAGCCCTGGAATACGTGCAAGTGGCCCGTACTCGCGGCGAACGTCGGCTGTACATCGCGTGTGTGGAGATCCTGCCAAACATGCTCAACCCGGTACTGACCGACCTGGGCCTGCGTTTCGGCTTCATCGTGTTGCTGCTCAGCGGCATGAGCTTCCTCGGTCTGGGCGTGCAACCGCCGGATGCCGACCTCGGCTCGCTGGTGCGCGAAAACATTGGCGGCCTCAACCAGGGCGCGCCGGCCATCGTGATTCCGGCCCTGGCCATCGGCACCCTGACCATCGGTGTGAATCTGTTTATCGACCGCCTGTCTTCGCGACGTAGTCGACGTTCGGGAGGCCATTGAAATGAGTGAATTGATTCGAGTCGAAAAGCTGCGCGTGGTCGCCTGTGGCGAGCGTGGCGAAGTCGAAATCGTCAAGGGCGTGAGTTTCTCCCTGGCCAAAGGTGAAGTGTTGGCGTTGATCGGCGAGTCCGGTTCCGGCAAGACCACCATCGCGCTGGCGCTGCTCGGTTACGCCCGGCGCGGTTGTCGCCTGGCGTCCGGTGTGGTGCAGATCGGCGAGCACGACATGCTCGCGTTGAGCGAAAGCGAGCTGCAAGGCCTGCGGGGCAATCGGGTGTCGTACATCGCCCAAAGCGCTGCTGCGGCGTTCAATCCTGCGAAAAAACTGATCGACCAAGTGGTGGAGGGCGCATTGATTCATGGCCTGGGCAGCCGGGCTGTGCTCGAAGCCAAGGCCATTGAACTGTTCCGCGACCTCGCGCTGCCGGACCCCGATCACATCGGCCAGCGCTACCCTCATCAAGTCTCCGGCGGGCAACTGCAGCGGGTGATGGCGGCCATGGCGCTGATCAGCGATCCGCTGCTGGTGGTGCTCGACGAACCGACTACGGCACTCGACGTGACGACCCAGATCGACGTGCTGCGCGCCTTCAAACGGGTGGTGCGCGAACGGGGGGCGACGGCGGTTTACGTGTCCCACGACCTCGCGGTGGTCGCGCAGATGGCCGATCAGATTGTGGTGCTCAACGGCGGCGAGATTTTCGAACAGAGCGCCACCGCGCCTTTACTCAAAGGCCCGGCCCACGAATACACCCGCAGCCTGCTGGCGGCGGCACGGCCGGACACGACGATTCGTCCGCCCTGCGATGTGGCGCAAGACACGCCATTGCTGACCATCCAGGGCCTGACCGCCGGTTACGGCAACAAGAACATGCACGGCATGCCGTCGATTCGGGTGCTGGAAGACATCGACCTGACCGTGCGCCGGGGCCAGGCCATCGGCGTGATCGGTGAGTCGGGCTCGGGTAAATCGACCCTGGCGCGGGTGGTGGCGGGGTTGCTGACCCCGGCGCTGGGCGCGCTGACTTTCGATGGTCAACCGCTGGGCGGCAGCCTGTCCGAGCGCACCGCCGAACAGTTCCGGCGCATTCAAATGGTGTTCCAGAACGCCGACACCGCACTCAACCCGATGCACAGCGTCAGCACCATTCTGAGCCGGCCGCTGAAGATGTATTTCGGTCTAAAGGGCGCCGCATTGCGCGAGCGCATCGGTGAATTGCTGGACCTGGTGCGCCTGCCTCGGACCATGGCCGAACGGCGTCCGAATGAACTGTCCGGCGGGCAAAAGCAGCGGGTCAACCTGGCCCGGGCGCTGGCGGCCAAACCGGATCTGATTCTGTGCGATGAGGTGACCTCGGCGCTCGATACCGTGGTCGGCGCGGCGATCCTCGAACTGCTGCGCGACCTGCGTCAGGAACTGGGGGTTTCGTACCTGTTCATCAGTCACGACATCTCCACCGTCCGCGCGCTGTGCGATGACATTGTGGTGATGTACAGCGGCCACAAAATCCAGGCCGGCACTCGGCAAGCGTTCGCCCAGGCACCGTTCCATCCTTACACCGACCTGTTGATCCATTCGGTGCCGGAACTGCGCCAGGGCTGGCTGGAAAACTGTGGCACCACCTGCGGCGAGCTGCCGCCAATCGGTGCCCGGGCCAACGTGCCGGAGCTGTGCACCTTTCTCAATCGGTGCCCGGTGCGGGTCGACGGCCTGTGCAATCGCACCGCGCCGAACCGCCGAGTCATCGCCAGTGGCAGCGAAATCCTTTGCCACCACGACACCACCGAGCTGCTGAAAACCCAGCAGGATTTAAACATCATGACCCAGGGAGCCTGCGCATGAACGGGCGTTTTGTGAGGCTGGCCGAGCAGGGCCGGCCGACCGTCAATCTGAAGGTGGACGGCTCATCCATCGAGGCGCTGCAGGGCGATACCCTGATGGTCGCGTTGCTGACCCAGGGCTCGTCGTTGCGCCAGTCGGAATTCGATTCGGGCCGCCGCGCCGGTTTTTGTTTGATGGGCGCGTGCCAGGATTGCTGGGTCTGGACCCGCAGCGGCGAACGCCTGCGTGCCTGTTCCAACGAAGTCCGTGAAGGGCTGGACATCGTCACCACACAACCGGAGGCGACATGGCCACTGCACGGCTGAGCGCTAATAAAGTCGTTATCGTCGGCGCCGGACCGGCCGGGATTCGCTGTGCCGAAACCCTGCTGGCGGCGGGTTTCAAACCGATCCTGATCGATGAAAATCGCCGGGATGGCGGGCAGATCTACCGTCGTCAGCCGGAAGGCTTTACCCGTGATTACGCCACGCTGTACGGCACCGAAGCCGCCAAGGCCCGGGACCTGCACCAAAGCTTCGATCGCTTGCGCGGGTCGATCGACTACCGCCCGGACACGCTGGTGTGGAACCTCACGCCGGGGCAATTGTGCTGCCTCAGTCAGGGCAAGCATACGACGGTGGATTACGACGCGTTGATCCTCTGCACCGGCGCCACCGATCGCTTGATGCCGATCGAAGGCTGGCAACTGGCAGGCACCTACAGCCTTGGCGGGGCGCAAATCGCTCTCAAGTCCCAGGCAGTCTCCATCGGTCGCAGCGTGGTGTTCATGGGCAGTGGGCCGTTGCTGTATCTGGTGGCCAGCCAATATGTCAAAGCCGGCGCCAACGTGGCGGCCGTGCTCGATACCTCGCCACTGAGCAAACGCATCCTTGCCATGCCCAAACTGCTGGCGCGTCCCGGATTGCTGTTCACCGGAATGAAACTGTTGGCGCAGCTGTATCAGGCGAAAATCCCGGTACATCTTGGGATCAAGCCTCAGCAAGTGCTGGGTGACGAGTCGACCGGAGTCAGTGGCGTGCGGGTCAGTACGGCGCGCGGGGAAACCCTGACGGTCAATTGCGATGCCGTGGCCCTGGGGTATCACCTGCGCCCGGAAACGCAATTGGCGGATCTGGCCGGTTGCCGCCTGCGGTTCGATGAGGCGTCCAGCCAATGGTTGCTGGCGGTGGATGAGGACGGCCGGACCTCGGTCAATGGTGTTTACGCGGCCGGGGACGGTTCGAAGATTCGCGGCGCGGACGCGGCTGAACATGCCGGAAGGCTGGTCGCCATGGCGCTGCTGGAGGATCTGCAGCAACCACTGAACGCCGGGTTGCGCGACGAACAACGCCACGCGCTGGCGGTGATGGATCAGTTTCGCCTGGGGCTGGCCCAGGCATTTCCCTGGCCGGCGGACCAAGCCAAAGCCTTGCCGGATACAGCCATCGTCTGTCGTTGCGAAATGATCAGCGCCGGCGAGTTGCGCCGCACCGTCAGCGAAAAGGGCGCCTGCGAAGTCAATCGGGCCAAGGCGTTCAGCCGGGTCGGCATGGGCCGTTGCCAGGGCCGTTATTGTTCCCAGGCCGGGGCCGAGGTGATTGCTGCCGCTGCCGGTGTCAGCGTGCAACAGGTCGGCCGGCAGCGCGGTCAGGCGCCGGTCAAACCCCTTTCGATGCTCACCGAGGAGGTGTCGCCATGACGGTTCACAAAGCCGATGTCGTGATTGTCGGCGGCGGCCTGATGGGCTCAGCGGCGGCGTTTTTTCTGCGTCAGCGCGGTCAGTCGGTAATCCTGCTGGAGCGCGACCAGATTGGTCAGTACGCCAGCGGCGTGAACTTCGGCAACGTGCGCCGCCAGGGCCGATTCCTTGGGCAACTGGCGTTGGCCAACCGTTCGTGGGCACTGTGGAAGCGCTTGCCGGAGTTGATCGACGACGACCTCGAATTCATCGCCAGCGGGCACATGCGTGTGTGCTACCGCGAAGACGAAATCCCTGAGCTGGAAGCCTATGCGGCCGCGCCCGAAGCGGCGCAACTGGATCTGAAGATCTTTCGCGGTGCCGAGCTGCACGCGCGGTTTCCGTTCCTTGGGCCAGACGTGAAGGGCGGCTCCTACGCGCCCCACGACGGCCACGCCAACCCACGTCTGGCCGCCCCGGCGTTTGCCCGTGCCGCACGGCGACTTGGCGCGCGGATCGAAGAACAAACCGAAGTCGCCGAAGTACAGAAGGTCGGTGGCGAGTTTAACGTCACCACCACCGATGGCCGCCAATTCAACGCCGCTCAGCTGTTGATCACCGCGGGCGCCTGGGGCCAGAAGTTGTCGGCGCAGTTCGGCGAGCCGGTGCCGCTGGACACCCACGGCCCGCAAATGGCCGTGACCGAACCGGTGCCTTACGCTTTGCCGACGGTGATCGGCGTGTACACCAAAATTCCCGAGGAAGTGATCTACTTCCGCCAGATCCCGCGCGGCAACATCGTTATTGGCGGCGGTTATCGCAGCAAACCGGACATGCTCAATCGCCGGGCCTACGTCGAGCCGCGCAGCATCCTCAATCAGATGGAGCAGATGCGCCGCCTGCTGCCGGGTGTCGGCAACCTCAACATTATTCGGGTCTGGAGCGGCATCGAAGGCTACCTGCCTGATTCCCTGCCGGTGATGGGCCCCAGCGGTACCGTCGATGGCTTGTTCTATGCGTTCGGCTTCTGCGGCCACGGTTTCCAGCTAGGTCCCGGCGTCGGCGACGTGATGGCCGAACTGATCAGCACCGGCAGCACCAGCACGTCGATTGAGCCGTTCTCCATCAACCGGTTCGCCCTCTCAGCCGAGCAACGGAGCAAGGCCTCATGAAACCCCGTGTACTGGATATTCTCAAACGCCTGATGGCCTTCGACACCGTGTCTTCGGAGTCGAACATGGCCCTCATCGAGTACGTGCGTGACTTGCTGCTGACCAAGGGCATCGAGTCGCTGATCGTCAAGGATGAAACCGGCAAAAAGGCCAACCTGTTCGCCAGCACCGGCCCTCGCGAGTTGCCGGGGATTCTGCTGTCGGGGCATACCGACGTGGTGCCGGCGGCGGGGCAGGCCTGGACCTTCCCGGCGTTTCAGGCGACGGTGCAGGACGGGCGGATCTACGGCCGTGGCAGCTGCGACATGAAGGGCTTCATCGCATTGGCCATCGACGCCATGCTCGACGCGGCGGACAGCCCCTTGAGCCGGCCGCTGCAACTGGCGCTGTCCCATGACGAAGAAACCGGTTGCGTCGGCGTGCGCCGTTTGCTGGACGTATTGCACCTGGCGCCGGTGCGGCCGTTTTTGTGCCTGATCGGTGAACCGACCAACATGCAGTTTGTGTTGGGGCACAAGGGCAAGGGGTCCTACCGCACGTATTGTCGGGGCCTGGAAGCGCATTCCTCGCTGGCACCACGCTCGGTCAATGCAATTCACGTGGCTTGCGATTTCATCGCTGCGCTGCGTCAAAGCCAGCAGCAGTTGCAAGAGCTGGGCGCCCAGGATGCTGACTACGACGTGCCCTACAGCACCGTGCACGTCGGGCAGATTGTTGGCGGCAAGGCGCTGAACATTGTGCCGAACCTGTGCACCCTGGACTTCGAAGTGCGCAACTTGCCGGCGGACGATCTGGATCAGTTCCTGGAACAGATGCGCGAGCGTGCCGAAGTCATCGTGCGTGAGGCGAAAAAACTGTCCAGTGTCGCCGCGATCGAAATCGAAACCGTCAACGTCTATCCCGGCCTCGATACGCACCCTAGTGTCGAAGCGGTGCGCTTCCTGAAGAACTTCGCCGCGCCGGATACCGGCACCGCCAAAGTCTCGTTCGGCACCGAAGGCGGGCTGTTTAAGCAACGCCTCGACGTGCCGGTGGTGGTCTGCGGACCGGGTTCGATTGAACAGGCGCACAAGCCGGACGAGTTCATCGAGATCAGCCAGATGGAGGCCGCGGAGCGGTTTCTGGATGGCCTGCTCGGTTCCCTGAAACTGTAAGGCCGAGCCCGTCGTTCCCGGACGACTCCATTCCCCTGTGGCGAGGGAGCCTGCTCCCGCTGGGGCGCGAAGCGGCCCTGAAAACAGCTACCGTGGTCAGTCAGGTAACACGCATCAACCGGTTTACGACTGCTTCGCAGCCGAACGGGAGCAAGCTCCCTCGCCACAGGTTCTGCGTTCGCCACGGTACACATCAAATTCCACCGGTAGAGCCTGCCGTCCCACCCCGAATTTCAGCATCCAACACCGCGCAAACGGCACTTTCAGCATCCTCATCCGCAGCACCTCCCTAGACTGGAGCGTGTCTCGGATCAGGACTCGACCATGCTCAAGAATCGTTTGAAAGACCCCAGCCTTTTAGCAGAACTCGCCTATGTCGACGGGCAGTGGATCGGCGCCGACAACGCCGCGACCCTGGACGTTATCGACCCGGCCAGCGGCCAGTTGCTTGCCCGCGTACCGGCGATGCAAGGCGCGGAAACCCGTCGCGCCATCGAAGCGGCGGAAAAAGCCTGGCCGGCCTGGCGCGCTCGCCCGGCGGCGGAACGTGCGGCGCTGCTCGAGCGCTGGTATCAGGCCATGATCGACAACCTCGACGACCTGGCGCTGATTATGACCTGCGAGCAGGGCAAACCGTTGAACGAAGCCAAGGGCGAAATTCGCTACGGCGCCGGTTTCGTCAAATGGTTCGCCGAGGAGGCCCGACGGGTCTACGGCGAAACCATGCCGGCCCCCAGCGGTGACCGCCGACTGATGACCCTCAAGCAGCCAGTAGGTGTGTGTGCCGCGATCACCCCGTGGAATTTCCCCAACGCGATGATCACCCGCAAATGCGCGCCAGCCCTGGCGGCCGGGTGCCCGATCATCGTCAAGCCCTCGGACCTGACGCCGTTGTCTGCGTTGGCATTGGCGGTACTGGCCGAGCGCGTGGGGATCCCGGCCGGGGTGTTCAACGTGTTGACCGGCATGCCTGCGGGTATCGGCGAAGAGCTGACCGGCAACCCGAGCGTGCGCAAGATTTCCTTCACCGGTTCGACCGCCGTCGGCCGCTTGCTGATGCGCCAAAGCGCCGAACACATCAAGCGTTTAAGCCTGGAACTGGGTGGCAACGCGCCGTTCATTGTGTTCGACGACGCTGACCTTGAGCAGGCGGTGGCCGGCCTCATGCTCAGCAAGTTTCGCAACGCCGGGCAAACCTGCGTTTGCGCCAATCGCATTCTGGTGCAGGACGGCATCTACGAACGCTTCGCCCGGCGCCTGGTGGAGGAGGTAGGCAAGCTCAAGGTCGGTAACGGCCTGGACGCCGACGTCACCATCGGCCCGCTGATCAATTCGGCGGCGGTGAGCAAAGTCGCCCGGCACATCGACGATGCCCTGAGCCAGGGCGCACGTTTGCTCTGCGGCGGCATGCCCGAGGGCGACAGCCAATTCGTGCAGCCCACGGTACTCGGCGAGGCCCACGCGGGCATGCTGCTGGCCAACGAAGAAACCTTCGGCCCGGTGGCGCCGCTGATGCGCTTCACCGATGAAGCCGAAGCCCTCGCGCTGGCCAATGCCACGCCTTACGGTCTGGGTGCCTACTATTTCACCCAGGATTTGCGTCGTTCATGGCGTTTCGGCGAGGCGCTGGAGTTCGGCATGGTCGGCCTCAACACCGGGATCATTTCCATGGAAGTCGCCCCGTTCGGCGGCATCAAACAATCAGGCCTGGGCCGCGAAGGCAGCAAGTACGGTCTTGACGAATACCTTGAAGTCAAAGCCTTCCACATCGGCGGGCTGTAATTCACAGGCACGGGGAGGCAGATTGATGAGCAAGACATTCAAAATCGCCGCGATTGCCGGCGATGGCATCGGCAAGGAAGTTCTGCCGGAAGGGCTACGAGTACTGGAGCAAGCCGCGAAGAAATGGCAGCTGGACCTGAGCATCGAAGTGCTCGACTGGGCGCATTGCGATTACTACCTGGAACACGGGCAAATGATGCCCGGCGACTGGTTCGAACAGCTCAAGGGTTTCGACGCGATCTACTTCGGCGCCGTAGGCTGGCCGGACAAGGTGCCGGACCACATTTCCCTGTGGGGCTCGTTGCTCAAGTTCCGCCGCGACTTCGACCAGTACGTGAACATTCGCCCGGTGCGCCTGTTCCCCGGCGTGCCATGTCCCTTGGCCGGGCGCAAGCCGGGGGACATCGATTTCGTGGTGATCCGCGAGAACACCGAGGGCGAGTATTCGTCGGTGGGCGGCAAGATGTTCGAAGGCACCGAGCATGAATTCGTGCTGCAAGAGTCGGTATTTACCCGACGTGGCGTGGACCGGATTCTTAAGTTCGCCTTCGACCTGGCCCAGACCCGACCGCGCAAGCGCCTGACGGCGGCGACCAAGTCCAACGGGATTTCCATCAGCATGCCGTACTGGGACGAGCGCACCGCATTGATGGCGGCGCAGTACCCGGACATCACCTGGGACAAGCAGCACATCGACATTCTGTGCGCGCGTTTCGTGCTGCAACCGGACCGTTTTGATGTGGTGGTGGCGTCAAACCTGTTCGGCGACATCCTGTCCGACCTGGGCCCGGCGTGCGCCGGCACCATTGGTATTGCGCCGTCGGCCAACCTTGATCCCGAGCGGCGGTTTCCGTCGCTGTTCGAACCGGTGCATGGTTCGGCGCCGGACATCTACGGGCAGAACATCGCCAACCCGATTGCGATGATCTGGTCCGGGGCGTTGATGCTGGATTTCCTGGGGAATGGCGATGAGCGCTATCGCGCGGCGCATGACGGGATTTTGCAGGCGATCGAGCGGGTGATTGCGCAGGGGCCGATTACACCGGATCTGGGGGGGAAGGGGTCGACTCAGGAGGTTGGGAGGGCGATTGCTGATCGACTTTGAGTGTGTGGTGGATCTGAAATCGACCCCTCACCCTAACCCTCTCCCCGGAGGGTAGAGGGGACTGACCGTGGTGCTTGTACTGGATTTGGCGACCTGAAAATTTCGAGTCGAACTCAGGTTTCGAAAACAGTGAAGATCTGCTCCCTTTCCCCCTCTCCCCACTGGGGAGAGGGCTGGGGTGAGGGGTAGGCTTTTGCAGACCCCCAAAGTACCAAGCCTTACGCGCTCAATAACCCTCCTTCCGATCCACTTCCCCCACCATCAACTCCTCTCGCTCATACCGCCGGATATTCTCCAACAACACCCCAAACGCACTCTCCGGCTGCGTCATCGCGGCAATATGCGGTGTCAGCAGAATCTTCGGATGATCCCAGAACGGATGATCCGCCGGTGCCGGTTCTTCCTGCAGCACATCGAGTACCGCGCCACTGAGCTGCCCATTGTCCAGCGCCTCAAGCAGATCACTCTCCACCAGGTGCCCGCCACGGCCCATGTTGATCAACGCCGCGCCATGGGGCAATTGTCGGAACAACTCACGATCAAGAATGCCCTGAGTCTGCTCAGTCAGCGGCAGCACGCACAGCAGAATGTCGCACTGACTCAGGAACGCCGGCAGTTGCCCGCGTCCGGCATAGCACTCCACGCCGGCAACCTGATGCGCACTGCGCGCCCACCCCGACAAGGCAAAACCCAACGGCTGCAACGTCGCCAGAATCTGCTGAGCCTGGGTGCCAAGACCCATGACCCCGATCCGCCGCGTGGCTGCCGGTTGCAGCAAGTGCGCCTGCCAGCACCGCGCCATTTGCTGCTGGCGATAGCGAAGCATGTCCCGGTGCAGGCTCAGCACCGCAAAGCTGGCGTACTCGCACATGCCACGGGTGATGCCCGGGTCCAGCAGGCGCACCACCGGCAAGCTCGCGGGCAAGCGACTGAGGTCCAGTTGATCGACTCCGGCGGACAGCGCGAACAGCACTTTCAGATTCGGCAGCAAAACCTCGAGATCGTCGGGTGCCTGCCACGCGGCGAGGTACTCGATGTCCGCGGGATCACCGATGTCCGGCCAGGCGCGCCATTCGATATCCGGGGCGTGTTCGGCAAACAGCGCTTTCCACTGTTCGCCGCGCACAGGGTCAGCTTTATAAAGCAGGGCCATGGGCATGTCCTGAAGGATGAAGGTGCTGAACATCATCGCGCAACGTCGGCGCAGGATCTGTCGAAAGGGCCGGGTTAAACGGGTTTCGCGATGTTCGATCGGCGATGGCCCGGCAGATTCGGCGGGTGAAAGGAATCTGCCGTTTGGCAGGGTGAAAACAGTCGATCCGAATTTCTCAGGGGCCAAGTTCGGCGTAGATCGTTTCGCGCAAGGCTTAACCTGAACACCATCGCAACCACCTCCCGGTTGCCGGACTCACGATGGGAAATGCCATGAATAGCAAAGTCGACGAAACCCCTCATTTGCTCCGTCAGCGCGATCAATTCGTGCCGCGTGGCCTGGTTACCGCTCACCCGTTGGTGATCGATCGCGCCCAAGGTGCCGAGTTGTGGGACGTGGACGGCAAACGCTACCTGGATTTTGTCGGCGGCATCGGTGTGCTGAACATCGGTCACAACCACCCGAAGGTGGTCGCTGCGGTGCAGGCGCAATTGCAAAAAGTCTCTCACGCCTGTTTCCAGGTGGTGGCCTATAAGCCTTATCTGGACCTGGCCCAGCGCCTGTGCGAAATGATCGGTGGCAAGGAAGCGTATAAAGCGGCGTTCTTTACCTCTGGTGCCGAGGCGGTGGAAAACGCGGTGAAGATCGCCCGCGCCCACACCAATCGCTCGGCAGTGATCGCCTTTCGCGGCGGCTTCCACGGCCGTACCTTGCTCGGCACCACACTGACCGGCATGAGCCAGCCGTACAAGCAGAACTTCGGGCCGTTCGCGCCGGAGGTCTTCCACACCCCGTATCCCAATGCCTATCGCGGCGTCACCTGTGAGATGGCGCTCAAAGCCCTCGACGAGTTGCTGGCCACCCAGGTTGCCCCTGAGCGTGTCGCCGCGATCATCATCGAACCGGTGCAGGGCGACGGTGGTTTCCTGTCAGCGCCGGCGGAGTTTCTCCAGGCCCTGCGCGTGCTGACTGAAAAGCACGGCATCGTGCTGATTCTCGATGAAATCCAGACCGGTTTCGGCCGTACCGGCAAGTGGTTCGGTTTCCAGCACGCGGGCATTCAGCCGGACCTGGTGACCGTCGCCAAGAGCCTGGCCGGTGGCTTGCCGTTGTCCGGTGTGGTCGGCAAGGCCGAGATCATGGACGCGCCGCTGCCCGGTGGCCTGGGCGGCACGTACGGTGGCAACGCCTTGTCCTGCGCCGCCGCGCTGGCGGTGATCGAGGCCTTCGAGGAAGAACAGCTGCTGACCCGCGGCGAAGCACTGGGCGAGCGTTTGCGTCAGGGGCTGCTACGTTTGCAGGCACGCCATGCACAAATCGGCGACGTGCGCGGCACCGGGTTCATGCTGGCGATCGAACTGATCAAGAATGACCCGGCCCGCACGCCGGACGCCGACCTGAATCAGCGATTGATCGATGAAGCCCGGGCCGGCGGTTTGCTGGTGATCAAATGCGGTGTGTACCGCAACGTGTTGCGCTTCCTCGCACCGCTGGTGACCACCGAAGAACAAGTCGATGAAGCGCTGAAGATTCTTGAAGCGGCATTGGCACGCGTCTTGAACTGAGCTCATGGCCGCTCGGGGCGGTGCCACACGGCATCGTCCGTGAGCATTTATGGAGCATGGATTGATCGAATGCATCATCGGAGGCTTTGCGCACCATGGGGCTGACTGAATATCGAGCACTGCTCATCGATTGCGATGAGGTCCTGGTCGATCGGGACTCGGGTGTCTGGACGGCACTGCAACCGCTGCTGGACAGCCGAGGCGGTCACCCGGACAAGGAACAGGTGCTGGCCGAATACAGCGAGGTGGTACGTGCGCTGTATCCGCGTTTCGCTGAGCTGGGTTTTAGTGGCCTGCTGTGTTTCGCCCATCGCCAGCTGGCCGAGCGTTGGGGCCTGAAAGCCAGCTGGGAGGAGGGCATGAGCTTTGCGCGTTCGGTGGCCGGCTGGTCGCTGTTCGAGGACGCGCCCGGGGCGATGTTGTACCTGCGCAAGTTCTACCGCTTGCTGGTGCACGGCGACCGGGATGCCGAGGATCGAGGGTTGCTGTGTGAGCGACTGGGGATCATGCCCGACGATTTCATTTCACTGGCCAGCGACCCGTTGCTCGATTCAGAGTGGTTAAAAGCCAACGACCTTGAACCCGGCAGCATCCTGCAAGTGACCCGTCCTTCGGCCGGTCGACAGGCGGCCAAAGACGTGTGCCTGATCTGTCGCGGCCGGTCAAAACACCCTACGCCGTGCGCTGCGGATTACTGTATTAACAGCATGGCGGATCTGGTAGCTCAGCATCAGCTGTCTTTACGGCGCTGATTTTGCTAGAAGATTGTCTTACAAACGGCAGTCAAGAGGTACGCAATGGAAGGGTTAGTCAAACTGGACCGAATCGACATCAGCATCCTGGTGGAGCTGCAAAAGGACGGGCGCATGACCAACGTCAGCCTGGCCGATGCCGTGGGCTTGTCGGCCAGTCCCTGCCTGCAAAGGGTCAAACGGCTTGAGTCGGCCGGGTATATTTCCAGCTACAAGGCGCACCTGAATCTGGCCAAGATCACCGATTCGGTGACGGTGTTTACCGAAATCACCTTGAGCGACCACAAGCGCGAAGACTTCGCCAAGTTCGAGTCCAATATCCGTCTGGTGGACGAAGTGCTCGAATGCCATTTGATCAGCGGTGGCTACGATTACCTGGTGCGCTTCATGACCCGCAGCATCCAGCATTATCAGGAAGTGATCGAAAGCCTGCTGGACAAGAACATCGGCATCTCCAAGTACTTCAGTTACATCGTGATCAAATCTCCGGTACTCAAGGACGGCGTGCCGCTGCGAAAATTGCTGCGCCACTGAAAGTCTCCAATCTCAAAACCAATACAAATCCCCTGTGGGAGCGAGCTTGCTCCCACAGTTGTTTTGCAGTGTCGCATTGCACTGCGCTTGGACATCGGGCCGGCAGAACCGCCCAAGGCGCTTCATCCTGGCGCAAGCCGCATAAACGGCTGTTTCAAGCCACAAAAACAGTTGCCGATTGCCCCGCATGCGCTGATTTCAGAGAAAAGCGCAAAAGTCTCTGCGCTGTAATGCGTACAGAGAGAGGGGCGCGGTTTTTGAAGTCGCTGATTCGACAGGCTGAGGCGGCTGCAACGAATCGCTGAATAACACCAATCGGAGCGTAAAAAAATGCGAATGAGCAACGCAAAAGCACTATTGGGTTACGGCGTCTTCTTGCTGGCGAGCAGCGGCGAGGCGCATCAAATCTGGTATGAACAACCACCCGGGCAACCCCTGGCGTTGTACTACGGGGAATATGACAAGAACATGCTGGAAGTCACGCCGGGCGGGATGGACCGGTTCCAGCAACTCAAGGGCTGGTCGATCAGCAACCGGTCCCAGCCATTAACGCTGACCTTGCAGCGCCAGGCCTTTGCGGTGGCGCATCAAACCCGGGCAGATGACTCGCTGTTGGCCCAGGACCCGCACTATCCGATCTTCGACCTTCATGAGGCGGACAAGGCGCTGAAGACTCACTGGACGCCAGCGACCCGCTGGGTTGGCGACTTGCGCGCACGCACCCCGGAACTGACCCTGGACATCGTGCCCACCGGCGTTGCCGATGCAGGCAAGGCGCAGTTCCAGGTGTTCTATGCGTCCACACCGTTGGCCAACCAGGACGTGGTGCTGGAAACCGGCTCCGGTGAAGTGTTCACCCAGCGCACCGATGCCGCGGGCAAAGTCAGCTTCGAGCTGCCGTGGCAGGGCACCTACGTGGTGGCCGTGGAATACAAGGACCGCACGCCCGGCGAACGCATCAGTCCTCAAGGCAAGGCCGAACCGTTCGATATAAAGAGCTTCAGTTCGACACTGTCGTTCTATCGATCACAGGGCCAGACGCCATTGCCACGCGCGCCGTCGCAGCTGCCGGCATCGGAAGTCGCCAGGCTGAAGAAACAGGCCTGACCCCTCGACCACACCATGAGTGACTGATATGACCCCATCTTCAGGATTGGCAGGGCAGGCGACAACCGCTTCCCCTGCGCTTGCAACCAGTGCCGTCAAGGCCAACACCCGCATGCTGGCGATCGACGCCCTGCGTGGTTTCGTCATGCTGTTGATGCTGATCGACCATGTGCGGGAAACCTTTCTGCTGCACCGTCAGGTCACCGACCCGATCGATGCGTTGAGCGTCACGCCGGACCTGTACTTCACCCGCATGCTCAGCGAAATCTGCGCGCCGGCATTCATCTTCCTCACCGGTTTGTCGGCCTGGCTGTACAGCCAGAAACACACGGCGAAAGAAACCTCGGTGTTCCTGCTCAAGCGCGGGTTGTTCCTGGTGTTTCTCGAAGTCACCTTCGTGTGCTTTGCCTGGAACGCCGAGTTCCCGCCCAAGACCCTGTGGCTGCAGGTGATCTGGTGCATCGGCATCTGCATGATCGTGCTTGCCGGGTTGCTGCACTTCAAACGCAGTTGGTTGATCGTGCTCGGCGTGGCCATTGTCGCCGGGCACAACCTGCTCGATGGCGTGACCGTGGGGCCGGAGTCGCCGTTCTTCGTGCCGTGGTCGATCCTGCATCAGCGGGTGTTCATCGACATCACTGAGTTCACCCGAGCGCGCACCACGTACCCGGTATTGCCGTGGATTGGCGTGATCCTGCTGGGGTGGGGGATCGGGCCGTGGTTCGGCAAGGACATGGACCCGGCCGAGCGAATTTCCCGCCTGCTGAAACTGGGCGCCGGCCTGCTGGTGGCGTTCGTGTTCATTCGCTACTTGAACGTCTATGGCGAGAAGCCTTGGGTGCAGACCGGTGATTCGTTGCGCACCTTCATGAGTTTCATGAGCGCCAAGAAGTACCCGCCCTCGCTGATGTTCCTGATGCCGACGATTGGCCTTTCGCTGATCCTGCTGGCGCTGTTCGAGAAGCTGCAGGATCGCTGGTCCACCGCGACCCTGGCGATCTACGGCGGGGCGCCGATGTTCTTCTATTTGCTGCACTTGTACGTGCTCAAGGCCATGTACCTGGTGGCGGTCGCGATCTGGGGCGCCAATCAGGGGGCCTACTATGGCTTCGACAATCTGCCCACGGTGTGGCTGTGGAGTGTGATCCTCGGGGTGTTGCTGTTCTTCCCGACGCGCTGGTTCGCCAACCTCAAACAGCGCCGCCGCGATATCGCGATCCTTAAATACCTTTGAGGTGACCGACGGTGTCCCCCGTTCGGCGGGACACCTTGCAGACCCCGAATTCTGTGGAGTTGCACTGTGAAAACCCTATCGACGCATACCCTGCTATTGGCATTGGGCGGGCAGTCCCTGCTCGCCCTGGCTTCAGAGCAAGACACCGCAAAAGGCTTTATCGAAGACAGCCAATGGAGCCTGCTCAACCGCAGCCTCTACGACCGTCGCGACTATGAACACGGCTCACTGAGCAATGGCGCGCGCAATGCCTTCAAGCCCCGCGCCGAACGCAGCGACCTGGCCGAGGAGTGGGCTTATGGCCTGATGGCCGATTTCACCTCCGGCTACACCGCCGGCACCGTGGGTATGGGCCTGGATGCTCATGTCTATTCCGGCTGGGAACTGGACAGCGGCGGCGGGCGGGCCGGCAAGGCGCGGGTGGTGGGCGTGGACAATGACGGGCACCCCAAGGATGAATTCAGCCGTGGCGGCGCCGTGGCCAAGCTGCGGTTTTCCTCGACGGAATTGCGTTACGGCGAGCAGCGGGTGAAAACCCCGGTGTTCGGTTCTTCCGACAGCCGCTTGCTGCCGG
Source organism: Pseudomonas silensiensis (assembly GCF_050434865.1). NCBI lineage: Bacteria > Pseudomonadati > Pseudomonadota > Gammaproteobacteria > Pseudomonadales > Pseudomonadaceae > Pseudomonas > Pseudomonas silensiensis. The sequence continues at coordinate 464,340 of NZ_JBNDJH010000001.1, forward strand.
AGACCGCCACCGGCTGGCTGCTGACCAGTCGTGAACTGCCCGCCACCACCCTGTACGGCGGGCATTTCAACGAGAGCACTGACCGCAATGCCACCAGTCATGACCAAGGCTTTGTGGTCAATTACTCCAACGGCAAACAGGGCGACAGCTTCGATCTGGTGGGGGTGCGCAACACGGCGGTCAAAGGGCTCAACGCCAGCCTGTTCAGCGCGGATTATGCCGACACCTGGCGACAGCACTATCTGGGCGCGGTCTACACCCAGCCGTTGGCGGAAGGTCAGGACCTGATCTTTGATCTCAATCTTTACCGAACCCAGGACACCGGCAAAGCCTTGTCCGGCCGCATCGACAACACCACCTGGAGTTTGCTGTCGACCTACAAACTCGGAGCCCACAGCTTCGGCCTGGGCTACCAAAAGGTCGATGGCGACACGCCGTTCGATTACGTGACCCGTGGCGCGATTTACCTGAGCAACGCCGTGGCGCTGTCGGATTTCAACGCGCCCCAGGAGGCATCCTGGCAAGCGCGTTACGATCTGAACATGGTCGGTTACGGCATTCCCGGCCTGACCTTCGGCGCACTGTACGTGCGCGGCAGCGGCATCGACGGCACGCACATGGACCCGAACGGCGGTTACAAATGGCTGGGTTACGGGCAGGGCGGCAAGCACTGGGAACGTGATCTGCAAGCCAAATACGTGGTGCAGTCGGGCGTCGCGAAAAACCTCGCGTTCAGCCTGCGCCATGCGGTTCATCGCGGGAATGCGGCGCAAGCGGAGCTGGACGCCAATCAGATCCGCCTGGCGATCGAATACCCGCTGGGTGGCAAATTCTGATCCGGAACGGAATCGCCTTCGTGCACTTTTATAAGGCCGCGCCATACGCCTCTGCACTATGCGAAGGCAAATATCAGGCGCTCATGGGGCCCCGTGGTCAACGTTTACTGGCGCAAGGACTGCCAATGGCCGACTGGCACAAAGTCTGCAAGACACTGTTCAGGCCCACTGTGAAAGCAGTCGAGTGGGCAGCCCCCTCGGTCAACGACGATCGATTGACCGAACAGGTCGCGGGCAACATCGGTGGTTCCGGCATAGATGCCTGACTTAGCACCGTAAACGAACAGGCAAAGACGCCTGGAACCGCAAGGTTTCAGGCGTTTTTTTTTGCTTTTTGAACAGCTATCGACGGGTGTCTCTTATGAATTCCAATATTGCCACTTTGAACAAGCTGCAAACGCTGATCGTGATCGGCAATGGCATGGTCGGACATCATTGTGTCGAACAGCTGATCGAACGTGGTGCCCTTGATCACTATCGGCTGCACGTGTTCAGCGAGGAGCCGATGCGTGCCTACGACCGTGTGCACCTTTCCGAGTATTTCTCCGGCCGTGATGCCGAGTCACTGGCCCTCGGCGAAGCCTCGCTGTACCAGACCCCTGGCGTCACGCTGCATCTGGGGGTGCCGGTCCTGGAAATCGACCGTGCACGCCGCCAGGTGATCACCGCGCAAGGCTGTGTCTCCTACGACAAATTGGTGCTGGCCACCGGGTCCTATCCGTTTGTGCCGCCAATTGAAGGCGCCGAGGGCGATTCGCGCCTGGTGTATCGCACCCTTGAAGACCTCGACGCCATTCGTGCCGCGGCAAGCAACGCCCGACGCGGTGTGGTAGTCGGCGGTGGTTTGCTGGGTCTGGAAGCGGCCAACGCCTTGAAAAGCCTGGGGCTGGAAGCCCATGTGGTGGAATTCGCCCCGCGCCTGATGCCGGTGCAGCTGGACGAATACGGTGGCCTGGCGCTCAAGGCACAGATCGAACGCCTCGGCGTCGGGGTGCACCTGTCGCGCGGCACGCAATCGATCAGCGCAGGCGAGGAATACCGCTACCGGATGAACTTCACCAATGACGAATTCCTTGAAACCGACCTGATCGTGTTCTCCGCCGGTATCCGTGCGCAAGACGCACTGGCCCGCCAATGCTCGCTGGAAGTCGGCCCGCGCGGCGGGGTGGTGATTGACGATCAATGCCTGAGCAGCGATCCGAACATCTACGCCATCGGCGAGTGTGCCGCGTGGAACGGCAGTATTTTTGGCCTGGTCGCCCCCGGTTACCAAATGGCTCGCGGTGTTGCCGCATTGCTGTGCAACGAAACCGCCGAGCCGTTCATGGGCGCGGACATGTCGACCAAGCTCAAGCTGCTGGGCGTCGATGTTGGCTCCATCGGCGACGCCCACGGCAACACGCCGGGCGCGCGCAGCTATCAGTTCATCGACGAAACCACGGCCAGCTATCGACGCTTGGTGGTGGACGCGACTGGCAAGCACGTTATCGGTGCGGTGCTGGTCGGTGACAACAGCTATTACGACACGCTGCTGCAATACATGCAGAACGCGATTGCGCTGCCGGCGGAACCTGCCAGCCTGATTCTGCCGTCGTCCGAAGGCGCACCGACCCTGGGTCCGGGCGCGTTGCCCGAAGCGGCCACGGTGTGCTCGTGCCACAACGTCACGAAGGGCTCCATTTGCTCGGCCATCGACGGTGGCTGCACCGACCTCGGCCTGCTCAAGTCGCAGACCAAGGCCTGCACCGGTTGCGGTGGTTGTGCCGGGCTGCTCAAGCAGGTTTTCGAACATGAGCTGATTGCCCGTGGCGTCAGCGTCGACAAGAGCCTGTGCGAACACTTTGCCTATACCCGTCAAGAGCTTTATGCGCTGGTGCGGGTAGAAGGTGTGATCACCTTCGAAGAACTGCTGGCCAAGCATGGCCGTGGCCACACCGGTTGCGACGTGTGCAAACCGGCGGTGGGCTCGATCCTCGCGTCGTGCTGGAACCAGCCGATCATGGACGCATCGCTGGTGCCGCTGCAGGACACCAACGACACGTTCATGGCCAACATGCAGAAAAACGGCACCTATTCGGTGGTGCCACGCATCCCCGGTGGCGAGATCACCGCCGACAAACTGATCGCGATCGGTGTGGTGGCGAAGAAATACGACCTCTACACCAAAATCACTGGCGGCCAACGTATCGACTTGTTTGGCGCGCAGTTGCATGAACTGCCGGACATCTGGGCCGAGCTGATTGAAGCCGGTTTCGAAACCGGGCATGCCTACGGCAAATCGACCCGGACGGTGAAGTCCTGTGTCGGCAGCACCTGGTGCCGTTATGGCGTGCAAGACAGCGTGCAAATGGCGCTGACCATCGAGGACCGCTACAAGGGCCTGCGCTCGCCGCACAAGCTCAAATTCGCGGTGTCCGGTTGCACCCGCGAGTGCGCCGAGGCCCAGAGCAAAGACGTTGGCGTGATCGCCACCGAGAAAGGCTGGAACCTGTACATCGCCGGCAACGGCGGCATGCGTCCACGTCACGCCGAGCTGTTCGCCACCGACCTCGACGATGAAACCCTGATCCGCTACATCGACCGCTTCCTGATGTTCTACATCCGCACCGCCGACAAATTGCAGCGTACGTCGGTGTGGCGCGAAAGCCTGGAGGGCGGCCTCGATTACCTCAAGGATGTGATCATCCACGACAGCCTCGGGCTGGGTGAAGAGCTCGAATCGCAGATGCAGTTGGTGGTCAATCGCTATGAATGCGAGTGGGCCAACGCCCTCAAAGACCCGGAAAAGCTCAAGCGCTTCCGTACCTTCGTCAACGATAAACGCCCAGACCCGGACATCCACTTTGTCCAGGAACGCGGCCAGCGGCGCCCGATCATGGCCGCCGAACTCAACCTTATCCCTGTTATCGAGGAGATTGTCTGATGAGCCAGTCCAGTACCCAACGCATCGATTCCCTGGAAAACACCGAGGCCTGGCAAACGGTGTGCGAGCAACAGGACCTGGTCAGCAACTCCGGCGTCGTGGTCTGGCTCGACGGCGCGCAAGTGGCGCTGTTCTACCTGCCGGGTGCCGAGGGTCGGACCCTTTACGCCATCGACAACCATGACCCGCAATCCGGGGCGAATGTGATCGGTCGCGGGTTGGTGGGCAGTATCAAGGGGGATCTGGTGGTTGCATCGCCGATCTACAAACAGCATTTCCGCCTTGAGGACGGCAGCTGCCTGGAGTACCCGCAACAGCGTCTGCGTGTCTGGCCCGTGCGGTTGAACAGCGGTGTGGTGGAAGTCGGGGTGCACTTATGAAAACAGCCGCACAGCTGCTGAAACTCAAGGTCGTGCAAAACCGGCAGGTGCATAGCATCGCGCCCGATGAAATGGTGCTTGAAGCCCTGAGGGTAATGGCCGAGAAGAACGTGGGTGCGCTTCCGGTGATCGAGGGCGGGCAGGTGGTCGGTGTGATCAGCGAGCGTGACTATGCGCGCAAGGTCGTGCTGCAGGGGCGCTCTTCGGTGGGTACGCCGGTGCGCGACATCATGAGCGCGCCTGTGGTGACAGCGGACAGTCAGCAGAGTATTGAGCGCTGCATGGAGGTCATGACTGACAGTCATCTGCGTCACTTGCCGGTGGTGGATGGCGGCGAACTGATTGGGCTGTTATCGATTGGGGATCTGGTCAAGGAAGCCATCGTTGAGCAGGCTGATCTGATTCGGCAGTTGGAGCATTACATTCGCGGGCACTGAACATGGTGTTCATTTAAGGTTTGGGGTACATATCCGTTGCTGCGGTCACGGCGACTTAGGGTTCCGCCCTTACGGCGGGTCACTTGGAAAAGCGCCAAGTAACCAAACGCTCTTGCCCCTGACGTACGGTGCCTCGCCTAGGCTCGGCATGCCCTCGCTCCGGTCCTGCTCCGTGGGCCCGCCGCCATCGGCCATCCATGGCCGGGGGCGGCTACCGCGGCATCCTTGCCGCGGT